>NZ_JBOBEW010000005.1:0-415618 GCF_050589245.1 Endoryza foliicola | reverse complement strand
CTTCTCGAACAACCATTGATGGTGGCTTCAAGCCAATAAACATTGCTGGTATTTACTTGAATACTATCAGTATTTTCTGAAGTACTCCAATTATAAGTAGCTCCTGCAATGGTTTGTCCAATCCTCAAAGGAGCAGCATCATTACAGATGATGACATCAGCGCCAAGATTAACCACCGGTTTGGGTCTTACCTGCACATTAATGGTATCAGTATAAGTACATCCAAAAGCATTGGTCACTTTACACCAGAAAGTTCCGCTGGTATCGGTGGTGATGAAAGTCGAAGTTGCTCCTGTACTCCACAGATAACTCGTTCCTACAACACCTGGATTAAGTGTAACGATCGTCTCTTCACACACACTGGTATCAGCACCAAAACTATAAGTCGTAACCGGATTGATGGTAACATTGATTGAGTCTCTTCTTGAACAACCATTGATGGTAGCTTCAAGCCAGTACAATCCAGTATTAGTTATAGAGATTGAATCACTTGTTTCCATCGTACTCCAATTATAAGTAGCTCCTGCAATGGTTTGTCCAATCCTTAGTGGAGCAGCATCGTTACAGATAATGACATCAGCACCAAGATTAACTACCGGCTTTGGACGCACTTGCACATTGATGGTATCGGTATAGGTACATCCAAAGGCGTTGGTCACTTTACACCAGAAGGTTCCGCTGGTATCGGTGGTGATGAAAGTCGAAGTTGCTCCTGTACTCCACAGATAACTCGTTCCTACAACACCTGGATTGAGTGTAACGATCGTCTCTTCACATACACTTGTATCGGCTCCGAAGCTATAAGTGGGTAATGCTGCAATGTTTACTTGGATGGAGTCACGTCTAGAACAGCCATTTAAGGTAGCCTCTAGCCAGTAAAGGCCGGTAGTGTCTACAAGGATACTATTTCCGATCGATCCGTCATTCCAAACATAAGTTGCTCCGGGAATAGTACGCGTTAAGTTTACCGGAATTAGATTCGCACAAACTGTGGTATCATTGGGAAAATTAATAATTGGTTTGGGTCTGAATTCTACATAAATAGAATCGCGATAGGTGCAACCATTATGAAAGATGTCTACCCAATAGTATCCCGTCTGAGTAACATTCAAAGTATCTGCAGTTGAACTATTAGACCATTGCTTGGTTGTGTTTTGCAATATTGGAGTTCTCAATGTAACAACAGAGTCTTCACAAACGGATATATCATTTCCTAAAAGGGTTATATCAATACCTTCAACAAATGCAGGCAGCCCGAGTCCACTTAAATTACCATTTGGAATGGCAACACTGCTATAAGAAAAATTGCACCCGATTCCGATTACATTTGGGTTTGCTATTGTACTTAGAAAACCTGCATAACTGTGTGCAACATAGACTTGACGGTTATTTGCCAATTGCATTGCCGCCGCAGGAGGTACGGGATTCCCATTTTTTTCCGAATAAACCTCATATCTTGAAAGAGGAATATTTGGGGCATTTAAATCGTATTGCCATAGATAGTAGTTGCCGGGATCTCCCTTGTTTGTTAATTCTGTTGCATAAAGTACTTGTGAATTTGGTGAAAATTGTATTCCATAAAACGCACTTATGGGTGCTGGTTTTTCATCAACCAACTGATAGTTAGACAAGATCCCTGTTTCATTATCAAAATCGAAAACTTGAATATTCGTCCAAAAGTTTGCTATGGCAAGTCGGCGACAATTGGGAGAAAACCTCATATATCCAATCGCATTTCCAACAGGCGCAACAATAACAGGCAATCCAATTGATTGAACTGAACGTGAAGCGATATCTATTCCATTACAATTAATATTGTAGACAATAAAGTTGGAGTTATTTGCTGAATGACAAACTAACCATACGTCTTTTGTATTGGCATGTCTAACCGCCGCTACTTTTTCAAGTAGTCCGGTTTCAAGAGGGATGTTTTTTGAACCTACGACTACTCCACCCAACCCACCATTTAGAGTAATGTCGATGATATTGTATTTTAAATCACCTGGCTTACTCTCCAAGCTATTTATCGTAAACAGGTAATAAAGCGTGTTAGATCCCGGGAAAGGAACAATGAGTGATGAAATTGTTGAGATGGTATCTCCTTGCAATAGGTTCCCATTTTGCATTATGGCATTACTTCTATCCCAAACATTCATACCATCGGAATAGAATAGCAAATTGCCATTGCGGTCGCTAATTGAAGAACAGCCTTCCCAGCTGTTTAATTGACTACCCGGCTCAAATACAGGATTCCCGCTGTTAAAATTGGCCTGTACACCATAACCGAAATTCCAAACATTGTTTTCTTTTTGGGCCCAACAAAAAGAAACCATGAAAGTGCTTATTAATATCATTAATAATACTTTCATGGTTTACAGCAAGTTTTGGTTATTATTCTAATTACTTAGTTCAATTAAGGACTATTAAGCACTGTAATTTAATGGGTTATGAATAAAAGTCAATGAAATGTGGACAAATTCTATGCATTCGCCTCTCTCAATTCTGACTCTTCCGAATGATCCAGATCTTCATAAATTGAATTGTTAGACTTGAATTCAGGAAGCAGCGCCTTCATCGTGCGAACAACATTGTAACTATCTTCCAATTTTCCCAATCCAATCAGTTCATCAATATCTTTTCGAACACTATCCCCACACGGAATTACTCTTGCGATCTTAATCTTTTCGTGTGGAGTTGGCAGCGTAATTTCTTCCTTGTTCAATAGTTCTTCGTATAATTTTTCACCCGGACGTAATCCTGTGTAGAAAATCTTAATGTCTTCATCTGGTGTTAATCCGGCCAATCGAATCATTTTAAGCGCCAAGTCAACAATTTTCACGGGCTTACCCATGTCGAAAATATAGATTTCAGCTCCATTTCCGATCTGAGCAGCTTGAAGTACCAATTGAACTGCTTCAGGGATCGTCATAAAATAGCGAGTAATTTCAGGATGTGTTACCGTAATAGGCCCACCCTTTTGAATTTGCTGCTTGAAGCGAGGAATCACAGATCCATTTGAGCCCAATACGTTTCCAAAACGGGTTGTAATGAATTTAGTTCCTGTATTGGTTGGTAAAAGACCAGTTGCATCTAATTCAATTGAACGGCCATTAGAACTCATCGACTGGCAATACATTTCCGCAATCCTTTTTGACGCACCCATTACATTCGTAGGATTAACAGCTTTATCTGTTGAAATCATTACAAATTTGTGGACGTTGAATTGTACCGCTAAATCAGCTAAAATTTTTGTACCCATTACATTGGTAAGAATGGCTTCGCTTGGGTGACGTTCCATCATTGGTACGTGTTTATAAGCTGCAGCATGGAATACATAATCCGGTCTATAATCACGGAAAGGAATCTTCATCCTATTTTTATCGCGGATACTTCCAATGAATGTTTTTATGGTTACACTAGGGAATTTCTCCTCTACTTCTAGTTGAATTTCATGTAAAGGAGACTCTGCCTGATCGCAAAGGATCACCATTTTAGGCGCAAAGGTGATAACCTGGCGAACGATTTCTGAGCCTATTGATCCTGCAGCTCCTGTAATCAATACAGTCTTGCCTTTTAGTTCTTCTGAAATCTTATCATTATTGATAACAATTGGTTCACGTTGTAACAAGTCTTCGATACTCAATTCTTGGATTTGTCCAAGACTTAATTTACCGTATACCCACTGATCAGAAGGAGAAACCGTCAATACTTTGATACCTACGAGCAAACATTTTTCAATCACCAACTTCTTGTCAGCATTAGTCAATTGATCATTCATGATCAACAACTTACTTACATTTTTTCGTTGTTTTAGAGTAGCTAAAGCATTGATATGGAAAACACGTTTTTGTTGGATATGCGTGTTTACTTTATTTGGAGCACTGTCTATAAAACCAGCTATCACAAATTTATTGGTAGCAGTTGCTTCAATTGCTTGTTTGATCAAAATGGCGTCTCCATCAGACCCATAGATCAACACATTCTCTTTATTTACTACGTTGATATTTCGAACATAGTTCATAAAGCTCTTCGCAAAGGTGCGCAGTAAAATTAAAGCACTAGAATTGATGAAAAAATTGATCAATAGTACACCGGGAACATTCAAGCTTGTGATGTGGAAGCGTCTTGAAACAAATATTTCAGAAGCAACAGGATAGATTAGTCCGGTAATCAGAACTGCAACGAAAATGCGAATCATATCGTGGTTGTTCGAATAACGAATTAACCCGGTATGGATGCGCATAGCAAAGAATACAATTAATGAGATAATTGCATAGAGCGCCGTATAGAAGAAAAAATGTCCTCTAAGGATTTCCGGAAAATGAAATTGCTTTACGATAAAGTACGACAATGAGAACGACAGTACGGTTATCGTTAGGTCTAAGATGAGTACAACCCATCTGGGTACGGCTTTGTTAAAAGATAATAGCTGCTTCATGGGCGGTGAACAGGTTTAACGTTAAGTTTTCTTATCGGGTTCAGTTTGTAAGCTAATAGGGAGCTTTACACGGAAAACTTGGATTATTGTGCCTTCAAGAAGCTATTGGATATTATCGTTTCACAGAGACGAACTTTCGTTCGAAAGGGTTGTATTCTAAACTGCTATGGTTTCTTTCTTTTTATTTTTAGCAGCTTCAAATACAGAATTCACAGTATTAACAACTAAGTCGAGTTCTTCTTGTTTTAGGTTGCTTCCGGAAGGAAGGCAAAGTCCTAATTCAAACAATCTTTCACAAGTGCCATCACCATAGAACGGACAATTTTCAAAAACGGGTTGCATATGCATCGGTTTCCACAAAGGTCTGCAATCGATGTTTTCAGCTACCAATGCCAAACGGATGTCCTCTCTTGATACTTCATTGCTCTCAATAAGAACAGTACTTAACCAATGGTTAGAGAAAAAATCACCATCAGGAGCAGTTCCCATTTTAATAGCATTATTTGAAGAGAAACTATTCTGGTAAAAAGCAAAATTTTCTCTTCTTTTATTTACACGATCGTTCAGAACTTCCATTTGTCCTCTTCCAATTCCAGCACTGATATTACTCATTCGGTAATTGTAACCGATGTGAGAATGCTGGTAGTGAGGGGCTGGATCAAGAGCTTGTGTAGATAAGAATCTTGCTTTTTTAACCAAAGCTTCATCGTTGGCTACAACAGCACCTCCACCGGAAGTTGTGATAATTTTATTACCATTAAAAGAAAAAATACCAATTTGACCAATGGTTCCAACAGGAATTCCTTTGTAGGTAGATCCCAAAGCCTCAGCTGCATCTTCAATTACAGGGATACTATATTTGTTAGCAACCGCCATAATTTCGTCCATCTTTGCGGGCATACCATACAAATGAACTACAATGATTGCTTTTGGTTTCTTGCCTTTTACTAATCGGTCTTCAATTGCTTTTTCAAGGAATACAGGAGACATATTCCAGGTGTCGGGCTCACTGTCTACAAAGATGGGTGTAGCACCTTGATAAACGATGGGGTTAGCTGATGCGGCAAATGTCATTGATTGGCAAATAACTTCATCCTCAATACCTACTCCAAGTAACACCAAAGCCAAATGCAAAGCCGCTGTTCCGGAACTTAAAGCAGCAACTGCTACTCTATTTTCCAAATATCTTTTAAGGTCATTTTCGAATCCGTCTACATTGGGGCCCAATGGAGCAATCCAATTCGAAGCAAATGCCTCATTTACATACTTGAGTTCATTACCACCCATATGTGGGGATGATAACCAAATTTTAGTTTTCATTTTTTTATAGAGTTAACGGCCAACAGAGATACAACCCCGTTGTAAACCGGTGGACACACAATAAAGATGACAAATAACTGTCGCTACTGTACCTTGTCGTTCTTCGGAGGTATTAGAATCAGAGATAAAAGAAATTGGAGATGTCTTTCGGGGAGATAATTGGAGTACGTTTTGTTGAAGTAGAAGATTGATAGTCAATACATTCCACAATCACAGCACTAAAGTAGAATTTTTTTTACAGAAATGCAATTTCTTCAAAAGAATTTATTATCAAGGTTTCTGGTGATAATAGCGTAAAGTCTTGATTGTGAATGTTTTCTCCTTTGTTTTTTACGCAAATAGTTTTCCACCCCAGGGCCAATGGAGCGATAAAGTCCTTCTTGGTATTGTCACCAAAATAATAAAATTCAAAACTTGGAAAAAGACTCTCGAAGTGGAGATAGTTGGCTGGATTGGGCTTTTCGGAACCAAATTCTTCGGAAATAACAATGGAGGCAAAGATATTTTGGATACCCAAAGCTGTGAGTTTGTTGCGTTGGGTTACGCTTCTTCCGTCTGTTATTAAACCCAATGGAATGGAGAACTGCTGAAGTAATTTTATAAAATTAGCTGCGTCAGCATTCAGCTCAATAGTAGGTAGATGTGTTCTATATTCGTGAAGTAAGAAATTAAGATCAACATTTGAAGGCAATTGTTCTTTGTATGTTTCAAGAAGCCATTTAAAAGCATTGTTCCCATTTGAATAGACCGCATACAATTGATCTGCTAGGCTGGCCTCTAAGTATGGCTTTAAAAGCAATTCAATATGACGATAAGCTGATTTCAAGAAGTCAATTTCTTGAAACAAAGTATCATCCAAATCAAATACTACAAATGGCCTATTAGTTTGCTTTATAATCATGAACCAAAACTTCGTCGTCGTATCGTAACATGAGTAAATTGTTCTCCCAATTATCTGTATAGGAAACAGCTTGATTTTGGAAGTATTCTTGAATCATCCATTTGGGATAGTTCGCTCCGGCCCTATAACTCAAAGGATAACCACCGCCATACCTCGCATTGATTTCAATGGCTGCAATTTTGCCATTCTCCGGATGAAGAAAGAATTGACCAGTTAAGCAACCTCGAGCGCCTTCTATCGTTCCTATTTTTTCTTTTAAATAAGATACAAATACATTTTTGCATGTCACCCCCTTATTAATTTCTCCTGCACGTATTAATATCCGTTTTCTTGGCACAATACAGCACAATGCACCTACCCTATTGAAGTACATATCGACCGTAAATTCATCGTACTCTTTTTTATTCAAATACTCCATGAATAAGAACTTCTCGTTAGTGAGGTGAAAATCGCGGAGTTCTTCTTTGCTATGAATAATGTAGTTGTCACTGCTTAAACTTCCATCGTATGGTTTAATAAACAAAGGAAAGCTTGGATTGTTTTTATCAATCGCTTTAGGAATGGCTATTCCTCTCGATTCAAAAAAAGAATTTGTTTTCCGTTTGTCTCTGCACATATCTACAACAGGTAACTCGCTCACCATAACGTAAATTCCCTTCTCTTCGAATGTAGCTCTGTTCTCAGCAAGCACCAACAGCTCAGTATCTATTGTTGGCACAATCATTCTAATATCTTGCTCCACACATAATTGAAGTAAATCATTGATATATGATGGGTCTGTAACTCGTTTTACTTTGAAATAAGCATCTGATACATTACAAGCTGCACTCAATTGAGGCGCCATATCAGTGGTAAAAACTTTACTATTTGGATACAACGCTTTAAGCTCTTTCTGAAATGCTCGTACCAAGGATACCCTTTGTCCTGCCGATGTAATTAATATGTTCATTTATTTGTTGTTTCCGGTAAAAAATGGCATAGTTGCATGCCCTTGGGAACTTATCCCCTCAGATTTGAATACCTTCTTAATTGTTAGAAAGACGATTTTTATGTCCAAAAGAAAACTAATGTTGTCGACATACCAAACATCGAAAGTAAATTTTTGATCCCAGCTTATCGCATTTCTTCCGTTTACTTGTGCCCACCCTGTAATTCCGGGTTTTACTTCGTGTCTGCGATTTTGTTCCGGCGTATACAATGGTAGATATTCTACAAGCAATGGTCTTGGCCCAACAAGGCTCATATCCCCTTTTAAAACATTGATTAATTGGGGTAACTCATCTAACGACGTTTTACGGACAAATGCTCCAATTTTTGTAAGACGCACTTCATCTGGGAGTAGTTTCCCATCTTGATCTTTTCGATCATTCATGGTTTTGAATTTCACCAGCAGGAAAACACGTCCGTTTTTACCTGGCCTTCTTTGAAAGAAAAAGGGCTTACCCTGGTTGGCAATAGCCAAAAATACAATCGTAAGAAGTATAACAGGGCTCGCAATGATTAAGCCAACGAAGGCCAAAGTGCTGTCAAGTACCTGTTTCAGAAAATGTTTATACACGTTGCGTTTTATTTAGCAAATGATTATACTCTTGATGAATGATGTTCCAAAAATATGGTTGATGATACCTAGACACAATCATGTTACGAGCATTTTCTTTACAAAACTCGAATAGCGATTTGTCGTTTATCATACGCTCCATTGCTGTTTGTAAGTTGTGGTTTGATTTTGGAGTTACAATCAGACCATTCTTCCCATCTTCTACTATTTCGTTACAACCATTAATATTAGTGACAATTTGAGGTAGCTCTAATGCACCTGCTTGCATCGGAACATTGGGAAACCCTTCTCTATACGACGGGAAAACCAAAACGTCAGCTGCCATTAAAAAGGGGCGGACATCCTGTTGGAAGTCATAATGAATGATTCCAGGATGTGTTTTCAAAATTTCCAAACGATCTTCTGAAATAGGATCCAAAGATTGTTCAAATGGCCCTACCAGTAGCAACCGAACAGAGCCATTCACACTGTAGATCTGCACAAAAGAATCGATTAACTCATGTATACCCTTGTCTCGAACAATTCTTCCAACAAAAACAAACGTAAAAGTATCTTTTGAAAGTTGATGTTTGGACTTGATTTCATTTGCCTTAGATTCAAGTTCTGGAGTTCTAGCAAAAAAATCTGTATTAATACCATTACTGCTTCCGTTGCCCAAAACCTTTATTTTGGACGGTTTTGCAAGTTTTGTCTCGATGATGAATTGAGCTTGATTACTTGAATTCGGATATACCTTATGAGCAAAGCGATAAATCAATTTCTCTACCATAATTAGTAGGCGACGTTTCACTCCTGTTGCTTCTACGAGAGGAAGTCCTGCTACAGTATGGATACAAACCGGCACTCCTGCTAATCTTCCTGCAATCATGGCCACCAAACCGGCTTTTGGAGTATGAGAATGAATAATGGCAGGACGCTCTTTTCTAAGAATCTTATATAAATTCCAAATTGACTTCAAATCTTGAAATGGCGTAATCGCCCTCGTCATTGGTACAGGAATAGTTCTGATTCCTTCCTGATCTTCAACTTCTTTCAATTCAATTCCCGGTGAAGAAATGCCAATGACCTCCATGTAGTTCGACATGTACTTAAGCTGATGCCTAAGCAACACTTTAAGTGAAATGGGCACTGTTGTAACTCGTATCAGCTTGATCTTCTTATCCATTTTTCAAAATCGGCTTTAAAAGAGTTCCATATCACCCAAAGAATATCCCCAGTTTTTAATTTTCAATAAATTGGGGAATTGTTCATGCATGTTCAAATCTTTCAAAGTAACTATTGGCCCAATTTGCAAGGAAGGTAGTAGTCCCATCCACTTTAAATAGGCCGCATTTATTTTGTATTGCTGGCCCGACATGGATACAAAAGAGATCTTTGCTTCTTTCACAAATTGGCCAAGTTCCTGTTTAATGTGTTTGTTAATTTCTTTTTTTGCAGTTGGATTCAATAAGATGAAATCCGCAATCCTGAGCTCTCTTGCAAAGCCGTAATTCTTGATTCTAGTGATTATAATGTAATTCTTATAATCGGTGAAAAATTGGTATTTGAACAACGGATTATTGGCATACCTCCATGAAATATAATCAGGACTCAGAACCGTTGTTAATCGATTGGCATCCGGTTTATATTGATTTACCAAGTCAAACAGTGAAAAAGTCCATTTTTGATTCCATACAGGTGTGGTCTCATCGTTATATTTATCTACTTTCTGGAGTTTTCCTACAATTGTTTGAATCGGTTGAATTGCTTTAATCTTCAAAGGCATTTTCCCCTGAGCTACCCACCCCATTTTAAGGTATCCTGGTCGGCTCTGATCATTGGGGGTATTAAAAACAAATTGTACTCCATCATTTTTGCAAAGTTGCGCTTGCTGGAGTGTCAATTTTTTAAAAATACCCTTCCCTTGATGAGCGGGATGCGTTGCTGTATCAACTGCGCGAATGGTGCTGTATATCTTGCCGTCTCGGTGCCATTGCCAACGCATGAAGGCCCTAAGGCCTAATAGTTTGCCTTCTTCTTCGGCAACCAATACATAGGATGGCCCAAATGGACTATTCTGATGTTTCCATTGCCAAAGAGCTGCCGACTTTGGTATCGTTGATTCACCTAGGGAATCGCGGAGTAAATCAATTATTCCTTCGTGATCTTGGTCAGTTGCCGAACGTATAATCATGGGTTACACTGCCTCATTTTGTAAAACTACCGGTTGTTTCAAACGTGCTTGGTAGCGTTCTGGAATCAAATGTTGAGCATACTCTCCCATCGACCAACTCTGCATACCGTATTTTGCCTTTAACTTTTGATATTGCTCTAGCAACACTTTCAAACTTTGCATATTTTGTTCCGGGTGATCGCCAAAATTTTCCGGATGCCACCACAAATGATACACTTCATTTTTTTGAGCAGCCTCTTTCATTTCTGCACAAAGCCTGCGAATGCGCAACCCATTGGCAAATTGATATTTGTCTCTCCATGGTCTGAGAAATCTACTCGCCGGCAATTGAAGAGGTTCTCCTTCCGTAATTTTGATCGAACTCAGTGGATAAGATGTTCTGTGACTGCTCACTTTTACATATGCGTCCAAAGTTCTTGCAATTTTCCTAGTTAAATTGGCTCCCTTATTGGTAACCGGACTCCAGAACCAATCGGAAGGATTTGAACGAACAGTTAAAATGCCATTTTTGGTGCAAGTTCTCAGGTATTCCGGATTGAATTGATTTCTTGGAAATACCAATGAAAGCATAGGGGTGTTATATGGCGCCGATGCTCTTGCGGCAGCCATTAGGTCTGCATTGAACGCATCATTATTACGTTGCTTTTCTAAGCAGTAATAGTGACTAAAAGTATGGGTGCCCAATTCTTGCCCTGGATATTTTAATATTTCAGCAACCATGTCCGGAGCAAAATGTGCCCAACGATAACCATCAGCGAGGCCATTTTTTCTAGCGAAATCGTAGGCTGAATATTTTTCGATTTCATACTCAGGCTCAACTTTGGGTTTAATGGCATTCCATTCAGATTCGTTGTTAACAAACATACTTCCAACGGTAGCCCAAGTTACATGAACATCATATTTAGCAAATGCTTCCAGCATTCGAGGAACCAAATTCAGTGTGTTACGATAACAAGTTTCTCTTTGATTCCGATCCTTCTTATCAAAAACTCCCCAGTGGAGTTCGAAATCTAAAGAAATGGTGAAAATACCGCTCATATGTGTACGTTTTATTGAGTTAGTTGAATGTTGTTTGGAACTTCCAATTCCGTATCCACTGGCGCTGCTTCAGAGTTCTTTTTATTCTCTTGTAGCACTTTTTTATACTCCAGGAAAGCCAAGATAATAAACAGGAAATAATACATTACCATACTTTTCTGGCGAATAATAATACCCAGGTTCGATAGTGTTCCAGATAACGCAAAAGAAATCCCCAAGAACATAACGGCACTTGTTTTCACAAGTGCATCACTTTTTGCAAAAAATCCAAGGAATCTACCTTTAAAGAGGCGCACAGTAAGTGCCAGGTAAAACATGTTTTCAAAACTTACTAAGAGACCAACAGGCCCCGGACTATCAATAAACAAAGGACGATACCAAAAGGTAAAAAACTTAAAAATTAAAGGGTAATTAGAAATATCAATACCAGAATTAGATTTTGCTAACTCCTGTGCCCTGTGACTAGATAGTGCATCGAAACTTTCAAATACATTATCTCCATCCAGGTTAGCAAACGCCAGAATTTTATCATACATCAAGATCAAGGTAGCTGTACCGGCAAGCAATACAATCATTTTCTGGTAAAAAGGCACTTTCTGCCGACCTGTAAAGAAGCCTACCAATATTGCACCTAACATTACAAAAAACACGTGGGGCCTTACTTGATAAACAATCAGCATTCCGAGAAAAATGGAGAACTTTCTTTTCGAGATATTGCTGATACCATAAGTGGTGAGTGCCAGCCCCCAGAAGATGATTGAACCTTTTCCTAACGACGCAGTCCAATAGTGCATATTAGGAAGGAATATAAATATGGTAATTAAATCTTTACCATAAAAAGTATGCTTATGTTTTACATTTTCTTTGAAGAATATATAAAAGTATACGAAGCCCCAGTATCCTAACCAAGAAAACAATAACATCATCATTTCATAACTGAATCCAAACTTTACAATAAATGGATAGCCCAGGAAGTCAATAAATGGAGTACCGGTGTCATAAATTTCAAGCCAACCATCTAATGCAACTTGAGGTCTTGAAAAATAGCCTTTTGAATCTGAAGGGCTGTATAGTGCAAAAATATAATAGATCAGAAAAAAGAGGACGTGATACCAAAACAGTTTTTGCATCAAACTCACATCGAACCAAGAAAACTTCTTGCGCATTCCATTGAGAATTGGAATGGTACAAGCGTAAATCACAATAAGAAGTATGAAAGCTCCAATCACAGTAAAATAAATTAATTAGTTATAGAACATTTGAATAGATGTCCTCAAGCTCACCCACCATCTTTGTCATACTAAATGAATCAATCACGGTTTTTTGGGCGGCCTTTTTGCGTTTATTAAGTTCTTCGCTATTGTTTAATAATTCAATGATTTCTGTTGATAGTTTCATTGGTTCATGAACAGGTACTAAAATGCCATTCAATCCATCTTTTACAACTTCGCCTATACCACCTGCGGCAGTACATGCGGGCATACAACCCATACTCATTGCCTCCAGCATTGCTATCGGCAGTCCTTCAAACTCAGAACTCATCATAAAGATGTCCATGGCTTTAAAATATGGACGTGTTTCTGTTTGGAGGCCTACAAAGTGAAGGTAATTCTCTGTATTAAGTTCTTTCGCTTTCTTGAATACTTCTTCTCTCAAAATTCCATCGCCTACTACTATGAAATGGGCATTGGGAATTTGTGCACGAATCTCTGCTGCAATAGACACCCAGGTAGTCAATCTTTTCTGTGCTCTGAAAACACATGCAATTCCAATAACCGGAGCGTCAACAGGTATTTTAAGTTGTTCACGCACGTTTAGCGCTCCTGCTTGTTGTGGTGAATACTTATCTGTATCAATTCCATTCATTACAACGGTAACATTTGGCTTAGACCCTTTGTAGTGACTTTTAATTGATTGAGCAACTTCACCCGAAACAGCAATTACTGTTTCCTGACTGGCAAAACTGAACTTATTCAAGAAATAAGTGAGTTTATGATAACGCTCCCATTTGTTGTGTTCTGTGTATACAACCGGAACCTTTGTTAATCTTCCTACTAAGCGACCAACAATTCCGGCCCAAGGTAAGTGACAATGGATCAATTGAATCTTATGCTCTTTTACATAGGCAGCTATTTTTCTTGCTCTCAAAAAGATCTCCAGATTATTCTTTGCAGGAATACAGATTACTTTCCCTCCCTCCTTTTCAATTTCACCTACCACTTGATTCTTCCAAGGAAGAAAATAGATATAGTGAAATTCATACTTCTCTTTATCATGTTTACGCAAGGTTTCGGGAAGCAATATTTCGGCACCGCCTCTACCAAGAGACTTGATAATGTGCAATACCGGTATTTTCGATTGATTACTTGAAGTTTTCACTCTCAAATAGTTTTTTTCAGTTGGGGACATAATTACTACTTTTCAAAGAATAAGTCAATGATTTACAATAGATTTCTGTATTCTATGATAAATTTTTCCGCTATTTTATTGTTCTGATATTCGTTATTGACCAAATTCAGTGCTTTTTCCTTCATTAGAGCATTAGGGCTAGCAACCTGTTGTACCATGGCCTCACAGAAAGCGTTGATATCACCTTTTGCTACTAAAAAGCCGGTTTCCTTGTTCCTAACGATTTCATGAATTCCGCCCACATCGTTTGCGACTACAGGAAGCGAACATGCAAAAGCTTCTAAAATAACCCCTGGTAATCCTTCAATTACACTCGGCAATACGAGGCAATCGGCCTTTTGCATAAAAACAGGTGCATCTTTTCTAAAACCGTAGAAATGAACGCAGGCTTCTAAATTCTTTTCGTTAACCAACTTTTCAATCGAATTTTTCAATGGTCCATCTCCCACTAAGTGCAGTTGAGCTTTCGGGTATGTTCTAAGAAAAAGTTCAAATATTGAAATGAGTTCACGATGGTTTTTCTCAAAGCTAAATCCACCCACATGCAAAATAGCGGGCTCACCAGTCAATTTTTCGTCCGATTGTAGCTTTTCTATCGAATCAATACCAACAGGAATCACAACAGTTCGATTGGTAAATTTTGGATACAAAGCCTTGAAATCTTTTGCAGACAAATGACTTACCGATATAATTTTTTTGCAGAAAGAAAAGAAAAAGCCATTCAGAAGTTTAGCAGAACTTGATTTTATATAAAGGCTGATCGTACTTGCGTTTCTGAACACAATTGGCTGTTTCCAACGAAAGATCAGTTTAGAAAAAACAGCATATTTTAAAGTATCTCCGGCATTAGCCTGTATAATATCCGGCTTTTCTGCTTTTATTATCGCTGCAAGTCTTTTCCAAGCAGCAATATCAAAGAACTTCTTTTTTGAATGTCCGTAGATATGATGCTTTTTACCAGAAAAAGGCAATGGTGCTTCACCGGGATAAATGAACACCAATTGAGCTTCGTGACCTAATGTATTAATGTGGGTAGAAAGCTGCGAAGCAAACATCTCCGCACCTCGCATTTGAGGCTTCTGAACCAACTGTAGAATCTTCATTATTGTAATTGTTGGAGCAAGTACGACTCAAACTCCTTTGCGATTGTATTTAATTCGAAACGTTCTCTAGCAATTTGATTTGCTTTCTCAGCCATCTTTAAGGCCTCTTGCTTATTTGAGTTTAACCATTCAAGAGCCTTGGCCGCACTTTCAATGGATCCCTTTTCAAAAATATATCCTGTTTCTAAATGTGTAACTACTTCTTTGTTTACCGGGATATTACTTACAATAACCGGCAGCCCGGCCATCATTGCTTCAACTACAGACCCACTAAATCCTTCACTGTGCGACCCGAAAAAGAAGGCGTCGTACTCTTGAACTAATTCCGGTATATCTTTACGACTCCCTAATAAACGTACCACCTCATTTAGGTTCAATTCACTAATCAGTTTTTCCAATGATAATCGCTCCGGTCCTTCACCCGCAATATCTAATTCAAAGGAGCGACCTTGTTCACGTTCCACTGCAACAGCTCGAATCAAATCTTGATGTCCTTTTACACCTACAAGCCTGCCGACGCTTATTAGCTTTATTCGCTCCGAATTAAGTCGATTATTATGGAAATGAAATCTTGACCCGTCTCTTCCTCTATTGATCACTACAACCTTTTCCGGTTCCACATTCAGATGTATGCAATTAATCTTTTTCGTGCTTTCAGAATTTGCGATGAAACCACGACAGTATTGGGCTGTATATCGATTGATTTTTTTAAATATCGTTACCAGTACTCGTGCTTTTGCACTTAGTTTTCTATTGTATTCGTTCGAGTACAAATCACTTACGAATGTTCCGAAAACAGGTATTTTTAGTTTCTTTGCAACATACCTGGAAACCAGTTCTGAACGTGTTAAATAGGCGACCAAACCTTGAGGCTTGGTTTCCCGAACTATTTTTGTAAGTTTCTTTGTTGCTTCGATAAAACCATATTTGCCTGAAACATTAAGCGAATAAACTGTGATTCCTTCTTTTTCAAACGATGATTTTAAAGTCTCACCCTTGTATAAGTGACAAACAATAGGCTTTACACTATTAAATCTGCGTAGATTTTCAAACAAGCTTTGCTCTGCACCGCCAATTTCAAGCGAATCGATTACGAATAAAACAGTAAGGGCCGACTTATTGTCGACCTGTATATCGTTCATAATAACCTGAGTGAATTAACTTATGAGTGTATAAGATTGATGACCACACTTTCCCCTTTATAAGAGAAATTATAGTGATAATTAGAAAGTGCTTTGAAAAAAACTTCAGCACATCCTGGCTTAACCCAATCGTGAAGTTCAATTATAATGCAACCGGTTTTTGAAAGCCATTCAGTGTAATTGTCTTTGAACAATGAAACTTCTGCACCCTCAATATCTATTTTGAGAATATCGATAAAATCGATTGAATACTCTCGCATAATTGTTGGAATGGTTGTAGTCGAAATACGTTGGATGGTATGCTCAGAACCTTCAACAGTCATGTATCCGTAATTACCCATTCCTTCATCAGCAATATTCAGAACAGTTTCTGAATTCCATATAGCTCTATTGAGACATATAATATTTTCGAACTGTTGTGTATTTTTCAGGAGTTGTTTGAAATTCTCGGATTCGGGTTCCACTGCAATAATTCGTGCATTCGGAAAACGCATCTTAAAATATTCGACCGATAATCCAATGTTGGAGCCGAGATCAATTATGTTTTTAACACTGCTTTTTTCAGGTAATTCTCGAATCGCGTACTGTTCATTGATGAAAATTTGTCGAAACACCATGAAATCACTAGAACGTTTTCTAATGTAAACATGTCGACCTTTCCATTCAACATCAATTTCTTCAGCTGAACCTGTGAAAGAAAACAATATAAAGAGGGTTTTTAATATCCCCGCTTTGTATATTAGTTTAAGGTTACTGATGGTTCGTTTACGGAATTTTGCGCCAAACATGGCTAAACTTCACGAAAAATCAGAACACCTTAAAATATCCTTAATAAATTAACAATAGAATTACATTCTGTTTTTCATGTCAAACTCCAATGTACCGGGATCCAATGTTCTACCACCAATTCCTCTGATCCCATGCCAAATTCCTTTCAAGCGGTACCGAACTCTTTTGAAGCGGTCTGGAGCAAATAGTGCTGCTGCTGTTAACAACTTGATCTGCATCCAGATATAAGCAAGTAAATTTGGAATTGAAAAATATTTCCGGATGATCAACATATGATTTCGTGCAGAATAATATCCTCTCCAAAGGGTGGCACGAGTAAAACTACCATGGCCACCCAAGTACAAGCGGTTGTCTGCCCCATTTTTCAATACGCCAATCTTGAATCCATTCTGACGAAGCCGCAAACTGTATTCATGATCATCACACATCATAAAAAAGCGTTCATCTACCACTCCCGATTTTTCAATAGCCTCAGTTTTGATCAATGAACCGTCTATTAAAGAATAATCTACTTGAGTAAGTGGTGCATCATCCGATACCATAATTTTTCTGCCAAACTTTATATGAGCACCATGAAGACCGATCATTGCAAAATCAGTTTTATGCATGTTATCGAGTAGCTCGTTTAATGCATTTTTCTCATAGAAAGTATCATCATCAAGAATCCAGAAATAGTCGAATTTACCATTCTTAATTCCTTCTTTCATAGCAGCTGCAATAGCGCCAGCTGATCCAACATTCGAAGGCAAATACATTGGATGAACAATTGCATGTCCCTCGAGTGTTCTTAAATAATCAATTGTGCCATCTGTACTATTGTTGTCAACAATAATTATTCGTTCCGGAACTTTGTTTTGATCCAGAATGTGTTGTAAGGCAGTTTTCAAAGTATCAATTCTGTTATATGTTACAATAACAGCACAAACAGTATCAGACATGTTGGGTATTGTTTAAGATATAGCGTAACGAACAACGCGTAAATAGTTAATAAATCTAAATGGATTGTGCTGTATTGCTTTTAGCAACAACCCAACTGCTTCTTTCTTCAATCTAAGTTTATGACTAGAAAATGCAATTGCAGCATAAATATTTGAGATTTCCTTTTTGTCGTACTGATAAAGAAAGTCGTAATGCTTTTTTAAGAACTTCATCCCTCCTTCTCTTCGGCGATTCCAATTCGTTCGAATTCTTTCACCTAAGTGAACATTGATCTGCATCAGGTAGCCAGGCACCACTTTATAATGCAAATTCACCTTTCTTAAATGCGCTAATATTCGGTAACCCAAATCGGTTTGTATATTAGAATTCAAACTAATATCATATCCACCCACTGCATCAAAAACCTCCTTTCGAATAAAGAAAGAACCACAAGTAAATTTTAGTTTAATTGACTCTCCAAATAAATGGAATACATTCATTCCCTCTTCAATTGTTGAACCATCACTGAACTTACGGATTGCACCAACGCTTAAAACGCCTAGTTCTGGCGTTATTTCCTTTACTACAGTTTCTAGCCAATTCGGATAAGCTTCATCATCCGAATCCAAAAATACAATGAACTCACCTTTTGCTCTGGCTACTCCATAATTCAAACTATCAGCTTGTCCGCTATTGTGCTTTTTATGATAGCTTATTCTCTTATCGGAAAGAAAATGTTGAATAGCTTCTTCGGTATTATCAGTTGAACCATCATCAACCAAAACAAGTTCCCAGTCAGTATAAGACTGCGCTAATACACTTTTAATGGTCGCTTGTACCAATTCGGCTCTGTTATATGTGGGTGTAATTACAGTAATCATCATTTTTTGATTAAGTAAGAATAATTTTAAGAGCATTGATAATCTGCCCTTTCTTAATAAACTGTTTTGTATAAGTTGATTTGCGTTTCTTGATTTCAATGGTAAGTTCCCGCTTCTGAAGCTCAGAAAAGCAACTTGCACTTCTCATTAACTTTCGATTTTCGATTGTCTGAATAAATCGGTCCACTTGCGATTTTGAAGAATAGGTTCCACCACCGTGAACTCTATATGCGGAACCTACAAAACCCAAATCAGCAGCATTGCCATATCCGCTAAGAATCGCAAAAATAAATGCATCACCACTTTTGGTAACCAACATTTCTGGAGGAATACTTGCAAAATGATTTCTGCATACTACAGATAATGTGGGTATGAAAATGTGGAATACATCTTTCCAATTGTGCACCGTAATCGCCTCACTGCGAACGCCGGTCTCAATTAATTTACCATCATCATCTACAGAATCACTTCTGTGAAAGCAAAACGAAGTTTCTGGATGAGCCTCCAAATAGTCTACTTGCTTTTGTAATTTTTGGTGATCAGTCCAATAATCATCACCATCCAAAATCGCTAAATATTTTCCTCTTGCTTTACCAAATACAAATTCAAAATTATTCCGTGCTGCACCAACATTCCTGTCATGATATATTGGGACTATCGTTTCCGGATAATGTTGCTCAAACTCTTGAATGATGGCCCTCGTAGCATCTTTAGAGCAATCTTCACCAATTATTATTTCAAAAGGAAAGTTGGTTTGCTGTGCTAAAGCAGAATCAAGACATTGACGAATGTACTTTTCGTGATTATAAGTAACAATACAAACAGAAAGCAGTGGAATTGACTCCTCTGCTGCACCATTATTAAGGCTAGTGGACATAATTTTAAGAATTTTTGGAGAAGTACTCTTTCGCCAAAATAGACATAAACATAAGATTACAGTAGGCGCCATTTTTGTACAACGCCTCTCTTTGTATACCTTCCGCTACAAAACCCAATGATTGATAGAGATGAATAGCGCGGGAATTAGTATCCAATACAGTAAGCCAAATTCTGTTTAAATTCAGATCTTGAAACCCATGGCGGAGTGCTTCTTTTGTTGCAAATCTTCCGGCCCCTTTACTCCAATAGTCTTTATTGCCAATTACAATTGAAAATTCGGCAGATTTGTTAATGGGATGTATGGAGGTTAACTGAACATTTCCAATAAAGAGATCTGAATCTTGACAAATAATTGAAAAACGCTTTGCACTAGCCCTATTGGCTACATAGTTTTCATACCATGCTTCATCTAGGTCATTCGCAATATAGATGAAATTATTGCCCAATAGTTCAATTATAGAACGATCATTGCGCCAAGTATTAATTTGCCCAATGTCACGCTTTTCAATTTCCCTTAAATAGTAGCTATTCATATAATTAACCTTGGCCTGGTTTGTAAAATCTTTTAGCAGGTGGTTGGTACCATTCGCTTAGGTTCGAAGGTACGCGTGAATTATACCCAAGTACTTGCCTAACATCTTCTGCGAATTCCTCTCCTCTATCGTAACCTAAAGCACGTGGATAATCCAACTGTTGCTTCATGAAAGGTCTGGAATAAGTCAATGTTAGGGCTCTTCTAATTTTTTCAGTAGTGTTTTTTCCGGCTGCATGCCAAACCAGAGAGTCAAAAAGTATGATATCTCCGGCTTTTCCTACAGCTCTTTCAGATTTTGCGTAAAAATCTTCATCTGTAGGGCGCTCATCTTTTTTATTTGACCCGGACAAGAAATAGGTGGCTCCATTCTCCAGTGTAAAGTCATCTAACATTACCAACATGTTTATCATCATGGGTAAGGTATAGAATGTTCTAATATCTCTATGAATATTACATACATAAGAGGCTTTGTGAGGTAGATTAATAACACCTCCAAATCCGTTTACAATATAAGGAATACCGAAAAAGGTTTTCATATAGTCATGCAATGGGAGCTTTTTGATAAACTCCAAAAAAACCTCATGTTGACCTAGTAAATGGTGAACTGTTCCATCGGTGTTAACGTCAACTCCATTCTGAACTTGAACATTACGGCAATTTTGATAGGCAATGTCCATTCCTTCATTCAATGCGTCAACAAATTCGCTACTTAGAACACCTTTGAAATGAACCCAACCACGGTCTTTGATTTCATCATGAAATTCTTCTTGTGTAAGCATACTAAAATTAATTTAGGTTTAGGGTAGAATTATTAATATAAAAATGTGGGGAAAATGTGTCAACTAACGAGGTTCAATTAAAGCACTTCATATGATTGTAAATGAACTTGAACTTGCTGGGGCGAATTATTCATCAACACATCAATTATTGACATATGTGATATAAATTCACTTACATCAACTTGAGTATATGGTATAGGTCGATAATTATGAAATTTCAAGTCAATTCCATCTGCTTTGAATTCATCAACACTGTACAAGCACTGCCCACCAATGGGATTAATATAGTAGTCAGCATTTGCTGCCTTTGCAAGGCTCCTTACTTTTGCTGAACCTTTTAAGTTGTGATCTACATCAAATTTTGAAGATACTTTAATGGGAATGTTTATTCCTAAGAACGCTGTTACTTTTTGCACAGAATGCAGTGTGAATTCAAAAAGGTTCTTATTATCATACATGAAAACTTCTTCCATTAAGGGATACACATTCTTGAACTCTGGTGCTTTTCGATAACCTGAATGGATTTGGGCTAGAATTTTTTTCCTTTCTTTCTCGAATTCTGGAGAAATGATTTTTTGAACTACATCTAAATAATCAGATGATTTTTCTAGAGGTATACTGAACAATTGTGTTTTCCCGTTCAAAACAAATTGATTTCTATTGATCCAGCCCTTTTTTGTATACTCAATATTATCATAAATAATAAATTCATCTGCTGCCTTAAACAACTGAAAGTATCCGATATACGGAAGAAAATAGGGTTGCATTATGGCAAGCTTTTTCACGGCTACTTCTTTTTCTGAAATTTCGTTTTTTGCTACTCGAGCATTAATTTCTGTAGCTATCATGGGGTACAATTGAATCTAATTACAAATTATTCATAAATCTCTAAAAAAACAATTCTACAAATCAAATGGTTATCAACATTCTACGCAATATATTTTTATTTAAAATCAGGGAATTGCTCATAGAATGACTCTTTAGTCATTCTAAAAACCACTAAATCGAATCCCGTTTCTTGATGAAACTCTTCGTGTGTTTTTTCAAATCCCATGTCTAAAGTAAGTTTAATTGCACCAAGGTTCTTCACATTAACTTTGGTTATGATCTGTTTAACAGACGTGTTTTTAAACATAGAATCTAAAACCAATTTAGCCGCATCTTTCGCTCTTCCGCCACCCCAATAGGCCATCTCTCCTATTACAGTGTGTATTTCACCTTCATCTTCTGTTATGTTGTTAATGAACATGTACCCGATGTACTGATCGTTTTCAACTAAACAAATTGAGAATCGAAATTCATTATTTTGTTCAAGCTTCTTCTCGAGCCATGCCTTTTCGACTTCATAGGTGATTTCTTTGTCCGTTTTGAATGCTGTGTATTTCCATAATCTGGGAATGTTTCTCCATTTGTAAGACACTTTTGCATCTTCAATTACTGTTGGACGAATGTACACTGTTGACATAAGATTAGGTTTATAGGGTTAACAAGCTTGGAATTTCACTGAGTTTGAACTCTTTCAATAGAAGTAGAAATCCCTTTTTCTTGCGAGTGAAAATATCACGTTTAATCTCGTTTTTAATGCGCTTGTCGAAAAACTCTGATTTTAGCATCGTTCTTCTTGTTTCAATTGCTTGCTGCAATTGTTTGTATTTAGACAAACTATTGAAAACCCCACCTGAATGCTTTCTATAGGAAGCTCCCATGAACCCTAAATCCGCGCCGGGCCCAAATTTCGCTAACATTGCAAATAGAAATGCATCAGCGCTCTTTACACTATATATTTCCTCGGGAATTCTGGTAAAGTTATGTTTGAATACTACCGAAAGCGTAGGAATAAACGTATGAATCACTTCCTCCGGACTATATACTTTTACTCCATCAAAAGTGTCTTGAGCTTCCAGCTTTTCATTTTTTTCATTCACTGCATCAATTCTGTGGAAGCAAAAAGAAAACTCTGGATGAGCTTCTAAAAAATCAACCTGCTTTTGAAGCTTGTCAGCATTCGTCCAAAAATCGTCCCCCTCACAAACGGCAACATACTTCCCTCTTATCTTATTAAAACAATGTTCGTAACCATTTCGTGCGCCACCTACATTCTTGTTATGAAAGATAGGTACAAATAAATCAGGATACTTGTCAACATACTCTTCAATAATAGACCTTGTTCCATCTTTAGAACAATCTTCTCCAATAATAATTTCAATTGGAAAATTGACCTTTTGTTGTAGTATTCCATCAAGACAGTTCCTGATAAATGGTTCGTGATTGTATGTAATTACACATACAGAAACTAAAGGAGCGTTCATAGGTTAAGTGTTGATTAATTCCAAAACAACAGAACAAATATGTTCGATGTCAGCGGCATTGTATCTGTGGTCAATTGGAATGGGTATAAGATATGTTGAAATTTCCTTCTCAAAACTAAATTGATCAGTTTGTGGGCGTTCAAAAAGGTCTCCCCAGAGCGTTGATATAAATATGTTCCGCTGGAAAAAGCGCTTTTTATCTACCAATACGCTCGGGAAAAAAGGATAATACAGGCCGGCATTTATCGCAGACGTATCAAATCGATTCGAATTTCCTAAGATAGAATGCGCTACTTGAAAGTTGCTGAGTCTTTTTGCTGCCAAAGCATCTTGGTCAATGTGTTGCAAGTGATAACGACTGAAAGAACTCATATCTTCAATCCGATGATCCAACAACATTTCATTGGCGTTGTAGTCCTGATATCCGGCTGGTGCGTTGTATAATATACGTTTGTATAAATGCTCTACCTTGTACTCTGAATTTATTTTTGTTGGTTGGCTTAGTTTATATGAATGAGGCATATAAAGATAACTTCCGTCGGGCACACCAAAGAACTTCCTACATGAATTGAAATGCCAATATTCAGTTTGTTTCTTGAAAAAATAGGCTTGGGTATTATCAATAATTAATTGATCTTTAAATTCATTCCCTAGCTTTGAAATATACTCTTCCTTCATTCCAAAGAAGTTCACATAAATCAGGTACTCGCCTGCTGCTAATTTGGGCAACTCCTTGAGTTCTAGATTCTGATCTATTTCGAGAAATTCATAGGGAATTGCCTTATCCCACACAGGATCTAATACTCGAATGCAGCAATAATAAGGCAAGTAGATCTTTTTTACCTCTACTGATTCTAAAATATAATTCAACGAAGCCCTACCACATTTGGTTCTAATTCCACTATGATATTCGGAACATTGATTTCCTACTGATTCCAGTTCTATGTATCCACCGTATTCCCTCATATCACTTCGTATTTAGAAATCAATTCTTTTGAACCTTTACTTCCATTGAACATTAAAACATCAATTATTGAAAGATTCGCTTCAAACGTATTTGAAAACTGCTTGTAAACTTGCGTTATAGGCTTAATATATTTTAACTCAATTCCGGCATTTTTGAAATACTCATTTTCGTAAATACTCATGCCACCTGGAGGGTTCAAATACTCTGTAGCACTTACTGCTTTCGAAATAGTTATAGCCCAATCTTCCACACGTTTTACAGATGAATAATCGATATTCAAAGACGAAGTAAATTCAATTTTAAAAGGGATATCAAGGTATTTACACACCGTTTCAAAGCAAATAGCGTTCAATTCCGCAATAGTTTCTTTCTTGGAATACACTACGAACTCAACAAGCTCACTAACTTCTTTGTAGTATGGTGCTTTCGTGTACGCCTTTAGTTTATTTAGAATTTCTTTTTGCCAAAGCAATTCATTCGCTATATAGATATTCTTGATTATTTCTTTACTACTGTGCTTTTGAATGGGCACAGTAATATAATCAACAGTATTCAACTGTGTAATGATCCGATTTCGGTTAATCCATCCCTTCTTGATGTACTGTACTTCATCACATAAAAGAAAACGATCTGCCGCAAGAATAAGGTTAAATTGCCCTATATATGGAAAAAAATANGTAATGATCCGATTTCGGTTAATCCATCCCTTCTTGATGTACTGTACTTCATCACATAAAAGAAAACGATCTGCCGCAAGAATAAGGTTAAATTGCCCTATATATGGAAAAAAATAGGGCTGCATAATTGCAACTTTCATACTAGTAATTCAATGCTCGCAATATGATTCGAAGGATAAAATTGGTCTCTTCCTTACTTAGCACATGATACATCGGCAAACACAAAACGCGAGAAGCTATATCTTCACTTATCGGACATTTGTTACCTGAAAGTATTCTAATAGTATTGAGTGATGGATGAAAATACCTTCTAGGAACAATCAAGTTCATCATACAATAATTCTCTACTTTTTTTAGAATTTCTTCCGACTCGAAAATTGCAGGGAAATAGGAATAATTGTAGGTAGTATTCTTTTCTATTTTTTGAAACTTGATATTTTTGTCTTGAAGATGCTCTAAATAATACTCGTAGGTATCTTTCCTTCTGTTCAGAATATCTTCTATGTATTTTAGGTTTGCAAGGCCCATCGCAGCATGAAATTCAGAATTCTTTCCGTTGATTCCCACTGTAGCGAAATTCTCCGGCCCATCAAACCCGAAATTTCTAACATATGCCATTTCCTTTAACAACTCTGCATTGACAGTAAATACACCGCCACCTTCAATTGTATGAAATAATTTCGTTGCATGGAAGCTGGTTGTACTTATGTCTCCGAAATTAAAAAGCGATTGCCCTTTGTATTTCACACCGAAGCTGTGTGCCGCGTCATAAATTACTTTTAAGTTGTATTCTTTTGCAATTTCAGTAATTGCTTCTATATCACATGGATTACCAAAAACATGGGTAGCTAAAATACCAGTTGTCTTAGGCGTAATTGCGGCTCTAATTTTTTCTGGATCAATATTGAAAGTATCGGGATCAATGTCTACAAACACCGGTGTACAACGCTCCCACATCAAACTACTTGTTGTTGCAATAAACGAAAACGGAGTCGTGATCACTTCACCTTCCAAGCGTAGGGCTCGTATGGCCATCTGAAGTGCAATCGTACCATTATTAACAAACAAGAAATGGGGAGTTTGCAAATAATTCTTTACTCTGATTTCTAATTCGTTCACCAACGGGCCATTATTCGTTAGCCAATGCCTCGTCCAAATATCCTTTACGAATGCTTCGTATTCTTCAACTGGTGGCAAAAAAGGTTTCGTTACTGGAATCATGACAATTTTATTATAGGGTAATGCTGGAATATTTAATGAAAACCTTGGAGACTTACCATTTTCTTGAACCTAGGTGACTTATCTATCATTTCTTCGAAAGTACCTGAAGCTGATATTTTTCCTTTTTCAAGTAAAAATATGGTGTCGGCAGTCTTAATGGTAGACAGTCGATGTGCAATTAAAATCATAGTGAAACTTCCATACAATTTCTCAATATTCTCTTGAATTGATTTCTCAGTTTCAGAGTCAAGTGCTGATGTTGCCTCATCAAAAACAATGATGCTGGTATTTTTATAAAGTTCCCGGGCAATCGAGATTCGTTGTCTCTGGCCCCCTGAAATCAATATTCCATTATCGCCAAGTTTCGTTTCTTCGTGTTCAGGCTGGTTATTGATAAAGTCTTCTAACAAAGCAATCTTCACCACCTCTTTGAAACGTTCGATATTCTCAGGTGTTTTTTCCGCCCAGAATGTGATATTATTATAAATGGAGTCGCTAAAAATAACTGACTCTTGAGAAATATAGCCGATAGTACTTCTATAAGAATTGAGATCGTACTGATCCATAGCTGTTCCGTCGATATAAATAGTTCCCGACTCAGGCTTGATCAATCCAACAATCATATTCGCCATAGTCGTCTTTCCAGAGCCACTTTCTCCCACCAATGCAACTGTTTTTCTTCGTGGAATTTGAATGCTGATATTGTCTATTACGGTCTTGTCTCCGTATTTAAAAGTAACATTGCTAACAGTGATGCCTTTTTCTAAGTTGGTAAATTGCGTTTGCCCATTTTCTTCTTTCAATGATGCCATTTCATCAAGTAAAGTGGCAACTGCATTCATTCCGCCAATATTCTCAATATATCCTTGCCAATGATTTTGAATCATAACCAGGAAACTAAGAGCTCGGTAAAATAATAATAAACTCAATATAATAGCACCCAAACTAGCGCCCATGAACCTGATCTGAACAAAAATTACAATTGTAACAATCGTTACAATCATAGGCTCTTTTACAGCTGTGGTAATTGCATTCATATTACCAATCTTCCTGTTTAAAAACTCAGTCTCCGTAATAACTTTCTTCAACTTCTTTGCATACGGCGCGAATGTATTCGTCGACTTCAAGTATTTAAAGTAGTTTGTTGATTGGCCAAGAAAACTATTAAAGTCACTTCCTTTGCTCGACAAAGCAATCGATGCCTTCTTAGTAACTTTGTAGATTCTTCTGTATATCAAATTCGATAATCCGGCACCAACGCCAACTAAAATTGCGAATTGGTAGTTCGCTAAGAATGCAAGCAACATGTAAGTAGCTAACATCACAAATGCTTGCGATGCATCAAAGTAAAACTTCATTGTCTGAAACAGTCTTTGTACATCTACTGTCAACGTATTTTGAATTCTACCTGATTCAATCTTCAAAAACGAGTTATACGAAATGCCATTTAAATTATCAATTAGCTGAGTTCGAACCTTTTTAATAAAATACTGTCTGAGCGCTGCATAATAACTCAATTGAAAGAATCTCATAATCCCCTTTGCAATAAACAAGATCATCAAGCTCCCTAAAACAGTATTTAGTGTAAGCTCAAATCCCATAGACCTAATGAAGTCAACAAGATAATGTAGCTCACCCATTGATGAGGTATCAGCAGCACCTGTGTTGCCAGCATCTGAAACACTTTGCAACAGAGGTATGAACATTGCCAAACCCAAGCCGTCAAGAAAACTTATCAAAATTGTAAGCATGAAAAAGAAGATCATTCTTTTCCCTACAATTCGATAGTAGAACTTGAAATAGCCAATAAAATTATTCTTGTATTGATACTGCACAGTCGAGTTTTGTTAAAACACAACAGAACTGGTTTTCAGTTCTGTTGTATCTAGTTAAAATATTGATGCTATTCTTAAAAATCCTTTCTTTTTCTTAATCTTCGCCTTCTGCCCATACCCGTATCCATAGGCGTTTCTGTATCCATCTCCGGCTTTAATACCATTGATTACCAATACAGGATTTGGCAACTTTTTGTCTTTATACAATTGATTGATCAACGTAAGAGACGATTTATTGGAGTACTTATGTCGTACAATGTAGAAAGTGCTATCTACATATTTCGACATCGTTAGCGAATCCGATACCGCTTCAATTGGTGGGGTGTCTAAGATAATATAGTCAAAATTGGCTCTCAGATACTCAAACATTGTTGGCATCTTGTTGCTTAAGATTATTTCACCCGGATTTGGTGTTAAAGGAGTTCCTGCACTGATAAAATATAAGTTGGGATACCCTTCTACCGGATTTACAATCTCTTCAATTGAAACTTCACCCGACAAATAATTGTGTATTCCAACTTTATCTTCAAGATTAACTTTATCGCTCAACGTCGGGTTTCTCAAGTCAAACTCAAGTAGCACGATTTTCTTGCCGGAAATAGCAATGCTGTTTCCCAAATTCAGACTCACAAAACTCTTTCCTTCACCACTAATACTCGAGGTAACCATTACCACTTTATTAGCAAGTTGTTTACTTAAATAGAAGAAATTAGTTCTTAATGTTCTGAATTGTTCTGCAACAGCGCTTACATTATCTTCAGTAATAACAATATTCTCTTTATTCTTTGGCAAATATGAAATCTCGCCCGCTACCGGCATTGCTGTAGACTTGTAAATGTCTTCAAAACTGTCAATTTTCCTATTTGAAATGAACGCAATTACAATGATTAACAAGGGTAGCAAAATAGCAGCACCTAATGCCCCTGCATAAATGAACAGAGGTCTTGGTTCTCGCATATTGCTAAATTTCCAATCTACTATTCTTGAACCACCAAATCCGGAAGATGCAAATTCAATATTCTTATCTTCTTTTCTCTGAAGCAAGAATACATAAAGTGTTTGTTTTACATTCAGTAGGCGGTTTACTTCGATGTAATTCTTTTCTTTCTCTGGCAATGTAACAAAGCGAGAGTTCGTAGAACGTTCTCTTTCGGCTAGATAGGAATTGCTAGTACCTAACTCCTCTCTCAAGCTATTGATACGATTTTCTATAGAACGCTTTAAATCTTCAATTTTTGTATTTATTGGAGGCAAACGAAGATCTTGAGCCGCACCATAAGCTAGTACAGAAGCTCTTTCGGTGAGTTTCCCGTTGTAGGCAGAAACCAGCCCAAGTAGTTCACCATCTTGCACACCTGCTACTTGTATCTTTTCATCCGGACGATTACGAATGTAGTTCTCAATATTTGACAGAAGTGTCTCTTTATACTTATTGTCATTCTTTTGCTTGTCAATATCCGTTAAGCTGGTCAGTAATTGATCAGCTGAGGCTGACACGTTATTGATTTTATTACTTGCTTTGAAATCACGCACGGTATTTTCCTGAGTCTCTAATTCACGAGCAACGGCATTTAATCGATTGTCGAGAAATGCCATTTCACTTTTTAAGCTTTTCGTTTTGAAGTCTTGGTTTGCACCATCGTATTTATCGATGAGAACTTCAATAATCATTTTTGCTCTTGAAGTTATTTCGTCTTTCAACGTTAATTGCAACATTCCACTTCCACCTTTAGGAACAGGCCCTACAGTGAATCGACCGAGAATCTCAGCAGCTTTTTCCTTCTTCGATTTCAATTGGAAGGTGTATGCTTGGCCAATTGCAGCAGAATCGCTTAATTGGAACAAAACAGAGTCGCCATTAATAACGAAGGGCTTGTCGTATATCCCGGAAATTTTCTTATTGGAACTCACCAATTCAAATCCGGACTTATTCAAACGCAAATCGAAAACTTCACTTGATTGATGAACATTGGTTCTTTTGGTAGTAATTACAAAGGGAAGCGAGTCTACCTGCATGGGTTGATTCTTTACTTTACCTTTGGCTGATACCTCAATGTCTAATCGAAGTGAATCCACTACTTGCTCAAATAAAGCTGTAGATTGAAGTTTAAAGACTTCTCCATTCATGTCGGGCAAGTTGTTCGCTTGCTGCCCTGAAGAAGAGAAAGGCGATCCACCAATTAAACTCTGACCTTCATTGGGTGGTTGTATTTGCAAGTAGGAAACTACTTGGAAAAGTGGCACCGAGTATTTAAGGTATAAATAGGCGCCTCCTACCAATACCGGAATGGTAAACAAAAACCAGAAATAATTGCTTAGAATCCTTCTAAACAATCTTGAAATGTCAAATCCGGTACTCAATTCTTTTTCTTCCATAGCTTTAAAATATACGGGTTATTATCTTGTTAACGCGAGTCCAAGTGAAACACCTGATACTACAATAGTGAAAATGGTTGTATAGATTGTGAGATCTTCTTTGAACACAGAAGCTTTTCTCAACTTCACATATATTACATCATTGGGTTTCAGTAAATAGATATCCGGATTGGTCAATACTTCTTTACTTCTCAAGTCAATAGTTCTAACAGTTCTCTTTCCATTGTATTCACGGAAGAGCTTTATGTCATAACGCATCGCGGTAGAAGGAAGGTCGCCTGCTGCAGCCAATGCGTGGAGAATGGTGTTTTTCGAGATGGGCAGGTTTACTGTTCCCGGAGATCTTACTTCTCCCATCATCGTCACTTTAAATGTCGTAAACTTTACTTCGATCAATAATTTCTTAACATTAATAAAAGGAGAAAGTGCGTTCGATATCTTTTTCTTAAGCTCGGCTGTTGTAGAGCCGGAAGCTGGAATACTTCCAATACCAGACATTTCAATTCTTCCATCAGGATTTACTTTATACACTGATACGCCACCAGTAGAAGGGTTGGCAGGCAACTTAAGAAAAGGGCCGATAACCCCTGTGTCGGGCGTACTCAGAAAAATTTCAATTTCATCACCGGCTTCAATAATTCGCTCCTCTTGTTGCAGAATAGGTAATGTATCTAGTGTAGTCTCCGGTAAATCTGTGAAATAATGAAGTTTTTTCACATTGGTACAAGAACTAAAAGCAACTGTTAAACCGAAAATTCCTAGAATTAAGACAAACAAGTTGTTTCTCCACAGTTTAATGTTCATATGATCAATTTGTATGGGTTATTTGGCAATAGGTGATTGAGCTTGTTGTTGATACCATTGAACCGTAACTTCAAGACCTTGACGCATCTTAACAGCAGGTTGATATCCAATTAAATTATTGGCTTTACTGATATCGGCTAGGCTATGCTTAACATCGCCTTTGCGTTCTTCACGGTATTGAGGAGGCTTCGAAACACCAAGGATCTCACTAATATAACCCCATAGTTGATTCAAGTTATTAGATTCACCAACCGCAATATTACACACCTCGTGTTTAGTGATTTCAGAATTTATTAACGATTTGATATTAGCCTGAACAGCATTTTCAACAAATGTAAAATCTCGGCTTGTTAAACCATCACCATTAATAAAGGGGGCCTCATTTTTCAATGCCGACTCTACAAATAACGGTATAACTGCCGCATAAGGGCCTCTAGGATTCTGCCTTGGGCCAAACACATTGAAATAGCGCAGCCCAATGGTATGGAAGTCGTAAGTCTTTGAATATACATTCGCATACAACTCATTTACATACTTTGTTACCGCATAAGGCGAAAGAGGATTCCCAATCCTGTCTTCAAATTTGGGCAAGCCGGGATGATCACCATAGGTGCTAGAACTGGCAGCATATACCATTCGCTTTACACCTGCATCTCGCGCCGCTGTAAGCATGTTCAAGAAACCACTTACGTTCACATCATTACTTGTAATTGGATCGGCAATTGAACGAGGAACAGAACCAAGGGCAGCCTGATGTGAAACATAATCCATTCCCTCAACCGCTTTCTGACAAGTAGCAAAGTCACGAATATCACCTTCCATCAATTCAAAATTCGGAAGTGACATGTAAGTTTTTATATTATCGAGCGAGCCGGTAGCGAAATTATCCAGCACTCTAACTTTACCTGCGCCATACCGAATCAAGTATTCAACGATGTTTGATCCAATGAATCCGGCACCACCGGTAACCAAAAAGCTAGAATTACTAATGTCTTTATTGTGAAACTGTGTAGTATACATATTGTGTACGGTTTATAAACGAGCGTCAACGATTTCTTTTTCCATGATCGATTTCACATCGAACACAACGCTGTGTGCCTTTCTATGATGTTTCACCATTGCTGAATTAAATTCTTTGTGCGCTACTGTTACAACAATTGCATCGTAAGCTGCACCGTCATCCAATTTTTGAATGGTGCGAATTCCATATTCATGCTCAACTTCGTCTGGGTTAGCCCAAGGGTCTACAATATCCAAACTGAGGTTGTATTCTTTTAGTGCAGAAATAATGTCGATCACCTTTGTATTACGAACATCCGGACAATTCTCTTTAAAAGTAAAGCCCATGATCAGAATCTTACTATTCGTTACCTGAATTCCCTTTTTAATCATCAATTTCACTACCTCGCTTGCAACATAGGCTCCCATTCCATCATTTAAACGTCGACCTGCCAAAATGATCTCCGGGTGATAGCCTACTTCCATAGCTTTCTGGGCTAGGTAATATGGATCTACACCAATACAGTGACCACCAACTAAGCCTGGTTTAAATGGAAGGAAGTTCCATTTAGTACCTGCCGCAGCCAATACTTCGTTTGTATCAATATTCAATGCGTTGAATATTTTAGCCAATTCATTAATAAAAGCAATGTTGATATCGCGCTGGGCATTCTCAATTACTTTTGCTGCTTCCGCTACTTTAATAGTAGTTGCCAAATGTGTTCCGGCAACGATAATGCTTGAGTAAACATCGTTTACTTCTTTTCCAATTTCTGGAGTAGAACCGGATGTAACTTTCTTGATTTTAGTAACAGTATGTTCTTTGTCTCCTGGGTTAATGCGCTCAGGTGAATATCCTGCAAAGAAATCTTTGTTGAATTTGAGACCCGATACACGTTCCAATACAGGAACGCACTCATCTTCCGTTACACCGGGGTAAACAGTACTTTCATATACTACAATATCACCCGCTTTCAACACTTTACCTACAGTCTCGCTCGCTTTGTATAATGGAGTTAAATCAGGTTTGTTATGTTTGTCAACCGGTGTAGGAACTGTAACTATAAAGAAGTTAGCCGTTTTCAATTCATCTAATTGATCAGTTACAAAGAAACCATTGTTGTCGTCATTAGAAGCTTTGTTTACTTCTAACAATTGTCTGTCTTCAACTTCCAATGTAACATCCTTACCTTCTCTCAATTCGCCAATTCTACGTTTGTTGATATCAAACCCAATAGTTGGATACTTTTTAGCAAATTCAATTGCAAGAGGTAAGCCTACATAGCCAAGTCCAATGACTGCGATTTTATACTTTTTCATAATTAATCGAGTGGTTTCTTAAGGTTTCGTTTAAGGTGATAAAATTTATGCTGTTGCTAATTTTTCTAATTGTTGTTTTTCAATTTCAGCTACCAATGTGAATCCAAGTGTTGGTAACAATATCTTTACAGTGTTTTTCTTGATCTGGATAACTTTTCCGGTTTTGTCGTTAAACGGTCCGCTTTTGATTCTAACTGTATCCGCTATCTCAAAATCAATTTGTTGAACCGATATATCTTTGTATGCTTCAACAAACGTTTTAATCTGTATAATCTCCTCTTCGGTTAAAACTGCGGCTCTCCCTTCAAACTGAACCAATTTCAACACGCCATCGGTGCTAAAGAGCTCATTACGCTGCTTTTGATCAATTCGAACAAATACATAGGATTTGAATAATGGATCGTAGATGATTTTCTTTCGGTCGCTCCATTGACGAACCTTTTTCTGCATTGGGCAGTAATTCTCAATGCCCTTAATGTCTAATAGTTTCGACACCTTTTTTTCCCAACAAGGTCTGGTATAAACAACATTCCAGTTCATAGCTTTCTGTTTGATTTCCCTAACACCGCAGAGCTTCGCTACTCCCTGTCACATCAAGTGCCAGAGTTTCCCGATCAACGATATAAAGGGGGCCACTATTAAAACACGGATTTTCACCGTTTAGTATAGTAGGCACATAATTTACCTAGTAACAGCTACTTATTCTGTTAGCACTTAACCAAAAACTATTGTACTATGGGTTCTTAACAGGATTTGTGGAACAGGGTAATTGAAGTTTGTTAGCACATTTAACTATAGATAGTAACCAATAGGAACGTAAAGTTACTATCCATTTCCCGAAAGTGCAAGCCCCCCATTTTAAATTTTGGAGAATAGTTTACACCCTACAGTTTTTTCTGTTTCAACGCTTTAACAAGAACAATTCCGGTAATACAATTAAAAACACCTAGTAGTATTCCTATAGTAGTAACGGAATAATAGCGGCCCCTAGTATCTAGGAAACCTTTAATCTCTTGAAAACAAAGAATTTAAACTTAATATTTCGCTCGATTTAGTGCGATGTGAATAATAAATAGAATCTCTTATTTTGATCGTTCCGTGAAAACCAATACAGAACTATGTTTCACGGGAAAAAAATTCGTAAGTCATTAATTCTAATACAATAGTAATGATTTTATCCACATTTCCACATTCGAATTTGCTCCAATTTTATTGAAGAACAAAACGTACCTTCGCTCAATTCCTTTTTTGCAATGAACAGGCTTATAAAACAGGCACTTATTAATGATCCTCAATCACCATTTAATGGTAAAACGGTTGACATTCTGATCCAAAATGGGGTAATTCATGAAATTGGCGATTCCATCTCCGCAGAAAACTGCGAAGTACTAGATTTTGCCCAAGCAACTGTAAGCCCCGGATGGGTTGACATCTTTGCCCATTTAGCCGACCCAGGGCTCGAACACAAAGAAACCATCGCTACCGGATTAAAGGCCGCCGCGGCAGGTGGGTACACTGGTGTAATGTGCATCCCAAACACAAATCCGGTAATTGACAATAAAACACAAATTGAATACTTACTGCATCAGTCCTCCAGTGCGGTTTCTACTATTTTTCCGATCGGGGCGGTCTCTAAAAAGGCAGCCGGCCAAGATTTAGCGGAAATGCATGACATGAAAAACAGTGGCGCAGTAGCTTTTAGTGATGGAACCCACCCTATTCAGTCGTCCGGAATCCTCGTAAAAGCGCTCCAATATGTAAAGGCTTTCGATGGAGTGATCATCCAAATTCCCGATGATACCAGCTTGGGAGGCCACGGACAAATGCACGAGGGATTGGTTTCCACACAATTGGGAATGCCCGGAAAGCCAATGTTAGCGGAAGAATTGATAGTGGCCCGTGACATTAAATTGGCCAGATACGCAGAGTCTAAGATCCATTTTACAGGTGTTACCTCTCCTAAATCTTTGGAATACATCCGCAGAGCGAAAGAAAGCGGTGCTCAAGTAACCTGTTCTGTAACGCCCCATCACCTCTTTTTTACGGATAAAGACCTGTGGGAATATGATAGTAACCTTAAAGTGTACCCCCCATTAAGAACTGAAAAAGAAGTATCAGCTTTAAAAGCTGCTGTTCTTGATGGTACGGTTGATAGCTTCGCAACCCATCACTTACCACATGAAATCGATAGTAAAATGGTGGAGTTCGAATATGCCGGGTTTGGAATTATTGGTTTACAAACCAGTTATTCCGTACTTCAAACAGTACTGGAGGATTTGCCGAACTCGAAATGGACTGAACTACTGAGCATTAATCCGAGGAAGATCTTTGGATTGCCGGCTGCATCCATAACTATAGGAGCAAAAGCAGACTTAACAATATATAAATCAAACGATTACCAAAATTTTACTTCGGCAGCTATTCATTCGAAATCGAAAAACACACCGTTTTTGAATCGAAACTTAAAGGGTAAAGTATTGGGAATCATTAACGGTTCAAAACTTCACCTAAACTAACGAATCATGTCAGAAAACAAAGTTACCAGCTCCGTTTTAGCAGGCTTTTTTATCGGCCTTATTTTGATCGTTTTTGCCTTAATTACCTATTTCACTGGTTTATATACCGAAAGTTGGAATCAATGGGTAGGTGTCTTGTTACTCGGCGGTGGAATCATTTTTGCCATAATTAATAACAGTAAAGAAAGAGATCATAAAGTAACTTTTGGAAACTTATTCGCGTTCGGTTTCAAAACTGTAGCTATAATCACCTTAATGATGATTGCCTACACGCTTCTGTTCAACGCATTGTTTCCGGATGTTAAAGAAAAAATCATTGAAATCGCAAGAGAAAATGCATTGAAAAACCCAGGCCAAGCCACAGAACAACAAATTGAACAAAGTATGGAGATGTTCAGCAAGAACTATACAGTGTTTGTGATCATCCTGATTCTCTTCTGGTATTTAGTGGGGGGGCTTGTGGCTTCTCTTCTTGGTGCGGCTATCGCCAAAAAAGACGGCGCTGAAACGCCTTTTGAAAACACTTGATTTTGATAATTATGGATATATCGGTAATTGTTCCCGTTTTTAATGAAGAAGAATCACTGCCAGAATTGGCAGATTGGATCGATCGTGTGTTGAAAGCAGAAAATTTGTCCTACGAAGTAATCATGATCGATGATGGCAGTACCGACGATTCCTGGGAGGTGATCGAAAAACTCTCAGCAAAATACGCTGAAGTTAAAGGAATCAAATTCCAACGCAATTATGGGAAGTCGGCAGCCTTGAATGAAGGATTCAAAGCCTGCATTGGAGAAGTAGTGGTAACTATGGACGCCGACCTACAAGACAGTCCGGATGAAATCCCCGGGTTGAGAAGCATGCTCCTAGATAACAAACTCGATCTAGTTAGTGGTTGGAAGAAAAGAAGACACGACCCCCTTGAAAAGCGCATTCCCTCTAAGTTTTTTAACTGGGTAACTTCAAAAATTTCAAAAATTCCGTTGCACGATTTCAACTGCGGATTAAAAATCTATAGATCAAAGGTTGTAAAGAGCATTGAGGTATATGGTGAGATGCACCGTTACATTCCATTGATTGCTAAATGGTCGGGGTTCAGAAAAATTGAAGAGAAAGTAGTTGAACACAAAGCTCGTAAGTACGGCTATTCGAAATTTGGATGGGAACGATACATCAATGGATTTTTAGATCTAGGCACCATCACCTTTCTCGGAAAATTCGGTAAGAAACCCATGCAGTTCTTTGGTTTTTGGGGAACCTTGTTTTTCCTGATTGGCTTTGGGATTTTCGCATATCTAACAATATCCAAATTTTTGTTTGACGCTACCGGATTAACCCAACGACCCTTATTTTTCTTTGCTATCATGATCATGATCATAGGCTCACAATGGTTTCTTGCAGGTTTTATTGGTGAATTGGTGGCGCGAAATGCATCAGGCAGAAACCAGTACTTAGTTGAAAAGAAATGTAATTTGTCCTAATAAAATTCAGTCCAGTTTTCCTTTTGAAAAAAGTCATTATCATAGGTCCGGCGCATCCGTTAAGAGGCGGTTTGGCGAGTTTTGATCAGCGGCTCTGTTTGGAGTTCCAGAATGCCGGCTATGATGCTAGCATCTATTCGTTCTCACTGCAATACCCGGATTTTTTGTTTCCCGGTACAACTCAATATTCGTCAGACCCCGCTCCCTCTGACATAAAAATCGTAACCGCCATCAATTCCATCAATCCTTTTAATTGGATTAAAGTTGGATTGAAATTGAAGCAGCTAAAGCCCGATTTAGTAGTGGTTCGTTTCTGGCTTCCGCTTATGGGGCCTGCACTTGGATCCATTTTGCGATTATTGAAAGGAAACAAGCACAGTAAAATTGTTGCAATAACCGATAACATTATTCCGCACGAAAAGCGTCCCGGCGATCGTCCATTCACTCGTTACTTTTTGAAATCTTGTGATGGATTCGTAACCATGAGTACCAAGGTATTGAATGATCTTCGAAGCTTCGAGAAAAACAAACCGGCTAAAGAAGTAAAACATCCCCTTTACGATAATTTTGGAGAAGCAGTTTTAAAATCTACTGCAAAGAATCAACTAGGGATCGATGTAAATCAACCCATAGTCCTATTCTTCGGATTTATTAGAAAATACAAAGGTCTTGATCTGCTCTTGGATGCAATTTCACTTTTGAAACAAAAAGGTCAATTGAATTTCAAGCTCTTGGTTGCCGGGGAATACTATGAAGAGTCGGCATTCTATTTAAATAAAATTAAAGATCTGGGTATTGAAAATGATGTTATTCAACGAACTGAGTTTATACCAGATAGTGAGGTACGGTATTACTTAAGTGCGGCAGATTTAGTTGTTCAACCCTACAGAAATGCCACTCAAAGCGGAGTAACTCCCCTTGCCTATCACTTTGAAAAACCCATGATTGTAACCAATGTTGGTGGACTCCCATCTCTAGTTCCACACAATAAAGTGGGATTGGTTTGTGAACCCAATGCGGAGAGCATTGCTGACGCTATCATTCGCTATTTTGAATTAGGCGAAGAGTTTTTTTTGCCGCATCTTCGTGAAGAAAAATCGAAATATTCTTGGTCGCAGTTAATGAACACCTTAACCACGATCGTTCCTGATAAAACCATTCGAAATGATGTATCGTAGTAAAGCACCTTTACGAATAGGCTTGGCCGGTGGCGGCACCGATGTAAGTCCGTACAGTGATTTATATGGAGGTGCGATCCTTAATGCTACCGTATCCCTCTATGCCTATGCCAATATAGAACCCCTCAAAGAGAATGCTATCATTCTTCAAACGCTCGACCGTAAAGAAGAAGAAAGATACGAGTGGAACTCATCCCTCCCCATTAATGGGAAACTCGACTTATTAAAAGGAGTATACAATCGCATTCAAAAAGAATATGGAATGCCTCTTACAGGCTTTAGATTGTCTACTTATGTTGATGCCCCGGCTGGAAGTGGTCTAGGAACATCTTCTACATTAGTTGTGGCCATTATTGGCGCGTTTGTTGAAATGCTTCGACTTCCATTAGGCGAATACGATATTGCTCATTTAGCTTATGAAATTGAAAGAAAAGATCTTTCAATGGCCGGAGGAAAGCAAGATCAGTACGCTGCTACATTTGGTGGTGTTAATTTCATGGAATTTCTTGCAGGCGACAAAGTAATCGTAAACCCACTAAGAATCAAACAACACTATTTGTTTGAATTGGAGAATAATTTAGTGTTGTATTATACTGCAACAAGCAGAGAATCAGCTAAAATTATTGAAAAACAAAGTGCAAATGTGGTAGAGAAAAAAGAGAAGTCAATTGAAGCAATGCATCAACTCAAAAGTCAGGCGCAAATGATGAAAGAGGCTTTGCTAAAAGGACGTATTCATGAAATCGGTGAAATCTTAGACTTCGGTTTTCAGCAAAAACGCAAAATGGCCGAAGGTATTTCCAATTCACTGATCGATGAAATTTATGAAACTGCCAAGCGAAATGGTGCTACCGGTGGAAAAATATCCGGTGCCGGAGGCGGTGGCTTTATGACTTTCTACTGCCCTGATAATACAAAATACGCTGTGATGGAAGCCTTAAATCAATTCGGCGGGTACGTAAAACATTATCAATTTGTAGATCACGGGCTTACAAGTTGGACTATTTAATTAACTCATAATCATAATATAAGAGATGGCTACTTCAATTAAAAATATAATTCAAGCTTCCATTGACGTGAAGCAACAGATTCTCCAGAATAGTGAATTGTTGAGCATTACCCAACAGGTTGCTGATCTGATGGTTGCCGCACTAAAAAAAGGAAACCGTATCTATTTTTGTGGTAACGGTGGCAGTGCCGCCGACGCACAACATTTGGCTGCTGAATTCAGCGGCAGGTTTTATACAGACAGAGATGCCTTACCTGCAGAAGCCCTTCATTGCAATACGTCGTATTTAACAGCTGTAGCGAATGACTATAGTTATGATGTGGTATATGCTCGCCTAATCAAAGGCATCGGTACTCCCGGCGACTTTCTAGTGGGCTTGTCTACATCAGGAAATTCTAAAAACATCCTCCACGCCTTCGATGTAGCCAAAGCCAAAGGCATCACTACTGTTGGTTTTACAGGAGCTACCGGCGGTAAAATGAAAGACAATAGTGATTTTCTGATCAATGTACCATCTACTGATACACCCCGTATTCAGGAAAGTCATATCATGTTAGGCCATATTATTTGCCAGTTGGTTGAAGAGCAGTACTTCAAAACAACTCAATCCTAGTATGAAAATTACAGAAGCAATTGTATTGGCCGGTGGTTTAGGAACTCGATTGAGATCGGCCGTACCCGACCTGCCTAAATGCATGGCTCCTGTAGCAGGAAAGCCATTTCTGTGGTACGTGATCAACTATTACCAAAAACAGGGAATTAGTCGATTTATCTTCTCACTAGGATACAAACATGAAATAATAGAAGGGTATTTAGAAAAAGAATTTCCGCAATTAGAATACACCGTGGTAGTAGAAGAGCAGCCCTTAGGTACAGGTGGTGCTATTCAATTGGCAGCGAAAGCGGCTTATACTAACGACGTACTAGTACTGAATGGTGATACGCTTTTTCAAATTGATTTGCTTGAAATTGCTGCATTGCACGAAAAAGCAAAAGCCGATGCTACGCTATCGTTAAAGCCTATGAAGGATTTTGATAGATATGGAGCGGTATCGATAGATGGAAACTTTCGTATAGTAGCATTCAAGGAAAAGCAATATTATGAGGAAGGCTTGATCAATGGTGGGGTGTACTTAATCAATATCCCCCGCTTATTAGAGCAAGCCCTACCCGAGAAGTTCTCTTTTGAAAAGGAGTACTATGAAGCATTCTATAAAGTGTTGAACTTTACCGGAGCCATCCAAAATGGTTATTTTATTGACATTGGAATTCCGTCCGACTTCGAAAAAGCACAAATTGAACTACCAAATCTATGAGTAAACCCCTACCTGCAATCGATGATCAATGGACGCTTTTTTTGGATAGAGACGGAGTGATCAACGTAGACAATATTCATGGTTATATTATGAATTGGGAAGAATTTAAGTTCTATCCCGGTGTTTTAGAGGCGATTAAATTGCTTTCTAAACTATTTCCGAGAATTGTGCTAGTTACCAACCAACGTGGGGTTGGCCGTGGTTTAATGCCCGAATCGGAGTTGCTTAGGATTCATAGTAATATGAAAAGTACTATGGAAGAAGCCGGTGGCCGCATGGATTTAATGCTTTATTGCAAAGGAACAGAAAGTAGCGACCCCTGCAGAAAACCCAACCCGGGCATGGCTTTCAAGGCAAAAGAGCAGTTCCCTGAAATCGATTTTTCGAAATCAATCATGGTTGGAAATACAAAAGGAGACATGGAATTTGCTCGAAACATCGGTGCTTTTTCAGTGTACATTCACAACCGTGAAGACAAAGTTCCAAAAGACGAAACCGTTGATTACAGGGCTGATTCTTTACTCGATTTAGCAAAAGCTTTAGAATCTCGTTAAAATTTTAGACCTGTAGCACCGTTTCTTGAAATAACAAGATAGTTTTGTACCACCAATGATCCTTAAAACATGAAGTTGACACGTCTTTTAGCTATCCTATTAATATTCGCTGGTACGGCGCAAGCCCAACCTTCTAAACTTTCGTCGGCAGATAAAACCCTGCTTACTGCCTATGACGATTCGTTGAAGTTGCTTTCTCAAAAAATGGTATTCAGTGAGAATCCTGCTGAGCGGTTTAGAGCCGACAGCTCTTTTGTGCGAGTGCTAATGCGTGCTTTAAAAACGCCCTATTCTTATTATTTCCCTTTTGATTCAATGAACGTTGCAAAATTGTATTCGCCTGATAGTGCGTTTAGAATTTTTACATGGCAATTGAAAAAAGACGAGTATGTACTGATCCAAAAAGGCGTCATTCAAATGAATACCAAAGACGGTGCATTGGTTCGTCATCCGTTGTTCGACTATTCAATGTACACTCCCAGACCTTTAGATTCCGTGCGAACAGCGAGGAATTGGATAGGTGCTATTTATTACAAGGCGGTGGTTAAAGAACATAAAGGTAAAAAATACTACACGCTTCTTGGATTTGACGACTTCACCGTAAACAGCAATAAAAAATGGATGGAAGTCATGCATTTTGACGAAACAGGCCAACCTGTTTTTGGAGGTCCTTTCATTTCCTTCAAAGAGGATTCTATTAAGAAACCTACTCAGTTTAGATACTCCGTTGAATATAAAAAAGAGGCTAAAACATATTTTAATTACGATCCTGAACTAGACCTGATTATTGTTGATCATCTCATTTCAGAATCGGATGAGCCTGAAAAAAAATTCACCTATGTTCCCGACGGCGATTACGAAGCGTTTAAATGGAAAGAAGGTCAGTGGGTGCACGTTGATAAGATCTTTAATCAGAAATTGAAAGATGGGGAGTTCCCACAAGAAAGCTTGCTTTATGATGAAAATGGGAATGCCGACGAGTCGAAGCTAGAGGAACACAGTAACAAAAACACAAATAAGAAAGGAACAACAAATCCGCAGCCGGTTAAAAAAACAACTCCTACTCCAGCCCCTGTTCCGCCTAAGAAAAAGACAGGCGGCGGTGCTCAAAAATAAAAAATGCCAGAATATTCGTACTATTCTGGCAAAATAAGCAAGTAGTGATGGCTTGAAGGCGGCTTTCGCCGCAAATGGTAGTAGCCTCAAAATCAATTTTCACTGTAAACAAGACAATGCATCTCTTAAAAACGATGCATCATCTCCTACTTTTTTAATCATCCAATTTTAAAACGGCCAAGAATGCTTCTTGCGGAACTTCGACTGTTCCAATTTGACGCATTCTCTTCTTACCTTCCTTCTGTTTCTCCAATAGCTTACGCTTACGGCTGATATCACCACCATAACATTTAGCGGTTACATCTTTACGCATGGCGCTAATATTTTCTCTTGCCAGCACCTTCGCTCCTACTGCTGCTTGAATGGCAATTTGGAACTGTTGACGAGGCAATAATTCTTTCAATTTTTCACAGAGCTTTCTTCCAAAATCTTGAGCACGGCTTCTATGTATCAAAGCACTCAACGCATCTACTTTTTCACTGTTCAACAAAATATCCATCTTCACAATATCTGCCTCTCGGTACCCGATTGGATGGTAGTCGAATGAGGCGTAACCACGTGTCTGGCTTTTCAACTTATCGTAGAAATCGAATACGATCTCCGTTAATGGCATTTCAAAAATCAACTCAACCCTTGTAGCGGTCAAGTAGCTCTGGTTAATTAAAATTCCTCTCTTACCCAAGCAAAGGGTCATGATATTCCCAATATAGTCTGGCTTCGTGATGATCTGCGCTCTGATAAAGGGCTCTTCAATTCGGTTCATATTGGTAGGTTCCAACATTTCACTCGGATTGTTCACGATTACCTTTTCATCTTTTGTATTGTAAGCAATAAAACTCACGTTCGGAACCGTAGTAATTACGGTTTGATTGAATTCCCGCTCCAATCGTTCTTGGATGATCTCCATGTGAAGAAGTCCCAAGAAACCGCATCGAAAACCGAAACCCAATGCCTGAGAAGTTTCCAACTCATAGGTGAGCGAAGCATCATTCAATTGCAATTTGTCCATGCAATCTCTTAATTCTTCAAAATCTTCCGTTACTACAGGATAAATACCGGCAAATACCATTGGCTTCACTTCCTCGAATCCTTTAATCGCTTCTGGATTTTCGTTTGTTTTCAGGGTAATGGTATCACCTACTTTTACTTCTTTAGCATTTTTAATACCGGTAATGATATAGCCAACATCTCCGCATCCTACTTCTTTCTTTTCCGTCATCTTCAGCTTCAAAATGCCAATTTCATCTGCTTCATATTCCTGACCTGTAGAAACAAACTTTACGATATCGCCTTTTTTGATTTTTCCATTCAGAATACGGTAGTAAACAATGATGCCTCGGAAAGAGTTGAAAACACTATCAAAGATCAACGCTTGTAAAGGTGCATCAGGATTCCCTTCAGGAGCAGGGATTCGAGCTACAATTGCTTCCAAAATAGCTTCTACACCCAATCCTGTTCTACCGCTAGCATGCAATATATCCTCGCGCTTGCAACCAATTAGATCTACAATTTGATCTTCCACTTCTTCAATCATGGCACCATCCATGTCAATCTTGTTAATAACAGGAATGATTTCCAAATCATTATCAATTGCCAGATATAGGTTTGAGATTGTTTGTGCTTGGATACCTTGTGTTGCATCTACCAACAATAAAGCTCCTTCACAAGCGGCCAGGGCGCGGCTAACCTCATAACTAAAGTCAACGTGACCAGGAGTATCAATCAAGTTTAGAATGTATTCCTGACCATCCTTGTGTTTATAATTAATTTGGATTGCGTGGCTTTTGATAGTGATTCCTTTTTCACGTTCCAGATCCATGTCATCCAACACTTGATCCATCATATCACGATCACTAATGGTATTGGTCACTTGTAACAGTCTATCGGCCAAGGTAGATTTTCCGTGGTCAATATGGGCGATAATGCAAAAATTCCGGATTTGCTTCATGTGTAAATGCTCCACTTTAATTGGACTGCAAAGCTAGTACATTTTAGGCGTATCTGAAAGGATTGTTTATAACCACAATACTCTGATTATCAATTTTCTATAACAAAATTAAAAGCGCCTATTAGGAAATAGACGCTTTTAAGAACTTGGTTAGTAAGACAGGCCTAGTCAAAAACTTCTTCTCTACTATGGATAACCTGTCTTAAAAGGTCATTAATCGTTATCACCCCCTGAAATAGTTGATCATCAAAAACAAGCAAATACCTGACTTTCCTAGTATTGAGAATGTTCATACACTGCTCAACAGTTGTAGTTAACTCTACCATTGGCAAGTCGGTTGTCATTACCTCTATTACTGAGGTTTGGTCACTCGATTTGCCCTTTAATATTACGTTTCTACTATAATCTCGTTCGCAAAAAATACCCTTGAAACCGGAATCGTCCATTACAACTAAATAGCTCAAATTCACCGAATTCATCAGCTGAAGAGCATCCAGCACTTTTACATCAGGCTTCACAGTCAGAAAACTTTTTTCTTTCTGTTGCAATACATCTTTTGCTGTTCTCATATTATTGTTTTTTGCTACCCTAAATTCGTCCTAAATAAGCGGTAAAAAGCTGATCTTTGTCATAATAATTTGTGAAGAATGTCAAAACCCCAATTATTCATTACAAAAGCTGATTTTTCTGATGTATCTGCTCTCAATGTGCTTGTAAACAGTGCTTACAGAGGCGAATCAAGTAAAAAAGGGTGGACTACAGAAGCTGATCTATTAGACGGTGTTCGAACAACTGAACAGTCTTTAACTGAACTACTTTCAGATCCCAATTCGAATGTTTTGTTGGCAAAAGACACCAATGGAACTTTGTATGGTTGTGTAAATCTCCAGCTCAAAGGAAATGGATTGTATCTAGGAATGCTTACAGTTGATCCTGAACTACAGGGAGGTGGTATCGGTAAGTTTCTCTTAGCAGAAGCTGATTCATTTGCTAAGACAAACAATAAAACCTTTATTGAAATGACGGTTATTTCAATAAGAGAAGAATTAATTGCTTGGTATGAGCGTCACGGATATTCGAAAACCGGCGAACGACGCCCTTTCCCAATGGATAATCCGGCTTTCGGGCTGCCAAAACAATTCCTCGAGTTCATCGTATTAAATAAAACTATCAACAGTTAAGCAGTCCTTATATGCTGTTTTTTAGTAATTTTGAACAAATCAACCCCCTTAAACATGGATCTTAAAGCATTATTTGAAGAAGCAGTAAGCAGTAGTAAGTTATTATCTGAACGTCCTAGCAATGATACATTACTTCAGTTGTATTCTCTCTATAAACAAGCAACAGAAGGCGATGTAAACGTAGATCCGCCGGCAAACCCATTCGATTTTGTTTCTAAAGCAAAATATGAAGCCTGGAATGCTTTAAAAGGAAAAGCAAAAGAAGGTGCGATGCAAGAATATATTGATCTCATCAACAAGTTGAAAGGCTAACGATATCTTAAAAGATACTGTTTGCTTGGAAGTGGTTTCAAGTCCATCCCAAACAAGTCAGAAAAAAGATTCCGGTACGTATTAACAAGATTCATCCCATCGTGCATTCGATGGGATTTTTTGTTAGATGAATAGATTGCTAAATAGGTACTCCAGCTTTCTTTTTCAAACAGTGGATCCTTTTCTTCAAATTTAAAGCCATGATCTCCTTGTATAAGAATTACAAATGGCCTATTCTTCTCATGTCGAATAATCTCATCTACCAGTTTTTCCAACAAGTTGTTGGTATACTGCACTTGCTTCACAAAAAAAGTATCTGCGCTTGCTTGCAAGCCGGCTTGCAAATGAAGCGAACCATCTTCATTATAAATGAAAGGTTCATGAGGGAGGTACAGATGCAGCGCCGAAAATGTAGGTTTGTTCCTATCCCTATTACTGAGACTTTCATTCCAAGAATGCAGTTGAGTCTTGTATGATTGGTCGATAGCCATTACTTCCGCATTAACGGATGCCGCCAATTTCTGCCTGTTATTGAAACTTCCACCTCTAAACAACCAGCCAATATCTTTCCATAACCTGTGATACAATAACTGATGATTCAGTAGTTGAACCCCTAATGCAGGAAACGGTTGGTAGCCTTTGAACTTTGTATCGTCAATTGGATAAATGGCATGATTAGAAATTGTGTATCCAAGCGACTTGAGAATTGTAGTTGTGTTAGTTGAGTTCAAGGAGCGGACACCTTTAGCAATATCCTTTCCGCTAATTACTTGACCGTCCTTTAATTCATCTAGGTACTGCATATCCAATTCACTAGTAAGCGAATAGTGGGTGTAGTTGTAAGCACTCTTGACATTTTGAAATACTTCAAATCCACGATTTCTCAAGCTGGAGTCCAAAGAATTTTGATAATGAAATACTTCGTTAAGTACCCTACTAGACGGATATTCATCGGCAACAATCCAAAACAGGTCTGGCTTTTCAACTTGCGTTTGCAACTTCGAAACAACAGAATCTGACAAAGATTGTGACGTATCACCAAATTCGTTTTTAGTGGGGCCCTGATAAACGGCAATTAGAAGTTGAACAATTGCCACACCATTCAAAAATAGTAGAAAGCGAATACTCCATGGAGCCAACCGCTCGATCACTTCTGATTTCTTACGAAAAAAGATCATTACTAAAATAATAACGAGCAACCAAATAGGAATTAAGATGCTGTAAGAAACCGTGTTTTTTAATTTCACAATATGATGATAGAAATCTACCATCGCTCCGTAAAACAAAATAAACACAAGAAGTATCAATGCATAAACAAATGCAACTGATGATTGCCTGATAAAGATCAATGTAACAAGATAACACAAGCAGGTTAATGCTATTAATTCCAATGAAACAACTCCTAAATCACTCCCTGAAACCAATCCATAGTTTTCTGCCAAATTTGTTACCAAGAAAAAAAGCGGTAACAGCAGTAGTAAAAGAAAATATTTCAACGGCAGATTCTTCACTTCTTAATATTTAATTTTTCAAAAAGAAAAGCTTCAATATAGGCTTTCAAACTGATTTTGCATACAATTAAAACTATGAAGAAATACGTGAGTATTGAACAGAAAACAAAGAGCAAAAGCATTGGCCAATTCCAATACTCTTGATTTGGAAAGAGGTAGATTAGGAAATACATTGCCGCAGAGGCAAGAATTATTTTAAGAAAATCGGCTACATTAAAAATCGAAACACCCGGAATGAACCTTTTTTTAAGTAGAACATATCCAAGCAACAATGCTGTTTCTGCAGTTATCATGGCCATTGCTGCACCTTTGTAACCCCAGCGTGCGCCCCAAAAAATTGCGCTGCCAATAAAGATCAAAGAGCAGAACCCTGCAACTTTTAGTGTCGCATTTTCTAAATGATTGGCCAATAGCAACTGCTTGTTCAAAAACAATTCTAAACTTACGAGAAATACCAGCGAAGACAACCATCTTAAACTAATCGCAATTTCAGTGAAGCCTTGTCCGAAATAGAGTCTTGTTAATACAGGAGCTACTGTAAAAATACCGACAGTCATTGGAATACTGAACATCAATATCAAAGAGGAAGACTCTCTAATTTTTGACTTCCATAAACTACTATTATTTTGCTGTACTGCAATTGAAAAGGGAAACAGTACCAATAAGAAATCGGTGATAAGTGATGATGCGGTTCGAATGAGCTTGATAGAAAAGACATAAATACCGGTTTGGTATTCACTGTGACTACTGAATCTTAGCAAAGGAGTGTCTAACATTCCAAACGCTGCATAACACAACGTAATTCCGTGAATAGCCAACAATGGCTTGAAGTGCTTTTTAATTGCTACATTCTTAAGTCGGATGTTAACTAATTTCGACAGTTGTAAGAAATTGATGAACAGGTTCAAAATACCTGCTGCCGACATAATTGCATAGTAGTATATATAATCCTCCCCTGCTTTAACCATTAGAAATACACAAACAGTGGCAAATGATCGAACCGCAAAAGATCGAATGGCTACAAATTTAAAGCGCTCAGTTCCCCAAAAAAACCACTCAGAATAGAAGAGATTGGATAGGTAAAACACAATCGCCCAAATTAAAAGAGCTGGTTCAGTAAACGATTTTTTCAAATAAAACAGGGATAGGAAGAATGGAACCAAAGTCACCAACCCGGAAATAAACTGAATGACTAACAATTCAGAAACCAAGCCGTCTATTTCCTCTCCCATCCCTTTTTTCTTACTAATTTCTCTCACTCCATAAGTAATGATTCCAAATTCAGCCAATACGGTAAAAAAATAAGTATAAGAATCAATGAAGCCAACCCTTCCAATCATATCTGGGGCCAAAACTCTAGATACATAAGGGATGGTGATCAGGGGAAATAACACCTGACTTACAGAAAGTAGAAAATTATAGACTAAATTTTGCTTTAGCGGCATAGTGACATATAAAGGTAACGGTTCTGTAGATAAGTAGCTAGCAACGAATAAACTAAAGCGCTTATTTTTCAGTAATATTGGGGTATCTATGAACCTAAGAATTGCTGTAATAGAAACTGAACATTTTGAGGTACTAGACCCGGTTATACATCTATTGTTACAAATAGGTGCAGAAATCCATGTTTTATGCAGCAGACAGGTGAACAAGTTTTCGGAGTTTAAGTTAGATAGTCGACTGAATTGGCATTTTAACCAATCGGAAATTAGTCCCAGACAACAACTCCTACAATTCAAGCAAGTAATTGCATCACTGAACATTGATCGACTTCTACTCTTAACTGTTTCAAACAACCATCTTTTCTACAGCCGTTTGAAAAAAAAAGGAATCAAGGTTGTTCTTGGTATTCATGACATCAATAGTTATTTGATTCCGCAAATAAAATTCAGTTTGCGAGGCTTGATACGGCATTTTTCAAAAAAGATCCTATTCAATAGCGCCGATGAATATTTGGTGTTTTCTAATAAGCAAGCGCTGACATTGCAGGCTGAAACTAAAAAGAATGTTCATCACATTCCACCTTCTTTGTTCCACTCTGTTCAATTTTTGCCACGTTCTTACAGTAAAGGGCAAGAGCTTTTAGTGGTAATTCCTGGTTCAGTTGATATCAAAAGAAGAAACTATGAAGAGGTTTTTGCTTTTATTGAAGAAGCTGAAAACTTACATCTAAATGCAAGAGTCGTAATACTTGGTGCACCCCCTGTTGACCAACTTGAAACATTTCGTGCTAGAGTAAATAGCATTCGCTCAACACAAAATGGCAGAATTGATTTTTTTGAAGAACAGGTTCCAACGGATGTTTTTTTTGAATACTTGCGCAAAGCGCATTTCATTTGGTCACCAGTTCAAAAAGTGTTCGACAATGACGGTGAAAGCTGGGAGACATACGGTGTAACAAAAATATCAGGTTCAGTTTACGATGCTATTAGGGTAGGTCGACCATTAATTCTTCCTGATCATTATGTGGTGGATTCTCCACTTTTGAAAGCAGGAATCTTTTATAGAAGTGTTACAGATATTTGCAGTATTCTGCAGTTTGTTGCTTCGCACCCTGAACAATATGCAGTTTACCAGCTTCAAGCACTTAATGCAAGTATGGATTATGTTCCTGAAAAATGGGTAGCTTCAATTGAAAACATCTTTAAAACTTGAAAATGAGCATCCGATCAAAAATATTAAATACATTAAAATCAGATGAGAACACCGGTTTTGGTAGTAATACTAAACTTTACGGCAGACGTTTGTTTCGAAAAGATGGTACGCCAAATTTGAAAAGAACCGGTGCTGATGTCTTGTCAAGATTAAGCTGGTATCACACCATGATTCATCTTCCTCGATGGAAATTTTACATTGTTATACTTTCGGTTTACTTTCTTGTGAATATTCTCTTTACTGTCATTTATGTTTCTATAGGGTTAGACCAATTGGGAGGAATGGTTGGCGAAACAAAATGGGAACAATGGCTAGAGGCCTTCTTTTTCAGTGCACAGACTTTTACAACAGTAGGTTATGGAAGAGTAAACCCTCATGGCATTTTAATGAGCAGTGTGGCAGCTCTGGAAGCGTTTTTAGGGGTATTAAATTTGGCGATTGCTACCGGTCTTTTTTACGGCCGTTTTTCCAGACCCACTGCATTCATTCGATACTCGGAACATGCAATAATAGCGCCATTCAAAGGTGGGCAAGCTTTGATGTTTCGATTGGTTCCTTACAAGAACACAAACTTAACTGATGCTGAAGTTAAAATTACGGTAGGGCTAATGGTAGATGTTAATGGGATCAGTGAAAACCGGTTCTATAATTTAGATCTTCAGTTATCGAAGTTAAATTCACTTAACCTGAGCTGGACAATAGTTCACCCTATTGATGAAAAGAGTCCATTGAAAGGTCTCAGTTTGCAAGACATGAAGGCTTCCAATATTGAAGTGATGGTACTATTGAAAGCCTTTGATGAAACCTATTCTAACACAGTAGTTTCAAGAACTTCTTATATCGGAGACGAACTTCTAGAAGGTTACAAATTTATTCCGATGTACCAAAGAAGCGATAATACAGATGAAACCATTATGAATATCGATCATTTGAATGCTATGGAGCCGGCTACTCTACCGGCTCCATAGCACAAATGCTATTTCAAACTCTTGATAATAGTAACAAATTCGGTGGCAATTAAAGAAGCGCCTCCCACTAATCCCCCATCTACATCGGGTTGCGAAAACAATTCAGCGGCATTTGCAGCTTTCACGCTTCCCCCGTATAAAATTGGGATTGTATTGGCTACAGCACTTCCATATTGGCCTGAAAGAGCCGCACGCAAATGTGCATGCATTTCCTGAGCCTGAGCAGAACTAGCCGTTAAGCCGGTTCCGATCGCCCAAATTGGTTCATATGCAATAACTATTTTTGAAATTTGTTCGGCTGACAAATGATACAATGATTCCTTTAATTGAACCGCAACAAAATCATTCTGTGTTCCCGCTTCTCTTATAGCTAATGGTTCACCACAACAAAAAATTGGAGTAATACCAGCTTCTAATATCAAGTTGATCTTATCTGCTAACTGTTGATTGCTCTCATTGAAATATTCGCGGCGTTCACTATGTCCAATTACAATATAATTAACGTTGATTGATTTCAACATTTCTACTGAAACCTCACCTGTAAACGCACCCGATTTTTTATGATAACAGTTTTGAGCTGCCACTTCAAACCCTTTGCTACCAATAAGTTTTGATTGAGCAAAACTTAGATATGGAAAAGGAACAGCAAATACTGCTTTTTGATGTGCTAATAATTCAATGCTTGCGCTTGTAATTTCGTTTAAAAGCGTTTCACCTTGCTGAAGGGTTAGATTCATTTTCCAGTTGGCAGCGGCTAATTGTTGTCTCATAAATGATTTAAATTCCTTTCAAAAATACGCGCGAGTTCTTGTTTTTCCTTAGTTGTAAGGGTTTTATTCTTAAATTTTTTCCAAGATTCAATATCAACTGTTAGTTTTTCAATATCATAAAGTTGTTCATTTGATACCCCCCAGCTGAAGTCAGGAATGTATTTTGGAGTTAATCCCGAAGTAAAAACATTGCAAGCAACTCCTACCAGTGTTCCGGTATTAAACGAGGTGTTGATAGCCGCCTTAGAATAATCACCCATGATTAACCCACGCTTCAATCCGGTGGAAACAAACTGTTGATCTTTCTTACTCCAAATTCGAACATCGCCTGCATTGTTCTTGACATTAGAAGCCGAAGTACCGGCTCCAAGATTACACCATTGTCCTATTATTGCATCTCCTAAATATCCATCATGCCCCTTGTTTGAATAATCTTGAATGGTGGTATTTTTTAACTCCCCTCCCACTACTGTTTCATTACCAATAAATGTGTTTGGATAAATTCTTGTTCCCATTTTCACCACGGCTCTCTCGCCCATTGCAAAGGGCCCACGAATACATGTTCCTTCCATTACATTCGCATTCTTGCCGATATAAATGGGTCCGTTTGCAGCATTTAAAATTGCATACGTAAGTTCAGCTCCCTCTTCAATAAAAATAGCTGCCTCGTTTATTACCTGACAGGTAGTTGAAATTGTTTGCGAGGTTCGGTTCTTTTGAATCCAAGCAAAATCAGAAAGAAAAGAATTGGTTTGATGATCGAGTATATCAGTTACAGAATTTATAGGAGTGAGGTATTGTTCAATTGCCGCTAATTCGGCAGTATTCATTTCAAGCGATGGAATGCTTGAGCCGGGTATCGATTTATTTTCGGGAAAATTCGAAAATTCGAGTCCTTTTTCAGTTTCAATGGCATTTTGGCCCAAAATCAACTCCCACTTCTCCCGAATGGTAAAGATTCCAAAGCGAAGATCCCAAGCTTCATACGTTTGTGCAAGGGGATAAATTTCGCTTTTGACAGACTCTGTATCTCTGATAATCAATAACATAGGATAAATTTAGGCAATATTTCGCCGAAAAAAAAATCCCCTTCCTGTGAACAGGAAAGGGATGTATAGCCATGAAAAACAAAAATGTTAAACCGAAGTTACAACTTTTTTTATTTTTTCTTCTCGTAACGTTTTTTGAATTTATCGATACGACCTGCTGTGTCTACCAATACATTCTGACCAGTGTAAAAAGGGTGAGAAGCGCTTGAAATCTCCAATTTAATAACCGGATAGTCTTTTCCGTCTTCCCAGGTCACAGTTTCTTTAGAAGCTGCGCAAGAGCGGCTGAGGAAAGATACGCCGTTACTCATGTCTTTGAACACTACGAAGCGGTATGCTTCAGGATGGATGCCTTTTTTCATTTTCTATTTTTTAAAAGGCCACACGGATTTTGCCGTATGGATGATAAAATATAATTCGGAGCGCAAAGGTATCAAAACCAAAGAATTTTGCAAAATCTTTTCAAATGAAAGCCCGGTAAGCTTTTCAAATTAGCTCCTCATATTTTCAAATTGCAAGGGAATTCCAAGCTCCCATGACTTGGTAGCCTGTATAACTAGTTGTAAATCATCGATTTTCTTGCCTGTAACGCGAACAATATCATCGTTAATAGAAGCTTGTACCTTTAAGCCGCTATCCTTGATCTGTTTTACGATCTTTTTGGCATCCTCTTGTTTTAAGCCATTTCTCACTTGTATCTCTTGTTTGGTCAATTTTCCACTCTGGTACGACTCTTTGCTAGTATCGAACGCTTCGGGGGAAATACCTTGCTTATGTGCGCGATTGATCAATACGTCTATCAATTGGCGCATTTTCATATCGTCTTCTGTTTCAATTAAAATTTTGAAGTCTTTCTTTTGAAGGTCAATTTTCACATGTGAACCTTTGAAATCGAATCTATTGGTGATTTCTTTTGTGGTTACGTTTACGGCATTGTCCAATGCCTGTGCGTCCACTTTACTTACGATATCGAATGAAGGCATAAACTTAATTTAAGAAGGCAAAAATACAACAGTTTCCAACACGAAAAAGCCCCGTAGAAACGGGGCTCGCTAACCAAAACTAACTGCTTATGAGAAAACTGTATGACTTTTAATTGCTTACATAAGAAACGCTGCAACCTGCCAAGTACACAAGGATCAACCCTACAAGAATCATTTTATGGATGTTGTGCGCTTTCATATATATAAGACTCTTAACTGACTAAAAAGTTATATGGAACTATGTTAAAAATTTCAAAATGCTTTAAACTAGTTCGAGTTAGCTCCTTTTACGCGGCTTTGCTCTTCTGATGCCCCATTTCTAACTCTTGCAGCTCCGGCCTTTCCTTTTGCGAATCGATACGTAAAATTGAAAGAAACTACTCGTGTATCTCTTACTTGAGAGAAACGAGCATCAATGGTGCTATACCTGCTTGTTCCCTTAGCATTTTGAGTTCTTAAAGCATCGCGAACACTTAAACGCAGTGTTCCTTTGCCTTTCATTACTTGCTTACTAATTCCGGCATTTAATTGACCCAAGGATCCAATTCTGAAGATACTTTCTTGGCCCGGTGTTCTGAACCATCCACTCAATTCCGCACCCCATGTTTTGGCGAATTTGAATTGGTTCGACATATTAAACAAGGCTGTAGTACCTTCTAAAGTCACAAATTCATTATTGATGATACCTGCATATTTCACATTGTACAGATTTCCGTACAAGTTCGCATTCCACCATTTGGTAACCGGAAAACCTGCAGCAACAGAAATACCAAACTGTTTTTCAGAAGCTACGTTGGCTGCTCGTACTGCCGATTCGTTTTTGTCGGGATTTTGTTCTATTACCTGAGTAATAATATCAGTTGTATTTGAGTAGTTCAAGGTAGTAGTCATGAATCCTTTAAAAGTGTGCGACAATTCGATATTGTGACTGAATTGAGGTTTCAAATTTGGATTACCTTGCTCGTATGTATAGCGATCTAGAAACATGATAAATGGATTCATTGCCTCATAATCTGGTCGATTTATTCTTCTGCCATAGTTCACTCCAAATACATGCTTTTCGCTCGCTGTATACTGAACAAATGCTGTTGGGAAGAGTTGTGTGTAGTTTCTATTAAAAACAATATTGGTTGTTTTTTGATCTCCCTTTGCATTCGTGTTTTCAACGCGCAAACCGAGTTGTGCTGTCCACTTTTTACTCAATGGTTTGCTCAGGTTGATATAGGCTGCATTGATATTTTCTGTATACACGAAATGATTGCTGCGGTTGTAATCTCTAACCAAAACTCCATTGTTTACACTATCGTAGATCGCATTGTTGTCGGTATTAACGAAACTAGACTTCAATCCTGCTTCAATTTTCGCGCCTTTCTTCAAAGGCAATATGTAGTCAACTTTTGCCGACCAAATTGCAATTTGTTGAGGTAAATTGCCATTCAAAGTATCTGCCTTACTACTTACCGAACCATTAGGATTGTAGTATGCATTTATTAGTTCCTGTGTGTTCCGAGCATCGTATGTAAGGAAATCGGCATCAAAGCTAATTTCCTGACCGGTTGTATCAAACTGATGACGAGCATTAATGTTTGCAGTAATGTTCTGCCATTTTTTATTATTAATTGTGAAAGCCTTTGTTACACCGATAGGGTTCATTTGATTGTCTGCAATATTTACAACACTATTGTTTGTGAATTTGCTAGGGCTTGTGAAGCCACTCACAACAAATCCAACAGTTGTTTTTTTGCTGATTGAATAATCTAACCCAATTTTTGCATTCGTAAAATTATCAACATCTTTCATTCTAGACACTTGATCAAAATTTGATACCACTTCTTTTGTTTGCCCATTGTAGAATCGGCGCTGAATTGAAAGCTTGTTTACATTTACGTATCGGTTGTAACTGATATTTGTAAAGAGATTGACTTTATTTTTACGATAGTTGAAGGTGAGGCTCTCGTTGAAGCGGGGATTCCAGCCTTGAGTATATCCTGTAGAAATACTTCCATTGTATCCCATTTGCTTGTTCTTTTTTGTTTTGATGTTGATCACTCCACTGTTGCCGGCGGCATCGTATTTAGCCGGTGGATTGGTCATAATTTCAATCTGTTCCAATTGTCCTGAAGGCATATTCTTCAGCAAATTGGCCAAATCAGAACCAGATAAATAAGATGGACGTCCATCAATATACACTACAACACCCTGCTTACCTTTAAGGCTAATATTACCATCCTTATCAACCGATATACCGGGAGACTTTTCTAAAACCTCCAGAGCTGTGGTTCCTGCATTTGTTGTAGCAGCCTCAACATTCACTACCATTCTGTCGATCTTTTGCTCAACAAGTGGTTTTCTAGATACAACTGTTACTGCTGAAAGATTCCCTGATTTTTTTTCTAGCTCAATGGAATAAGAGGTTGATAGAGGGTCTGTTTTGATCATCTTACTTTCAAAGCCAACGGCCGATACTGTAATGAAATAAGATGTTTGTTGCAAGCTTTCAAAACCAAAGCTGCCGTCTTTAGCTGATATTACAATCTTTACCAAAGAAGAGTCTTTGATCCTTAAAAGGCTGACAGTGGCTCCGTCAATAGGGTTCTTACCTTCTGTAACGGATCCTTTAATTGAATAATTTTTGTTTGCTTCTTGACTAAACGCTGATAAGGTTAAAAGTAGAGCGGTTAGCAAGGTCCATGGCTGTTTCATAAATAAAATTTAAAATACTTTGCATTATCAATAACAACCCAAAACTAGGTACTATGTTTTGTATAGTACATATTAATGTGTTAGAAGGCTGTCAAATCTGATAAATGGCTTAATTGGGAAATTTGATAGTTGGACGAAATGGGAGGAATTATGTTACAGTGAAAAGATGGATTTGGGTATGAAAGGTGAAATCTTTGGTATAAAAGGCGAAAAAAGCGCGGCCAATTGACCGCGCTTCTGTTTAAATAATATGCTATGATTATTTCTTTTTATTCAACCACCAAAAGAGAAAAGCACCTGTAATAACTAACCCGGAGGAGATCAACTGAGCTTGAGTTGGATGAAAATTTCCGATAGTATAGGTAGTATTTACCCGAATCGATTCAATCAGGAATCGTTCAATTCCATTTACAATCAGATATATACTAAACAGTGCGCCTGGAACTGCGAACTTTTTTCGAATACTCCACAGCAACAAAAATAGCAGGGACGCCATTAGTGTTTCATAGAAAGGTGTTGGGAAAACAGGTGAAGGCAGTTTATTACAATATTGTTCGTCTTTACATCCAGGGATAGGTGTTCCGTGGCTCAACACGTTGTTTGGATATTGATAGGCAACCATCCAAACCGGAAGCCATGAAGGCGCCTTAACATGCTTATGAGGTATTTCTTCCACAGAATTCACTTTAAACTCGAGGCTATAAAAATGTCCATTGGTAAGTAGGTTCTTCTTGAAACTGGAAGAATCTGCCGGTACTACTTTTGCCTCTTGATCTACGATATATGCGCTGTTGAGGATACCCCAATCTCCATCTCCACTCACTTGGCAACCAATTCTTCCCACTGCATAAGCAATCATCAAAGCCGGAGCTGCTGCATCACACAGATGTTTGAAGGAAATTTGGTGTTTTCTGGCATAAAACCAAATTGCAGCTGTTGCACAAATCAATCCTCCATAGAACGTTAACCCGCTGAAGCTCAAAAGGGCCTCAATGGGGTTCTTTGTGAATTCATCTAAGTTTTCAAGATTGTGAAAAATTTTTGCGCCTAAAAATCCGAAGAGTGCTGCAAAGATGATTATATCTCCTACTCTATCGTGCGGCCAAATTCGAATGGTTCGCACTTCAGGTTTAGCCAGTTTGAATTTATTTTTCTCCCACCATTTAATAATGGTAAATACAATCGCCAATAAAAAACCGATCGCCCAATTGCCCTGTGAAGAAAAAATAAATGCTTGTGGATCTGCAGCAGCTTCAGGTTCTGCGAAAAACAATCCAATAAACTTATACCCCAATAAGAAGCCTAATACAAAATTGATTGCAAGGTCTAAGAAGCTGGCAGGCTTACCATAAGTGATTTTTACTTCTGTATATTTCAGAAGACCGGCTGCTTCTTTCCGTTTCAGTTCTTTGATCAGAAAGAATGCTGCCACAATAAAGGCTATCGCTACAAAAAAACCGAAAGAGTTAATGAATCGTAATCCTTTCCATTCAACACCAAACATATCACGAAAAGCAAAGTACAGGTTGGGATACATGACAACAATTAATTTAAGGCAACAAGATACTGAATTTAAGTATGCTGGAAATCACCATTTATACAACAGAAAAAGCCTCTGTATATTACAGAGGCTTTTATCTAGAATAAACTTCCATTATTAACAATACTGTTCAAATGCTCCGATTAAATTATGGGCGATCATTTGTGCCGGACGACCTTCGATCATGTGGCGTTCAATGAAATGCACCAATTGTCCATCTTTAAACAAAGCAATTGCAGGTGAAGATGGAGGGTATGGAAGCAAATGCTCGCGTAATCTGTTGATAGCACCAATATCAAATCCCGCGAAACTTGTAGTAATGAAGTCAGGTTTTTTAGTAGCATTGTGCACTGCCATGATCGCACCCGGGCGGGCTGTTCCTGCTGAACATCCGCAAACAGAATTGATCATCACCAAGGTGGTTCCTTTCTTTGCCAACTGATCATCTACTTCTTGTGGAGTCAATAATTCCGTAAAACCGTGCTCGGTTAACTCCTCTTTCATTGGGATTACTATTTCTTCTGGATACATTTTTAATAGTTTAGACGGCAAAGTTAATCGATATTATCAATTCATTGTTTTCGAATTCCGAAGGAAAATTATCAATCATAACGCCAATACGACACCCCCTTATGTTAGTTTACGTCATAATGACACTCGAGATTAGGTTTGTACAGTCAAAATGGACGCAATTTGGTAAATAAAATGGCATGGTATGCAAGTTGATCGAATAGAACCGTAAACATTAAAAACATAAAAAATTAATACTATGTCACACGTATCAGTTCAAAACAAAAACCAGAAACCTTTCGATTTATTTTTCAATGAGTTTTTCAACAGCTTTCCCGGAAACTATTCCGATAAGGGAAGATCATTTCCGGCAGTAAACATTCATGAGACCCCAGAAGCTTATCATTTGGAATTGAACGCACCCGGTAGAAACAAAGAAGATTTTCAAATTAGGATCGAAAACGGTCAATTAGTTGTTTCGTTTGAGAAAAAACAAGAAGCTACACAGGAGAACTACAAAACCATTCGTAGAGAATTTACTTATAACAGCTTCAAACGTAGCTTTTATTTGGATGACAGTATTACTACCGATGGAATTCAAGCTAAATACGAGCAGGGTGTTCTAAAACTTCTGTTACCCAAAAAACAACCGATTGCGCAACAGGTTACACAAATTAATGTGCAATAGTTTTTAATAAAATTAGTATTTACAATACTTAAAGAGCTGCGCTAGTTTCATGCAGATGTGTTTGTTTTAACCGTTCTTTTAATAAAAGAACGGTTTTTTTTGTTTGGTATGTGTTAACTTTACGACCGTTAAATATCAACATGAGAATACATCCTTCCTTTATCCGGCTCAATATTCTGATCGTATTTTTTTCTGTTTTTTTCATAAATGCAGAAGCACAAGTTGTTAATCCTTCGGATACAACCCATAAAACTGTTGACTCTATACCTACATCAACAGACACGGTACTCCGAATCAAGAATATCAACCCTTATTTTACGCTCCATGTAGATTCATCCTTAAATTACAAACTAGAGATCAACAAAGATCAATCGAAATACTATTGGTATTTAAGAAATTCTCCTATTGGCTTAAAGATCAATAAAGACAATGGCTTGCTTACTTTTAAAGCAGACAAGTCTTTCTTTTTATCCGGCAAGTTGAAGTATGACAACGAATATAAAGTAGCCGTGGGAGTTCAGAATCTTGATAATCCAAAAGATAAGGTAGACACGATGTTCTCAATCATGTTCTACAACACCGAAATCATCCCTTCAAAAGTAAAACCAACGGTAAGCAGTGTGTTATATGCTGATGAAGGCGATACGATATCTTTCAAAGTACAGTGTGAAAACGGAAGCTTCCCAATTGAAGGCATTACTTTTTATGCAAATACGCCAATGAAGAACTTCACTTTGGTTCGGCATTGCGATGATGAATTTACATGGACGCCGCCTTATGATTTTGTAAAAGAGACTGATTCAGGTAGAGTTAAGATTGTACTTCTCAATTTCATAGGATCCAACAAATTCATGGCGAGAGACACCGCAACTGTAAAACTGATAGTAAGAGATGCTTTGAATTATCCCTTGGCACAACAAGATTACAATTTAGTAGTAAAAAATGTGAGCACTTATATTGTTCAGTTGCAGTATACCTTCTTCCAATTGGATAAAAATGTGAAGAAAACAAAAAGCACTAGAACAACTTTTGATATTACTGGTTCCACTACGGCTTTGACCGGCACCATGTTGTCTACATCTACTAATGACGGCACCAAAAAAACCGGTCAAGTGTTACCAAGTGTAGGAGTTAGTTTAGTACCCATCAAAGAAGCCGTGGCTCCTCAAAAGGTATTCGACCAGAACCAAGCTTCATTGATACGCACTTCCATTAAGCGCCTCGATTATATGCTTCGCGACAATGTGTTGATTGGAGAAAAAGATGGAGACATCATTAAGAAGACCAACAAATTGAAAGAAGAATTGAAGCAGATTCAAATTCAATTAATAGACATACCGCTGGAATTAACCAACGGCATGTCGGAAGAAGATATTAAAAAGTATTTCAACAGTCCAAAAGTGAACAAGAAGTACCGAGTAAAACGATAGATCAGTTACAGTCTCTTCTGCGTGTATCAATTAAATATTGAATTTTCCATTTACCGCCTATTCTAACCAATTGGAAAGAGTTGGCGCCACAGTGACTAAAATTTCCATTGAAGTAGAATTTATAAGGAGTCCATACACTCGCGAGGTTTCCGTCTACTAAAACGGAGGCAAACTCAATGCGTTCATCAGCCGAGCCGGCTTTCAATTGTTTGATAGAATTGGCAAATGCATCTTTGGTTTCATTTCGAATGATAATTTGACCTGCTTTTGATCCAATGGTTTGAAGAATTGCCGAATCCGCAAAACAATCTAGTAGCATTGCCGGATTAGCCGTTTTCATCGCTTCAAATAGTTGGTTCACAGTGGCTTTTACTGAATCAACGGGAGTTTGAGAGGACGCATTCAAAGCAAAGATCAAGAAGAATACCAATGATAAGAATATGTTTTTCATAACTAAATCGGGGATACTTTTTTGTATCCCCGATTTAAATTTACATATATCCAAGTATTTTCAGCATACTTTGAGCGGTTTGTTCTTTGGCATACACCCAGTCGGTGAGTTTACCATTCTTATCGTGCCCAACAATAATATGTTTGGGAGAAGGGATCAAACAGTGTTTAATACCACCGTATCCACTGATTTGATCTTGGTAAGCACCGGTATGGAAGAAGCCAAGATAGAGAGGGTCACCATCGTTTATTTTTGGCAGAAACACCTCGTTTACGTGTTCTTCTGAATCGTAGTAGTCGTGGCTATCGCAAGTAATTCCACCAAGAACTACCCGCTGGTAATCTTGATCCCATTTATTAATGGGCAGCATAAGGAATTTCTCTCCGATACCCCAAGTATCGGGAAGTGTTGTGATGAAGGAAGAGTCGATCATGTACCAGATCTCACGATCGTTCTGTACTTTCTGGCCAATCACGCTGTAAATATGCGCCATGCTTTCACCCACTGTATAACTGCCAAATTCTGTGAAGATATTGGGCATGGGTACTTTGTTTTTCTTACAAACACTCTTAATATTCCGTACAATTTCATTGATCATGAACTGATAATCATAATCGAATCCTAGAGAGTGTTTGATCGGGAATCCGCCACCGATATTGATAGAATCCAACTCGGGGCAAATCTTTTTCAATTGGCAATAAAGGTTGATTACCTTGTTCAACTCACTCCAATAATAGATATCATCTTTAATTCCTTTGTTCAAGAAGATATGCAGCATTTTCAATTGAAAACGGTCTTCGTTGCCTTCAATTTTGTCTACATAAAATTCAAGTACATCGCGTGCTCTAAAACCCAAACGAGATGTATAGAACGGGAAAGTAGGCTCTTCTTCTGCGGCAATGCGGATGCCCAACTTAAAGGGAACTTTCACCGACTTCTTGTATTGTTGAAGTTCTTCTTTGTTATCAAGTACCGGTATTACATTTTTAAAGCCTGTATTCAATAAACCTGCAATTCTACTGGTATAAGTTTTTTGCTTGTAGCCGTTGCAAATGATAAAAGTGTCTTTAGTAATCTTTTTACGCTGGTATAGTTTCTTAATGATCTCAATATCGTAAGCGTATGAAGTTTCAAGATGAATATCGTGTTTCAAAGCTTCTTCAACTACGAAAGAAAAATGCGAACTTTTGGTGCAATAGCAATAGTTGTATTCTCCTTCGTATTTGTGCTTCTTGATAGCATCTGCAAACATTTTTTTGGCCTTTCGAATTTGCATACCAATTTTCGGTAAATAGGTCAACTTCATGGGAGTGCCGTATTTATCGATCAGCGCTTTGATGTCTAGGCCATTAAATTGTAGATGACTATCACGTATTTCAAAACCTTCCTGAGGAAAGTTAAAGGTTTGTTTCACCAGATCGGTGTACGTATTATTCATTAAGCTGAAAATGGGGTTAAATGAATGAACCTTGTTTAAGGGTACAAAAGTATATTTTTTGCATGTCTTAAAAACAAAAAAACCGACAGAATTCTGCCGGTTTTTTTGTTATATCTTCTCAATTGCTTATTTAACAGAAGCAACCAATGACTTGAAGCTCTCTGGATTGTTCATTGCGATGTCAGCGAGCATCTTACGATCGAGGGTAATTCCTTTCTGATTCAATTTGTGGATGAATTCAGAGTAGGTCATTCCTTCTTCACGAACTGCGGCGTTGATACGAGCGATCCACAAAGCACGGTATTCTCTTTTCTTCAATTTGCGACCAACGTAAGCATAAGTTTGACCTTTTTCTACGATGTTTTTCGCAACTGTATATACGTTTTTACGTTTTCCGTAATATCCTTTTGCTTTCTTAAGAATTCTTTTACGGCGAGCTCTAGAGGCTACGGCGTTTACTGAACGAGGCATATTGTAATAATTTGAGTATTAATGAATGTTGTGACGAGTTTGGATTATTTCAAACGCAATAAACGTTTTACAAAATCCATGTTTGATTTGTGAACTACACCGTCTTTAGCCAACGCGCGTTTACGACGCTTAGACTTCTTAGTAAGGATGTGACGTTTGAACGATTTTTGGTGAGTGATTTTACCTGTAGCAGTCACCTTGAAGCGCTTTTTCGCGCTTGAGTTTGTTTTTACCTTAGGCATTTTACCTGGTTTATTTGTTTACCCTTGGAGGTGTTTCCACACCGGTGGAACCCTTATCAGACCTCATTCGGAATAAAATTGACCTAGTTAAAGGTCACCATTCTTGCAAATGGAGTGCAAAGGTAGGCTATTTTCTTGAAATTCAAAGGATATTTTACGTGTCAGATTAGAAAAAGATTCCATCCATAGAAACCGCCATTCAGCCCAAAAATACCCAAATACTCCTCAAAGAACTTATCTTTAGAGCCTTATCACCTTAAACGTATGAAACTGAAACAATTGCTTTCCCTATTGGCACTTAGTACATTGATTCTGAGTGCCTGCAATTCGAGAAGCGGGAAACCCCGAATCCTCGTATTTTCAAAAACCGCCGGATTTAGACACAGCTCGATTGGCGTTGGTCAAGCCGCTATCATGAAACTTGGTCAAGAGCATGGCTTTCTGGTAGACACAACAGAAGATGCCTCTTATTTCAATGAAGACAGTTTGAAAAACTACTCAGCCGTAGTTTTCCTGCATTCTACCGGAGATCTCTTAAACAACTATCAAGAGGCTGATTTTGAACGCTATATACAAGCCGGCGGCGGATACGTTGGTATTCATGCTGCCAGTGATGCGGAGTACGATTGGGGCTGGTACGGAGGCCTTGTGGGAGGGTATTTTGAAAGTCACCCCGCACAACAAGAAGCTGTCCTTCAGATTAAAGACAAAACGCATGGCTCCACTAAACATCTACCTGATAGCTGGAAGCGAAAGGACGAATGGTACAATTTTAAGAAATTATCAAAAGATGTGAAGGTTCTGATCTCCATCGACGAGAAATCGTATGAAGGAGGTAAAAACGGAGACTACCATCCAATGGCTTGGTACCACGATTATGATGGTGGCCGTGCATGGTATACCGAATTGGGACATACTGAAGAAAGTTTTGCAGATGATAATTACCTTAAACACATTTTAGGGGGTATTGAATATGCAATCGGCGATAATAAAAAGCTTAAATACGAAAAAGCTACTACCCTTCGAGTTCCGGAGGAAGATCGATTTACAAAAGTTCCACTTACAACAGGCACTTTGTTTGAACCAACAGAAATGACGGTGTTGCCAAACTTAGATGTGCTGATCGCGCAACGTCGTGGTGAATTGATGCTATATAAAAATGAAACCAAGACAATTAAGCAAGTGGGCTTTTTGAATGTATATTGGAAAACACATACCGAGGGTGTAAATGCGGAAGAGGGTTTATTGGGTCTGCAAGCAGATCCTGATTTTGAGAAGAATCATTATGTTTATTTGTTTTACAGTCCAACCGACACTTCAGTAAATCGTTTGTCGCGCTTCAAATTCGAAAACGATACGTTGGTAGCTTCTAGTGAAAAAATAGTTTTGCAATTTTATTCTCAACGGGAAATTTGTTGTCACACAGGGGGCTCCATTGCTTTTGGCACTGATCATACTTTATACTTAAGTACCGGCGATAATTCAACCCCTTTCGACTCTCCTACCCCCTTCGCAAATAAAGGATTTGGTCCTACTGATAACCGTGAAGGTTTCGAACAATATGATGCCAGAAGGAGTAGTAGCAATACCAATGATTTGAGAGGAAAAATTTTGCGTATTAAGGTGAAGGAAGATGGCAGTTACGACATTCCGGAGGGTAACTTATTTCCAAAAGGAACAGCAAAAACAAGGCCTGAAATCTATGTTATGGGCAATCGAAATCCCTACCGTATTTCAGTTGACAAAAAGAATGGATATTTATATTGGGGTGAAGTTGGCCCAGACGCAGGCGCAGACAGCATTGGAACAAGAGGCCCAAGAGGATACGATGAATTGAACCAAGCAAAGAAGGCCGGTTACTTCGGGTGGCCCTTGTTTGTAGGGAACAACTATCCTTACAATGAATACGATTATTCAACAGGGAAAACTGGTCCTACATATGACCCGGCAAAGCCTCTCAACAAGTCGAAGAATAACACCGGCCTCACTGAGTTACCGGCTGTTTCACCTGCATTTATTTGGTATCCTTATGCCGCTTCTCCCGATTTCCCACAAATGGGAACCGGAGGTAGAAACGCCATGGCGGGTCCTGCTTATTATACCGATCTATTTCCGAAAGAAACCCGCTTACCTGACTATTATAATAATAAAGTTTTCATTTATGATTGGATGCGGAACTTCATTAAAGTGGTAACGCTCGACAAGAATGGGGATTTTTCAAAGATGGAACCCTTTATGCCTTCAACAAAACTTGCCGCTGTTATTGACATGGAAGTTGGGCCCGACGGGAAACTTTATCTTTTAGAATATGGAAGCGGTTGGTTTAGTAAGAACCCCGATGCAGGCTTGTCTCGAATAGATTTCAATGGCGGAAACAGAGCGCCTGTAGTTGGAACGGTGAAATCTGATAGAAGTTCCGGTGCTCTTCCATTTAAAGTTACGTTTACAGTGGAGGCAAAAGATCCCGAGAAAAAGCAATTGAAATATGTTTGGGATCTTGGAAATGGTGAAAAGAAAGAATCTACCGAACCTACTCTTGAGTACACGTATACCAAAATGGGGGATTACAATGTTCAAGTGACCGTAAGCGATGAAGAAAAGCTGAGCGCACAAGGAACACCTACCTCTGTTTATGCGGGTAATGAAACTCCGGAGCTTTCAATTGAAATTGCCGGAAACAAGAGCTTCTATTTCGCAGGGCAACAAGTAGGCTATAAAGTTATCATCAATGATAAAGATGATACTTCTAAAACAAAAGACCTGTCTAACTTAGTAGTGTCTGCAGATTATATCGAAGGTTCAGACATGGCTGCAGCTCCAATGGGGCATCAAATTTTGAGTACTGTTGTAATGGGTAAGAATACGATGTTAGCACTCGATTGTAAGAACTGTCATCAAATTGATCAAAAATCGATTGGTCCGTCTTTTACAGATGTTTCTAAAAAATATCAAAAGGATCCCAATGCGATGACCTATCTATCAGAAAAGATCATCAAAGGTGGCGGTGGTGTTTGGGGCGAAACAGCGATGAGTGCGCATCCAAACTTGAAATTAGACGATGCAAAACAAATTGTAACATGGATCATGAGTTTGGGATCTACTGAAAAGAAAAAATCGTTGCCATCAGAAGGAAGTATTGCTGCAACTATGAACAAGCCTGTAAAAGACAATGGAGTTTTGTATATCAATGCGAGCTATACCGACAAAGGAAGCAATGGTTCAAAACCAATGACGGGCATAACAGGTACAACGCTTCGTAACTCGAAAGTGGCTTTTAATGGCGCTTCTGATATTAAAGACTTCACCTCAGCCGATTTCAATGGAATGCATTTAATGATTGCTCCAAAAGCATTGGGTTCCTTCTCAATAGGCTCAATTGATTTATCGGGTATTTCATCAGCAGCTATTGTTGTAGGATTTCAAAAAGCTAGCATGTTTGGATACGACATCAGTTTAAGAATCGATAGCCCTGAAGGAACCGAGGTTGGTAAAAGTTCTGTAGGTGCCGGACTACCGGTTAACGGTCAATTTGGACAAACCGTGGTTCCTATAAAGATGAGCAAGGTTACTGATGGAAAGCTCCACAAATTCTACATAGTTACCAAACCGAAAGACAGCAAGGAAGGAGAGCAAATCATCCTTCTTAATATAATATTCAACAAGTAAAACGACTTAAGTAGAAAAAGAAAAGCGCGCTAATCATCGAAGCGCGCTTTTCTTTTTGCATATATCAAATTAATTAAGAGCACTGCGATCAATATCACTAACCCACCAAACTCTCTGGTATCTTCGATCCATGGCTTTTCAGCTTTCATCGTTTGCACCAAGTTCTCAGAGTTATGAATGGTGATCCAATCAATCACTCCGTTTTTGGTAAACACAAGAAACACCGCATAGGCGAGGTATACAACTATTCCGATCCAGTAAGCTTTAACGTAATACCTGCCATTAAAAGCCATCCAACATAAGATAGCTCCATAAACATAAATAGGGATCCAAACATAAGGATCAGGGTCATTGTATTGAAGTGCTGCAAAGAGCAGAAAAAGTATTGTAAAAATGAGGTTGAAAATTTTCATTGCTAAGCTTTGAGACAACAAGGTTACAAAATATGCTGAAAACTTGACCTGTATTTTTTATAACTGAAAAGCCCCCGGAATTAACCGAGGGCTTTTGCTATTATTCACCTTCTTTTTCTTTTTTCTTCTTGCCTTTCGGAGCCAGCATAATTGACATCCTTTTACCTTCCAATTTAGGTAGGGATTCGGCTTGTCCAATTTCTTGCAAACGCTCGGCAAATTTCAGTAGAAGTAGCTCTCCTCTTTCCTTAAATTGGATAGCACGTCCTTTGAATTGGACGTAGGCTTTCACTTTATTGCCGTCTTTTAGGAATCCTTCAGCATGACGTGATTTGAAATCAAAATCATGATCGTCGGTATTCGGAGTGAATCGAATTTCTTTTACCTCAGAAACTTTGGCTTTCGCCTTCATTTCTTTTTCTTTCTTCTTCTTGTCGTATAAGAATTTATTGTAATCGATGATTTTACAAACGGGAGGATCTGCATTTGGTGAAATTTCCACCAGATCCAACTGTTGATCTTGAGCCATTCGAAGCGCTTCTTGCGTAGAGTACACTCCTACTTCTACGTTATCGCCCACCAGACGCACCTGGGGTACTCTGATGTAATTGTTGATTCTGTGTTCAGCTTCTTTTTTAGGTATAAATCTACCTCTGTTAAAACCACCACCTCCACTTCCTGGAGGTCTGTTAAAGGGTCTTTGTGGTAATGCCATTTAGTTATGTTAAGTTAGGCCCTCCTGGCAGGGCATTTTTTCTTTTCCTCTTCCAGGATTTTGAGGATTTAATTAATCGGATTTACGGTGGAACTTTTCATCCACTATTTCTTCTATAAAAGTACGTAAGGATTTGATACCTAAATCACCTTTTCCTTGTCTTCTCACAGAAACTGCCTGTTCGTTCATTTCTTTTTCACCTACAACCAGCATGTAAGGTACTTTAAGGAGCTCGGTATCGCGAATTTTCTTCCCAATTTTTTCATTTCTATCATCTACTTCAGCTCTCACCCCTACTTTCTTGAGTTCTTTTACGATCTCTTTAGCGTAAGGGAGGAATTTGTCACTAATAGGTAGAATTTTTGCCTGAACCGGCGCTAACCAAACCGGGAACTTGCCTGCATAATGCTCTAACAAGAAGCCAATAAAACGTTCGTGTGTTCCTAAAGGCGCTCTGTGAATAATAAGTGGCGTTTCTGGTTTATTCTCCTGATTTGTGAATTCGAGCTTGAAACGACGACCTTGCGCGAAATCTACTTGATTGGTGGCAAGGGTAAACTCACGACCAATGGTACTCCAAATTTGAACATCAATTTTCGGTCCATAAAACGCAGCTTCGTCTTGTACTTCTACGAATGGGGTGCCGGTTTTAATCAACACATCGCGAACCATGGCTTCTGTTTCTTTCCATAATTCAGGCTCGTCTACATATTTCTTACCCAATTTCGAAGGTTCGTGAAGGCTGAGGCGCATCACATATTTGTCTACTCCAAAAATTTTGAAGTATTTCAAGTACATATCGTTCACAGCCTTGAATTCTTCGTAGAACTGTTCTTTGGTACAATAGATATGAGCGTCGTTCATGTGTAAACAGCGAACGCGCATCAATCCAAACAATTCGCCACTTTGTTCGTAACGATAACATGTACCGTACTCTGCTAAACGAAGGGGAAGGTCTTTGTAGCTTTTGGGTTCTGCAGCAAAAATCTTATGGTGATGCGGGCAGTTCATCGCTTTCAAGTAGTATTTCTGACCTTCCAATTCCATTGGAGGATACATACTATCTTGATAATATGGCAAGTGACCGCTAGTTAGGTACATGCTTTCTTTTGCGATGTGAGGGGTTACCACGCGCTTATAACCCGCATCTTCCTCAGTTTCTTTCGCTAAACGTTCTAACTCCTCGATAATAATAGTACCATTGGGCAACCATAAAGGTAGACCGGGCCCTACATCGTCATCCATAGTGAAAATGCTTAGCTCTTTACCAAGTTTCCTATGGTCTCGTTTCTTGGCCTCTTCCAATAATTGGAGGTATTCATCCAATTCCTTTTGGTTAGGAAATGTAACACCATACACACGTGTCAGCATTTTATTCTTTTCATCCCCTTTCCAATAGGCGCCGGCAATGCTCATTAATTTAATGGCTTTGATAGCTCCGGTTGCAGGAATATGTGGCCCACGACACAAATCAGTGAAAGCCCCTTGAGTATAAAAAGTGATTTCGCCGTCATTCAAATTTTGAAGAAGATCTAATTTATATTCGTCTCCTTTTTCAGTGAAAAATTGAATCGCTTCTGCTTTAGGCATCGCTTTCCGAACATAGGCATTGTTCTGTTTGGCTAGTTCGTTCATCTTCTTTTCCAATGCAGCCAAATCTTCTTCTGATAGTTTCTTATCTCCCAGATCCATGTCATAGTAAAACCCTTTTTCAATTGCCGGTCCTACCCAGAATTTCACTCCGGGAAACAGCGATTCAACAGCTTCAGCCATTAAGTGTGCCGAAGAATGCCAAAAAGTGGACTTTCCATCTTGATCGTCCCATGTTAGAAGCTTCAAAGTACTGTCTTCATAAATGGGGCGATTGGCATCCCAAACCTGTCCATTAACACTGGCAGCCAAAACTTTACGAGCCAGCCCTTCGCTAATGGATTTTGCGATATCCATTGCTGAGAAGCCCGCTTCGTAGGATCTCACTGCACCATCTGGAAATTGAATGTTCATATTCTGATTCTGAGCTTGATGATTCAAATACTAATTAGAGCGCAAATTTAACGAAGTTTTGCCATCCAAAGCACATGAAAATGCCCTGATTACAACGGAATTAGTTAATTTGCTCGCTGAGTGATTGAACCATGAAATCAAGAGTTATCATTGTCTTACTGTTTTTGACAGCCTTTAGTGCGAAAGCCCAGGATCTTACAGGAATCTGGAGGGGCTATTTTGGAAAAGTCATTTACACCCGCGACGAGAACGGAAAACGCATGGCTGTTCCATCTGAACGCTACAAATTTGAAGTTCAAGTAGAGCAAAAGGGGTCTTATTTGGGAGGCGTAACCTATTCCTACCTTTCAACTGTATTTTACGGGAAAGCTTCTGCAGCCGGCAGTTTCAACAAGCAAACCAGTTTTGTGAGCTTAGATGAAGTTCGTTTGATTGAAGTACGTATGGTTGGGTTGGAAGAGACTTGTATCATGAAATGCAACTTGCGTTACAAGAAAAACGGAGAAGAAGAGTTTTTAGAAGGAACCTATGTGAGTTACAATACAAAAGACTCCTCTGATTGCGGTAAAGGAAATGTTTTTCTTCGCAAGGTTATCACTAGCGACTTTTATAAAGAGCCGTTTTTAACAAGAAGGGAAAATGAAAAAGCAACACCTCCGGCGGTTTCGGTAAGTCCAACCCCAGCACCAAAGCAACCGGTGGAAGCACCCAAGGAAGTCGCCAAAAAGCCTGCTCCTGCCCCCCAGAAGAAAAACACCCCACAAAAAAGTACCCCACCACCTGTAAAACAAGACCCTCCAAAATTGGAAGTTCGTCCAAGTGCTGCTCCGAAGCTGTTACAGGCTGATTCAGGCAAGAAAAACATTGAAAGTAAAAAGATCGTAGTTGTTCCAAAAGTAATTGCCACTCGGGAAAATGAGGTAGTTAAGACTGTTACAACAAATGCGAATAAAATATCGATTCGGATTTACGACAATGGAACGATTGACAACGATACGATATCAGTTTACCTAGATAAGAAGCTGGTAATTTCAAAGCAACGATTAACTGAAAAGGCGATTCAATTGACTCTTGAATTGGATGACAGTAACGACTTCCATGAATTGGTTATGGTTGCTGAAAATCTTGGTGAAATTCCACCAAACACGTCTTTAATGGTAGTTACTGCCGGGTCAAAAGAATACGAAATTAGGGTAACGTCTAATGAGCAAAAAAACGCAGTCATCATTTTTAAGTACGAGAAATAAGTTCTGAACCGTCCACATAATTTGAAACACGCAAGAAACGAATATGAATAAAAAAACAGATATTCGTTTTATGCGTGTTTTTTGCTTTGTAATTGTTTTTTTACTGGGGCACGGGTTGAGTGCCCAAAACTTGACCGGAATTTGGCGAGGAAAGCGAACCCAGGTTAGCGGAGGATGCTATCCGGAGTACTCGTTGGAACTTCATGTATATTATGTGAACAACAACCAGATCATGGGAAATGCATTCAATTTTTTTGATAAAGAGCATTATACCAAAATCAACTTCACAGGAAGGTACAATCCGGCCTCGAAAAGATTGGTGATCATTGAAAATGCGGTAGTAGAATTCAATGTACCTAATAACTGTATACCTTGTATTAAGACGTATGACCTCAATTTTTCAGAAATTGGAAAGCCTAGTTTTGACGGCGAATGGAAAGGCCACGAAATGGGCAATGAAAATATATGCCCTCCCGGGAAAATACATCTAGAAAAAGAATCCCTTCCCGTTTTCCCGGTTGATGTATTTCAGAATGATACTTTAGCTCAACTACAGAAGCAAGCACAATTTAAGAACCGGGAAAAGGAGATTGTTCAAACTATAGTAATTGACACCAATGAAGTAACAATTGAGCTCTACGACAATGCCGAAATTGATGGAGATACGGTTACTGTTTTTGTAAACAACACCATGTTACTTCACAAAAAAATGTTGACCGATCGGCCCCTGAAACTCAGTTTTACTGCATTTCCTAACATGGAATATGAAGTAATGATGTATGCTGAGAATTTAGGAAGGATACCGCCCAATACTTCTTTAATGATCATTACTGCAGGAAAGAAGAGATATGAAATGCGAATATCTTCGAGTGAATCTAAATCGGCAGTCGTCAAATTCAAATACGAAATAAAAAAGAGTGGTTAATTACTAACCACTCTTTTTTATTTCAAATCATTTGAACTATTTTCTTGGAAGTTTCTCTGTTTGCTGTGCCGTATTAACTACAAAAGCTGCAATAATAGTGGCGGCCTGTTTCAGATCTTCCGGAATTAGGTGATCATAAGTATCCATATTCGTATGGTGGGTTCTGGTGTCGTATTCAATACGATCTTGAATGAATTGGAAACCAGGAACTCCGATCGCGTCGAAAGCAAGGTGATCGGTTCCTCCTGTATTTTGGGCCGTAACAGTACTTGCACCCAACGACGCAAATGGTTGCAGCCATTGTGAAAACAAAGCCTTCACGGCGGTATTTCCTTGAGTATAGATTCCTCTTATTTTACCTGTTCCATTGTCGAGGTTGTAGTAGGCACTGATCTTGTCTCCAAGTGCATTGAATTTTTTGGTTGTGGTATCGGTAAAATGGTTTTTTACATAATTTCTTGAACCATGTAAACCTTGCTCCTCTCCTCCCCATAAGCAGATCCTGATGGTTCTCTTAGGTTGCAATCCAATTGCTTTTACAATACGAATGACTTCCATCATTACAGCACATCCTGCAGCATTGTCTGTTGCTCCTGTTGCTGCATGCCATGAATCGAGGTGACCACCAATGATCACCAATTCATCTTTCAACTTAGGATCTGTGCCTTTTATTTCAGCAACAACATTGTAACCTTGTGTATCTTCAGTATGAAAGGCTACTGCCACTTCTGTTTCTAGTTTAACCGGAATGTTTCTAGAAGCCAAACGGTATATGGTCATATAATCTTCATACGCAATGGCAATGTCCAGAAAATTCTCTGGGGCATTTGCTGTGTAAGCACCTCCGCCAGAAACGAACAAGGTTCCGTCTTTTCCATTGGGAGCTGCGCTCAAGATGGCAATGGCCCCCTCAGCTTTTGCGAATTCTTTTATCTTATTAACGTTAAACATTGGAGGGCGTCCATTAAAATTTCCTCTTTGACCGTTTCCACCGGTTGAGGCAGGTGGTGTAAACCCGGCCATTTTTGAAAGCGCTTCCTCTGTAAAGCGGTCCGCATCGGGCTTAAAGCTTTGCTTTAAAGAATCTGTTCTAGGAACAATTATGATTTTACCTTTCAATTTACCTGCATACGCTTGTAATTGAATAGAGTCTTTTGCATCCACTACTATTACTTCTGCCTTCTTTAATCCTTTTGTGCCGCTGCACCATGCTTTTGGAAATGCAATAATAGGTTTGTAATAAGGGGCTGTAATTGCCAAATATGACTTTTTCAACTCCCATCCTTTACCCCATTCACCCCAGGATTCCAGATTTGCCTCAAGACCCCATTCTTGAAGTTTTGCTTTGGCCCAATTAGCAGCTTTTAAATAATTGGGGGAGTTGTTCAAACGAGGCCCGTTCACGTCTGTTAAATAGAATGCATGCTCCATTACTTTGGAATTTTGCATTCCCTCCAACTTGATTTTTTCGACCAGTGCCTGATCAACCTCTTGTGCTTCTAAGGAAATCATGGCAGTGAGGAGTGCCAATGACAAAAAGATTTTTCTCATGAATTAGTTGTTTTGGTGTTGGAAACTAAAACAAAATTCATGACCTAGGTCCTTAAAAAGGATGAATGGATTGTTAGTTCCAAGAAATGCTTTTGGAAGCATCTATTTTGAACCATATAAGGGAACCCATGAATACAATCCCCCCTACTAACATAACAGGAATATGGTAACCATACGCTGTGGCGAGGTATCCGAATGCGACGGTACTAAAATAAGCTCCAGTAAGCCCTGCTGTATTCATCGTTCCTGATATAGTACCACTGCGATGCCCGCCAATATCCATAGAAACGGCCCAAGCAACAGGAGCTGTAACATCCATGGCTGCCATACCAAGCCCCAATAAGACAATTGACAAAGTGTTGTTTTCGGTAAGTGCAGCAGCAATTATGGAGAGTCCGGAAATGGCCAAACCGATCATTGGCACCAATCTGCGTCCTTTTGTTTTGCCATATCGTAAAACGGCCTTATCGCTTAGGAAGCCGCCAAAAAAACATCCCATAGCAGCTAACAGATAGGGAACGGAAGCCGCCCACAGGAGGTTTTGTTCTGAGATATTTCTGCCTTTTGTTAAGTAGGTATGAAACCAGCTTTGAAAAAAGTAGGCTCCAATAGCATAGCAGAAATACATAGATAACAGAAAAAGCAAGTTGGAGTCCTTGAATATCTTCCAATATGATTTGCCTTCAGAATGGGACTCGATTGAGCGGTGTTCTTTGATAATTGTAAGTTCCTCGGCACTGATTTTAGGATCGTCTTCAGGTCGTTCTTTGTGCCAAATGATCCAGAAAACCACCCAAATAAAACCCAAGGCGCCTAAGAAATAGAAGGAAGACTGCCAGCCATATCTTGATTGAATAGGAATTACAACGAATGGTGTAAGTGCAGCGCCTATTCTAGAAGCCCCCCAAATTACAGCTTGTGCTCTTCCGCGCTCGATGGCTGGAAACCATTTGGAGAGTACTATTGAACTATTGGGATATGCGCCTGCCTCTCCTACTCCAAACAAAAAACGCACTATAAGCATAACAGCAAACGTAGAGGCGGTGCCTGTCAATATCGTAAAAACAGACCACCAAATTACTACGCGGGCCAATGTTTTTTTTGCACCGTGTTTATCACCAAGAAAACCGGTTGGAACCTCAAAAGCCGCATAAGCAATAGTAAAGACACCCAAAATCCACCCCCATTGAACCGGAGTTAAACCGAGTTCGTTCATGATTGATTTACTGGCTGTAGAAATGGCAATCCGATCTAGGAAAGTAATCATTGACAAAACTGCCAATACAAGCAGTACTTGATTCCGTTTAAGCATAAAACAAGATACTTATTAATTAATAATTAAGAATCAAGAACTAATAGTTCGAGAACTATAAATTGTGTGGACTTAGATTCTATTGAAAGTTGGGTGCCGAATACTCCGTAATACTTTCTTTCAAAAGAAATTGTCCAATTTGGCAATCAAGGCATCGTCTTCGATCGCAATAGGATTTCTTCAAGTGGAGCAAAGCTTGAGAATCGAGCGCATTTTCTGGCAACCAATCTAGCGTTGAAAATTCCGTAATGATCCGGTTTGATTCTGGAGGGAACTCGGCGAGCCATTTAAGAGCCTTTTGAAGATATTTCTCATTTTTCATCACTACTCCATAAGCATACATTAAAGGAATGATTGCATTCAATACAATAGTATTAATAAAAGTGGCACCTGTTTGTTTAGGACTGTATTTTGACGACTCCAACAGCGTGTAATGGTAATGCCAAAAATCATTGGCTGTAACCTTCAGCATTTCTTGAATTTGACCTAAACTTGAATCCGAAATAAGTTGATGTAAGCCAAGTTCATGCTCATGAAGGAACTTCGCTAATTGGGCTAATCGAATTTCAGGAAAATTCTCGGGACGCATTCGGAGCCGTACAATTGGAATGAATGCGTCCTTCCATTGATACTTCTTTTTTAGAAATTTGTATTCTTGTTGTAATAGAACGATATAGGGATCTGTAGAAACGATAGTTAGCAATCCTGCTCTTCCCAATACCAACGATTCCAATTGAATCAAATTTGTTCGATGACGGTTCAGTAAGGCTAACGGTAAATTTTCAGCAATTCGTTGAAATGCATCTGAATTGAGTTTTGCCCCAAAAGATCTACTGAGGGTTTGCCAAGTCAATTCATCCCAGTGAAAATTGAGCAGTTCCAATTGGGTTATGAGTTCATTGGATTTCTGAATCAATCTTTCCTCGATCAGTTTGTGCGCTAAGTTGCTTTTAATTTCGTCTGAAATTTTGCGGATGCCTTCTCCACAAGGAATAAAATGTTCGGAACGATTCCAAGCAAGATACAAATCGAGTAGCGATTTGTTTAACAACGGTTTTAGCTCAAGCAATGGCAAGTTGTTAGGACTTGTAGCAAGATCATTTTCCAACACTACATGAAGAATGATATTGTTATACATGGGATCATTTGAATGCTGATGTGCTAGCCAGTCTGAGGTTTTTAGGTGCAGCTCGATGTTTCCTGCCAACAAAAGGGAATCGATTCTGATCAATGCATTCAAGAAATCGGGGCCTTGATTGGAGTTGAGAATACCAGGATCAACAATACTTATTGATTCTCCCGAAAACAGGTAAAGGTTTGTATTATTGAAGTACTGTTTGTTCCAAATGAATTGAAATAGTTGTTCATTCATGGCACTAGGTTTTTTGTAAAACTAGTTGCACTATGAATTGAATTATACTTTTTACAACTTTACTTTAAAAGAGCGAGTTGTTGAACTACTCTACTGATGGGTAGCCCCATTACATTGTAAAAATCACCGTTAATTTGTTTGATCCCGGTTACTCCAATCCATTCTTGTATAGCATAAGCCCCTGCCTTATCAAACGGTTTGTATTTATGAACGTAGAACTCAATTTGTTCTTTCGTAAGTGGATGAAACCAAACCTCTGTTTTATTGAAAAAGCTGTATTCTTTCTCTTTAAAAAGAATTACTACTCCCGTAATAACTTCATGTTTTGTATTAGCCAATCTGCCAATAGTATCAATTGCATGTTCAACGCTGGTAGGTTTTCCAATAATTTCATTATTTAAAACCACCACTGTATCGGCAGCAAGAATGGGTCGACCGGCAATTTGAGCGGAGAAGAATTTCTGAACTTCTAATGCTTTATTCCGAGCAATGAATACCGGAATCTGCTCAACTTCAAGACCATCGGGATATTGCTCATCGGTTTCTTTTACAATTATTTCAAATGGAATTTCAGCCCATTCAAGGAGTTGTTTTCTGCGTGGCGACTGTGAAGCTAGTACGATAGAATTATGCATAAAACCAGAAGAAAAACATTGATAAAATACCGGTCATCATTACCGCTTTAATCCAATTACTAAGTTGGTGAAAGTCTTGGGTTGATTTGGCTTTGCTTAATTTTAAAAAAATCAGAAGCAGTGGTGCAATTATAAGTATGGCAGCATAACTGATGGACAGCCACCATCCAAATCGGATGACATAAAGCTGTAAAATAGTAATACTGGCCATCAATACGATCAGCCAGGTTGCTATAAAAACTTTCGACACACGTACTCCCCAAACTACCGGCATCGTTTTACAACCATATTTTGAATCGCCGGCCATGTCTTCAATATCTTTGACTACTTCCCGAATAAGGGAAATGATGAATGCAAATCCTGCGTAAACAACAGCCAATTTAAAAACTTTGGCAAGTGCGTCAATGCTTTCCAATCCACCATATGTTACGCTATAGCCGAATTCAGCTGCATACAATACAAATACTACCCAGGCAGTAAGGATGGAAATAATGATGTTTCCCGAAAGCAGCTTTTTTTTAAACGTAGTAGAATAAAACCACAGCAACACTACACAGCCGATATTGAATAAGCCAAGAAAAATGGTATGACTTAGTTTCCAACCTACGAAGAAACTAATTAAGATTCCTGCAGTAGACATGAGCCAATGCCATATTATAGCCCATCTACGGCGAATGATTTTGTCGACCACCAATTTATCAGGTTTATTTATCCGATCGATATTGATATCGAAGTAATCGTTTATTATATAGCCACCTGCAGCAATTAGAACTGAGGCAAAAACAAGAAGATAAAAAAGATTGGGTTGCAGTCCGATGGGTCGATCATAATGATGATAGGTAGGCACTAAAATAGCATAGTAGAAAAGGCATTGTGTTATTACGATGAAGAATAAGTTCATCGATCGAATCAATTTGAAGAATGCCATTACTAGTTTCATGCAATCAGTTATTATCTGCTGGTTACTTCAGATTCAGCGTACCAATCGTTATTCAGCTTCATCACTTTTTCAATTACATCTCTTACACAACCCATCCCACCTTTATAAGGGGAGATATAATGCGAGACTGATTTTATCTCTTCTACTGCATCGGATGGGGCGGTAGCCAAACCAACCATTTTCATTACTTCAAGATCGGGAATATCATCTCCCATATACAAACATTGTTTCAATGAAATGTTATTAGATTCAACGAATTCATGCAGAACGCGTGTTTTATCTTTAACTTTCATATAAACGTTGGAAATACCCAAACCATTCAATCTTGTTTTAACAGGTTCCGAAACGGCACCGGAAATTACAAGAACATGATAGCCCCGTTTTACAGCCAACTGCAAAGCGTACCCGTCTTTGATATTCATTCTACGAATGAACTCATTGTTTTCAAAAACAAACAGCGTACCATCTGTAAGTACGCCGTCCATATCAAAAACGAAGGTGTTTATCTGTTTAAAATCGTCAAGCAGCGTCACACTCATGAATGTTTATTTTTGGTTATCGCGCCATTCGTACACCCAGCTACTTTGGATCATTTCCAAGTGTCCTTCGTTACTTTCTTCTCGCGTTCCAACAAAGTTAGGAATTTCCAGTACCCATTCCAGAAGATCTGTGAATCGAATTCGATAGATTTTTGCTTCAGAGAACTCGTCCCCGAAACGTTCGTATAATTTCAATGCGATGTCTTCGTAATCGCTCCATTTAATGGGTGGTTCAAAATGTGCCATATGTTATTCTCCTAAGAATTGAGTTTGGTCTGGTAATAATACAGTTATGTCGCCTGAACCGGGTAAAAGCACGCACTGGCAGCCCAGACGTGAATTTAATCGCGGATTAATTGCTCGGTCGATAAAGTCTTCTTCTTTATCGGAAAGCTCTTCAATGAACTGCTCTCCTTTTTCTACATAAAGATGGCAGGTGCTGCAAGCACAAACACCTCCGCAATTGTGATGAAGTTCAATTTCGTTCCCAAGAGCCAATTCCAGAATGCTTTGATCTGCCTCCACATTGTTCAACGTGATAGGCTCCAGTCCTTTTTGTTCGAATTTGAAAGTTATATTATACATAGTTTCTATAAATCGGTGCAAAAATAGGACAAAAACACCTGAGAATCGAGATGGTTTAAAAATGATTCCGTAATTCGGAACAGGCATAAAAAAACCGTTGAAAGCAAGTTTCAACGGTTTAAAAACTTCAAATAGCTACTATTTTTTGTTGTAAACCAGATTATTCTGAGTAACCATATCAGAAATTACATTGACTGCTTCGTCGAGGTAGATGTCTTTTCTGAGTGCGTTAATCCAAGCTTTGAAACGTTCTAGCTTACCATTGTCATATTCATATTTTTTCAAATCTTCATTCAAAGCCGTTACATCTACTTCAGCCGGAAGTTTAGATGCAGACTCAATCTCTTTCACCGCTTCGCGAATTTGCTTCTGTTCTTCTTGATATTTTTTCAAATTCAGTGTAACATCTTTATCGTTTTGAGTTGCGATCCAAGACGCGTTCTTTTGGATAAGACGAAAAGCGTTGCTGGCAGCTATTCTAGTTTCACTAGATTTCTTTACTGAGCTTAAGTCCAACTGATATTTCCAGTTAGAATACTCTGCTTTTTTAATTTCATCCCATGGCAAAGAAGATGGATCATCTTTCTCTCTCAATTTTGTATACTCATAGATATCAGGGAGGTTAATGTCTGAAGCAACCCCTTTCAATTGAGTAGAACCTCCGTTGATGCGGTAGAATTTTTGCAAAGTAAGTTTGATGGTACCTAGGTCGCTATTGGGATCTACCATACCTAAAATTTTATCCAGTCCGATGTTGCGTTGCACAGTTCCTTTACCAAATGTGGTTGTGCTACCGATGATAACGCCCCGGTTATAATCTTGAATTGCGGCTGCAAATATTTCCGAAGCAGAGGCGCTGAATTCATTAACCATTACTGCAAGTGGGCCATCGTATAGAACTGATTTATCACGATCATAAAAAACTTGCGGATTGCCTTCACGATCTTTCACTTGCACTATTGGGCCGCTTTCGATAAAGAAGCCAACCATTTGAACTACATCGTACAATGAGCCTCCGCCATTGTTTCGGAGGTCCATTACGATACCGTCCACTTTCTGCTCTTTCAATTTGATAATTTCCTTTTTCACATCTTCAGAACATCTGGCTCCTTTTGCGTCAGAGAAATCAGCATAGAATTCAGGAAGGTATATGAATCCAATTTTACCTTTTGGTGTGTTTATCACCGCGCTTTTTGCAAAGGTTTCGTCTTGTACAATTTCATCACGAATGAGACTAACAGTTTTGGTAGTTCCGTCTGATTTTTTAAGCGTTAAGCGCACTTCAGTACCTTTTGTACCTCTAATTATCTTAACAGCGTCTTCTACAAAGAAACCCGTTAGGTCAACAGGTTCTCCGGCACCTTGAGCAACTTTCAAAACAATGTCTCCTACTTGTACTTGTTGAGATTTCCAAGCGGGGCTACCTGCCAATAATGTAGCAATTTTAATATTCCCGTCTTCTTCTCTCAAAGAAGCTCCAATTCCGAAGAAGCGGCCACTCATTTGTTCGTCGAAGTAACGTTTGTCTACCGGTGGAAAAAAGGTGGTATGAGGATCCATACTCTCCGTAATCACGTTGATATAGGAATTGAAACGATCATCTAGAGATATTTTACTCAACAAGCGCTCGCTATAATAGCGTTCCATGATTTTCAAAACTCGTTCGCGCGCCTCTTTTTCTAAGTCGCCATCTGATTTTGCGACAAACCCGGCAGTGTTTTTACTTTTCTCGCGGTTTTCAAGAAGGTCTGAATATCGATCCAATACAGCATACTTCAAATATTTTCTCCAATACTCCTTTCGTTCGGCCTCATTTTTCGGGAAATCATATTCGTCGGAATTGAAGTTTGCTGATTCCGATTTTGTAAAATCGAAAGGTTTGCTTAGGATGTCTCTGTAAATAGCGACGATCTCCGGTAAACGCTTTCGCATTACTTCATCAACTGCCGGTACAAAAAGTACATTGCCTCCAAGAATCTCATCGTCTAAACGAGTTTCAAATTTCTTGAGCGTTTGGATATCTGATTGAAGAAGGATTGATTTTTTTTCATCAACATATTTATCAGCTAAGAACTTTTTGAAAATGTACTTAGAATATTCGTCGTCAATTTTCTTAGGACTGTAGTGAACCTGCTGAAGCATGTCTCCCACATTATGAAGAATCTTTTCATATTTACCTGTGGGTGCTCCACCCCAACCGAATGTTTTAAAAGCGACGATTAAACCGGCTCCTAAAAACAACACGAGTACTGGCAAGGTTCTTTTACTAAACATATAATTAAGGACTTTTAACATGATACCAAAAATAACGATAAAAGGCATCAGATGTTGCTGCCTAAAACGAATATTAACAAGTGATTGTGTAAAAAACGAAAAATTACGTACGAAAACAAGGGGAAATAAAAATCCCGCAATATTTGCGGGATTGTTGGGTGGCTAACCGGGTTCGAACCGGCGACCCTCAGAACCACAATCTGATGCTCTAACCAACTGAGCTATAGCCACCATTTGGGCTGCAAATGTAGGGAGAAAATTTAAACTACTCAAAAAACTGGGCTGAAAATTTACGGGTCACGATATTTTGGTCGTTCTTTGCGCATCTAAAAGAAAAGTCCATGATTTGGTTGAAGTTTATTCTCATTCCGTTGATTTCAGCATTTATTGGTTGGTTCACCAATTGGATCGCAATTAAAATGTTGTTTCATCCTCGCTTACCGAAGAAAGTTTTGGGAATGACTTTTCATGGTATTTTTCCTAAAAGACAACAGCAATTTGCAGAAAAATTGGGCAAGTTAGTGAGTCAGGAATTGCTTTCCTTTAGTGATATTGAGGCTAAGATCACTTCGCCCCAAAACATCGAGAAAATCATGCCTTTTGTAGAGGATCAGGTAGATCACTTTTTGCGTCATAAACTAAGTGAGGCATTCCCTATTATTTCTATGTTTATTGGGGAGAAAACGATTGCAGAATTGAAGGGCGTTTTCATGCAGGAGTTAAAAGTAATTCTTCCTAAAACGCTGAAGTCATATATGGGTAATCTCCAACAAGAATTGGATCTCGAGAAAATAGTGACTGAAAAAGTGGCCGGATTTTCTTCCGATAAACTTGAGCAAATTCTGCTACAAGTGATGTCGAAAGAATTTCGCTTTGTAGAGATCATTGGTGGGGTTTTGGGATTTGTTATCGGATTACTTCAGGTGTTACTCACACTGTTTATTGGATAAGGCTGCTCACAAAGCATTCATTTACAAGGCCGTAAACCTTTTCACCTGCCATTTGTTAGGGTGTGGTTACCACTCATCACTTTAATACAGGTTTTACAATTATGTGACGTCCAACTTTGCACACTCTCAACTCTATTTTTAAGATTATGAAGAAATTATTACCAGTTATCCTTATGTGTTTTTTGGCCACCAATTTATGGGCTCAAATACCCGGTGGCGGTGGTCGTCCGGGAATGGGCGGAGGACAGAATATGAATATGGGTCGATTTTACGGCAAAATTGTTGATTCTAAAACTAATAAAGGTATAGAAGCAGTTTCAGTTCAACTGATACAAAGCAAATTCGACACTGTTTCAAAGAAAAGAAACGATGTTGTTATTGGTGGGATGTTTACCAATAAGAACGGCGAATTCAGTTTGGAAAACTTGCCAATCATGGGCAATTTCAAACTTAAGATAACGGCGATAGGTTATAAGACCTTGGAGCAGAAAGTTGCATTTGAAATGAAATTTGGACAAGGTACGGATATGACTCAGGCGATCGCCGGCATCGATAAAGACCTTGGTAATATTAAGATTGAAGAAGATGCCAAAGTACTGGAATCGGTAACGGTAACCGGAACCAAGCCTTTAGTAACCAGCAGCATTGACCGCAAAGTGTTTAATGTTGAAAAGAACATTACGTCGGTAGGTGGAACAGCAGTAGATGTAATGAAAAATGTTCCCTCATTGAACGTTGATATCGATGGTAACGTAACACTTCGAAACAACGCTCCCCAAATCTTTGTTGATGGCCGCCCTACAACCTTAACTTTGGATCAAATTCCGGCTGACGCTATTCAAAGTGTGGAAGTAATTACCAACCCATCTGCTAAATTCGACGCGTCGGGTGGTACATCAGGTATTTTGAACATCGTCTTAAAAAAGAACAGAAAAGCCGGCTACAATGGTAATCTTAGAGCCGGAATTGATCAAAGAGGTCGATTCAATTTGGGAGGTGATATCAATGTTCGTCAAGGTAAAATCAATGCCTTTGCCAGTGCAAACTATAACCAAAGAAAGTCCATTAGTACCGGTACTACAGATCGTTTGACCTTGGTAAATGCCCCCAATACTTTTCTCTTACAAAATGACAAGAATATCAGTTTGGGATATTTTGCCTTTATGCGTGCCGGTTTCGATTATTTGATCGACAATAGAAATACGCTTACCATTTCAGGAACCTATGTAAATGGTAAGTTCCAACCGGAATCGAACAGTGATATTCGCGTTGATACACTTGGTGCTACAACAACAAGTTCTTTCAGCAATCGATTCAATAAAAGCACAGGTGAATTTAAGAACAAAGGAGGCTTGCTAAGTTTCAAGCATAACTTTGCAAAAGCAGGCAAGGAATGGACTGCCGATTTGAATTATAATAAGAGTAATAACAGTAATAGTAACTCCATTACAACAAGTAAAAGAACGAGCCCCAGCGGTCCGAATTTATTCCCATTCCAGCAATTAATTGCAGGCGGTGGCGATAACCAAACAATTACGATGCAGACTGACTATGCCGATCCGATCACTGCAAACAGTAAAATTGAATTTGGCGCAAGAGCTCAACTGAGAAGCATTAATAGTGAAAACATTATCAGTTTTGTGGACAACCAAGGGAACCCCGTTAAAGTTCCACAGTTGTCTTCCAAATACAAAAACAGTGACAATGTTTACGCCGGTTATGTGACTTTTCAAAACAAAATAAAAAACTTTGGCTATCAAATTGGTTTGAGAGCCGAGAGTTCAGAATACAATGGAGAAGTAAACACAGTGAATTCGAATCAGAAAGATACCGTTCTAAATTATTCAAATAGTTTTCCGATAAGTTTGTTTCCCAGTATCTTCTTGAGTCAAAAGTTGAAAAATGACCAGGAACTACAATTCAATGTTTCAAGAAGAATCAATCGTCCAAACTTCTTTCAACTTTTCCCATTCACTGATTATTCAGACACATTGAATCTTTCCAGAGGAAATGCTAACCTGGTTCCCGAGTTTACTTACTCAGGAGAATTATCGTACAGTAAAACTTATGGAGGAAACAACTCTTTGATCATTTCAGCATATGGTAAGTATACAGACAAATTGATTACGCGTTTTCAAGTTGCTGAACCAAGTGCCTTGAATCCGTCGGATTCAGTGTTGATCAATACTTATATCAATGCTAATTCGAGCTATGTAACAGGATTAGAGTTCATAAACCGACAGGTAGTAACCAAATGGTGGGATCTCACTTCAAATTTAAACTTATTTACTTCTAAGATCAATGTATCTGATCCTTCATTGAAACAGCAGGACAATGTATACAGTTGGTTCTTAAAGGTGAATAATAGTTTTAAACTACCTAAAAACTTCTCAGTTCAAGTGAGTGGCGATTACCAATCGAAAACCATCCTTCCTCCAGGCGGTTCTGGCGGCAGCGGCGGCGGTGGCGGCCGTGGTGGTGGCGGTGGTATGATGATGTTCGGAGGCGCTCAAAGTGCATCCCAAGGTTACATTCGCCCTAACTATGGTATGGATATAGCAGTTCGCTACGATTTCTTAAAAGAGAAGAGAGCATCGCTTACGTTGAACTTTAGTGATGTGTTCAGAACCAGAAGAAACGATGTGTATTCTGAGTCAGCCTTCTTTATTCAGAACAGCTTTAGAAGAAGAGATCCTCAGTTTTTCCGATTGAATTTTAGTTGGAGATTCGGTAAAATGGACATGAGCTTGTTTAAACGCAAAAACATGAAAGGCGAAATGGAGGGTATGCAAAATGGCATGCAAGGGGTACAGCAATAGTTTTTGTTCTTGCTTTAATTATACAGGGGATTTCGAAAGAAGTCCCCTTTTTTATATCATTTTTGAAGTGGGTCTCAAAAGAAAGCGATAACATCAACTCATAATACCTGTCATTTTCGGATATTTGTTCTTATGAAGAGAAGTGTTGAACTTGCCATTTTACTAATAATTCTATTAACCATGGGATTCACGACGAAGTTGGAAAAGCAACTTACTTACCTAGCTTTGGGCGACTCATATACAATTGGGGAGTCTGTTTCCCAAGAGCAGAGTTTTCCTTATCAAGTAAAATCAATGCTTGCTGAAAAAGGAATCGAAATTACTCCAACGGTGGTAGCCAAAACAGGATGGACAACAGATGAATTGATGAAGGGGATTGAAAATGCTACTCTTCTGCCTAAATACAACCTGGTAAGTCTTTTAATTGGAGTCAACAATCAATACAGAGGCTGGTCGAAAGACACCTACAGAAAAGAGTTTACCGAGCTTTTGAACAATGCCATTGTATTTGCAGGTGGGGTAAAATCACATGTGGTGGTGGTTTCGATTCCTGATTGGGGTCAAACTCCATTTGCTGAAGGCAGAGATCGAATTCAAATTGGAAAAGAGATTGATGCATTCAACGCTATCAACAAAGAAGTAGCCGATCGTTTCGGGATATCTTATATTGAAATTACCCAGGGTTCAAGAGAGGTGAGTAAAGATGCTACATTGGTTGCGGGAGATGGCTTGCACCCCTCAGGGAAGGAATACCACAAATGGGCAGCAAAAATCGCTGCTTATTTCAGTTCACTAAAATTATAATATGAATATATTGTTGGAAGAAGAAAAGCAATTGCAAATAGCCAAGCCCAAAAAGATCTATTTTCCTGCAACGCTCGTTTTATTCTTGGGATGTAGTTATATAGTGGCGCAGATCTCAAGTATTCTCTCAAACAAAAGTATTCTGTTTAAGATAAGCGAAGGCCAAGTTCGCTTTTCCTTTGGCGAAATTCTTCAGGAACTTAGATCTTATACGTATATACTTATTGCAATAATTGGTGGAATACAACTCTTAAGATCGAAAAAGATTGGCTGGATTCTTTCCTTCGGCTTCTTACTTTATATGATCATTGTAATGGGAGGACTTTTATACCTACCTATACAAATGGGAATGTTTGAATTGGTTACTTACCTTGGATTTGTATTTTTGTTTTTAATCATTCTTGCAACCGGAGTATTTCTTTTCAAAGATGTTAGAACCTATTACAAAATAGGGCCAGCACAATGGCTGGCCGTATTGATACTATCAGGAATATTGGCGGCGTCTCTGTTTCTGTCATAAAATATTTCTTTCATCAATAGTATATCGTTCCTTAATTTTTCGCATTACCTCGTCCATTGAAGGACGATGGTCTTTCGGATTCCATTCCCCTCTCTCCCATTTATCGAGTTCTTCATCGATGTATTTCTTTTGCAATTGATTCATTTGCTTGAGCAGTTCTTCTCGATTTTGTTTTTGATTCATTTTGAAATGCTCTCTCAATCCTGATCGCGATTCTTTGTCAAATCTCATAGCATCTTGTTCCTCAGCCATCGCGATTAATTCTTCCTTCGCTATTGCTAAGTCATAAGGGCCCACAGGCATGATCATTTTCGAAATGATAGGTGCTGTTTCAATGATAATAATGAGTAATGAAATCAGCAGCACTGAATAAAATACACTCGATTCCTTTTCACTCAAATCACTCAATGCTTTGTTACGTTCCAAAAAGCCATTGGTATTGGCTAATGAAGTCTCAAAGGCCTTTCTTTTCGATTCTAGACTCGATCTATTGTTAGTAAGAATTGAATCCTTTGTTTGTATTGCAGCGCGAATTGAAGCTAATTCCGGCTGTTTGGCTGCTACTGTTTGAACATAGGCTTGTTGTTTCAAAAGCGTCAGTGCTTCGATGCCTCTTTGGCCGGAGCCACCCGTTCCGTCGGCTTCACGAATATAGGCTTGTTGCAACTGGTATAGAGAATCCTCAATTGCTCGCTGTTGTGTTATGAGTTTTTCTTTATCACTGAGAGCCGTTTGGTACTGGAGTGCAAACTCCTGTTGCAAAAGACTATCATTAATGCGAATTTTTTCGTGTTGATTGTATTTCATTTGTCCCTCGATCTCTTTTTCAAATAATTTCAGTTCAAGAGGACGGGCAATCGTAAACCCGATCAAAAGTGCCAATACAATTCTCGGTATTACCATTGACCATTGCTTCGATTTACTCACTCCATATTTACGAATGGTGGAAACCAAAAACCGATCGAAATTGAAAATAATCAGTCCCCATATGATCGCAAACAAGAGGCTCCACTCCCAAGAATTGAAAATGGTGTAGAAAGCATATCCTGCTGAAAGTGCGGCCAACACAAAAGTGGCTAATAATACGCCCCCTAATCCCGCGTATTTGGAATGTTCAGATGGAAAGGCTCTTAATTTTTCGGTGTGGGCACCGGCGCACCACCATAGAAAAGAAGATTTAGGTTTACTCGTTGTTCCCGTAAAGGAGTCATAATGGTACAAGCCATTATCTCCCTCATTAGAAGAAGTGTGCATGGTAGTCAATAATTAGGTTAACGTAAATTTTTACGGAAGAAGTTGGAGTAAGAACAACACAAAAAAAAGAAATAAAGTGTAAAAGAACTGTGAATCCTTTCACAAAATGAAAAATGGGATATGTTTAAGATCGAGTGGAGGTTACCTCCAAAGTTTGGGAATTTCAGATATGAACAAAAGAATGGAGAGCCAAGTCATAACCGCCACTACCAACCAGCCAATAACCGACAGCCAGCGGGGGTGTTGGTAATGTTGCAAATAGTTCTTCTTATTGGCTGCCAGAAGCATTAAAGCCAATGCAAAAGGAAGAATCACCCCATTGAGGGCTCCAACTGCCACAAGTACGCGCACGGGTTGACCAATGAGTAGAAAAATCCCAGTCGAGAACACTATAAAAGTACTGATAAGCACCCGTTCTTGCTTTAAGCTGAATGGGTGAATCACTTTTAGAAAACTAACAGAAGTGTAAGCTGCTCCTACAACAGAGGTAATTGCAGCGGCCCAAAGTACCAAACCGAAAAAGAACTGACCTAAAGAGCCTGCCGCCGATTGAAATACGCTTGCAGCTGGATTAGCAGCGCTTAAGACAACTCCATGACTTACCACCCCCAAGGCAGCAAGGAACAATAGAATGCGCATGACGCCAGCCAATGCAATTCCTTTAATACTTGCATTGGTAACTTGTTTTATTGAATCTGTTCCTTTGATGCCGGCATCTAAAAGTCTGTGTGCACCAGCGAAGCTTATATAACCACCAACCGTGCCCCCTACTAAAGTAATGATCGCCCTTGCATCAATTGCATCCGGAAAAACACTGTGTTTAATTGCTTCAAATACGGGAGGGTTGCTCTTCTTGGCAATCCATGCCGTTAAAACGATCATGAGCAATCCCATTATTTTGGAAAACCAATCAATTGCTTTACCAATTTCTTTTACCCAAAAAACAATCAAGGCAATTACCATGCTAATCAACACACCAAAAGTTGGATGGGCTAAATCACTGTCGATACTGGTTAATACATTGATCCCCAAACCTGCTCCTGCAATATTTCCAATATTGAAGGCAAGGCCGCCAAACATCACTAATACAGTTAAAACATATCCTGAACCTTTGAAAACATCGTTTGCGATGAAAGGTGCTGGCTTTTCAGCGATCGTAATGATCCGCCAAATATTCATTTGTGCGGCAATATCTAATAGAATCGACATTAGAATAACGAACCCAAAACTTGTAGTGAGTTGCTGCGTAAATACAGTTGTTTGTGTAATAAAACCTGGGCCTATTGCTGATGTTGCCATTAAAAACGCAGCACCTAGAAAAGCAGAAGACTTGAATAATTTCATCTGTTGGATTTTATTTCTAGTTCCATTGAATTGCAATGCCATGTTCGGTCAAATCTTTCTTTATTGCTATTGCATAATCCAAAGCAAATTTGCCATCTCCATGAATGCAAATAGTATCAACCGGCAGTGCAATTTGTGATCCATCAACACACACAACGGTACCGGTAGTGGCCAATCGGGCAACCTGTTTTAGCATCTCTTCTTTGTTTTCAATAAGCGCATTTGGGCTTTTTCTAGACGTGAGTGTTCCATCGATTTGATACGTTCGATCAGAAAAGCATTCTGATCTAACTTGAATACCTGCCTCTCTTGCCCATATTGCCATTCCCGACCCTGAAAGACAATACAATTGAGCTTCCGGAGCAACTTCTTTTACAGCATCGATGATTACTCCAGCTAATATCTTATCGTTAGCTGCCATGTTGTAAAGTGCCCCATGAGGTTTTACATGATGCAAAATTGCACCACTCCAATTCACCAACGCTTTTAAGCCTGCAATTTGAAAAATCAGTTCCTGAAACAATTGATTGGGGGCAGGCGCACAATTAGATCTACCGAAATTTTCACGATCGAAAAAAGAAGGGTGTGCTCCTATTGCAAGGTTTTTATGATAAGCCGATTCTATAATAGTTGATGCTACAATTGGATCACCTGCATGTGCGCCACAGGCTAGATTTATGGAACTTACATAATCCAACAGTCGAAGATCTTGCTCCAATGAGTAGTTCCACAAATGAGTGGACTCTCCCATATCGCAGTTGATATCGATTACTTTTTTATCCATTGATTGATACGTTCTATGCATTGATCTACAATCCCCTTTAGTTCCTTTTGTTGTTCAATGTAACTATTTTCTGCTTCATAAAGTGAAACCAACTTGAAGTGCAAAGTTGATCTAGGAGTTATTTGCCCAAGTTTATTCCAGTGAGCCTTTATTACATGGCCAACGCGCGGATAGCCACCTGTTGTTTGATGATCGGCATTCAATATGAGTAAGGCCCCATTTGGTAAAAGTTGCAGCGTGCCACGCTGAACACCGGTGGAAAGCATTTCCACTGGTTCAGTCAATTGTAAGGCATCTCCTTCCAAATTAAGGGCCATTCGATCAGAATTCGTTTTTATTTTATAAGGTTGCGAAATTTTAGTTTGAAAGTCCAAGACTTTGTTTGCTTCCTTTCCCGCAACTATTGATAGTACATTTGATTCTTTATAAAAAGATACATCATCCACTTTCCATGCTAACTCTTTGATTGGATGATGGCAATCCATTTCAGGACAATTGAGTACCGATTCTTTAAACTCTATTCGATCCATTTTTACAAGTGATCTTCCTTGAAAGCCTCCAACTTTGGCTTTCAACAAAGTGGAATAACTATCCAACCATTTTTCGAGTTTAAAGCCCCCATGTACTGCAACATAGGTGCGAGCTCCAAAAACCGGCGATTCGAAATGTAATACCTGCCTTGCTCTCAAAAAAACGGGTTTGTTCATTGAAATGGGAGTACCGTCAACATTTGGGGTAAAATTTGCCCCTGTAATGCTGATCAAACAATCTTTTTCAATTAATATTTGGGGAGCCGGAAAATGGCACTCTAAGACGGCCGCTTCCTGCGGGTTTCCAACTAAGGCATTGGCGAGTTGAAATGCGATTGGATCGGCAGCTCCACCGGGATTAATACCCCAGTGGCTATAGCCGAATCGGCCCAGATCTTGAAAACTGTCGAGTATTCCTGGTTTAATGATGAGTATCGACATGCTTTAAGGAATTCAAGTGATGATATTCTTCTAAACTTATTGGAACAAACTTTACCTGATCTCCAGGTTTCCAAAAAACGGGATACGTTTTTGTAGGATCAAAAATGGTTATGGGAGTTCTTCCCAGAACATGCCAGCCACCCGGACTTTTAAAAGGATAGATACCGGTTTGCCACCCGGCAACAGCTACTGATCCGGCTTCAATGTTTTCGGGTCTGTCTTTTCTCTTTGTAAACAAATCACCCGATACCGTTCCCATGTAGGCAAAACCAGGTGTAAACCCGATCATATATATATTATATACAGCCGCAGAATGCAAGTCGATTAGTTTAGGGATGGGTAGATTTTTCTTTTCAGCAAGCCTTTGTAGATCTGTTCCCAAGCTCTCATGATAACAAACCGGAATCTGATGCAAACTACCCGGTACATCTTTATTTGAACAAGGATGATCGAGGATACTTCTGATTTGCAATTGTATCCATTCAATAGGTGAGCCTTGGAAATTAGGCTGCTTGTAAATTTGATAGGCGTCTATATACAGGGTCAAGCTATTATATGCCGATATAATTTCTTTAATACCAACTAGTTGTGCATCCAATAGTCGGTTTTTCAAATGAATAATTTCTTGTAATTGGCCCACGCTAAAATCCGTTCCTACTTCAATAGTAAGAGCGGCATCACCAAGTGTATAAAGTTTGTAGGGGCCCGGCATAAGATCTATTAAAACTGTTTCTAAAGTTACCCTTAAAAGTGCAAAAAGGGAGTTTGGCGCGGCTGAGGCGTTTAAAAATAAGTTTAAGTTTGCGTAAAATATTGAAAAACAGGCAAATTAGGTATTGTTATTTACAAATGTTATCGGGCACCAATTTGTTGATTTCACCGTTATACACTAAAATTGCACGCCAACAGGCCTATAAAAACCGTTGTAATTCTAAAGTATGGCTAAGAATTTATTGATAGTGGAGTCTCCTGCGAAGGCCAAAACCATCGAAAAAATCCTAGGGAAGGATTTTGAAGTGAAGAGTTGTTTTGGACATATCCGGGATTTGGAAAAAGACGAAATGGGCATTGATGTTAAGAATAAATATCAACCTCGATATATTATCCCGGACGAAAAGGAACGTGTTGTAAGAGATTTAAAAAGTCTTGCCAAGAAATCGGAAGAAGTTTGGTTGGCAACGGATGAGGATCGTGAAGGGGAAGCCATTAGTTGGCATTTGTGTGAAGTGTTGGGTTTGGATCCTAGAACAACCAAACGAATTGTTTTCCACGAGATTACAAAACCGGCCATTAAAAAAGCGGTTGAGAATCCCAGAACAGTAAATATGGATCTGGTAAATGCACAGCAAGCCAGACGTATATTAGATAGAATTGTAGGTTTTGAATTAAGTCCGGTTTTATGGCGTAAAATGAGCATGCGCAACAACTTGAGTGCGGGTCGTGTTCAAAGCGTAGCGGTTCGGATTATTGCTGAAAGAGAACGCGAAATCAATGCCTTTCAATCGGTGAGTACATTCAAGATTGACGGATTATTTACTGCGAAAGATGTTTCCGGTCGATCTGTTACATTCAAAGCAGAAGGTAAAAAATACACAAATGAAGGTGATGCACAAAGTTTCTTACAGTCTTGTGTAGGTGCCAATTATAAAGTCACCGATATTCAAGTTCGTCCGGGGAAACGCTCTCCTGCTCCACCTTTTACCACATCAACATTACAACAAGAAGCTAGTAGAAAACTCGGCTATGGCGTGAGTAGAACCATGTTATTAGCTCAAAAGTTATATGAAAGTGGTAAGATCACGTATATGCGTACCGACAGTGTGAACTTAAGTGATACTGCTTTGGGTGACATCACCAACACAGTAAAAGGCATGTACGGTGAAGAATACCATCAATTCAGAAAGTTTAAGAATAAAAACGAAAGTGCACAGGAAGCGCACGAGGCCATTCGTCCTACTTATATGGAAGAAACTACGGTAGACGATGCCGATTGCAAGCGTTTGTACGAATTGATTTGGAAGCGTACGATGGCATGTCAGATGTCGGACGCTGAATTAGAAAAAACGACTGCAAAAATTAGTATTTCAACTAATAACGAAGAACTCAGTGCTACCGGTGAAGTATTGAAATTTGAAGGGTTTTTGAAAGTATACAGAGAAGACAGAGATGAAGACGAGGTAGATGAAAATGAAGATAACGAAGGCATGTTGCCTCCTTTGAGTGTGGGTCAGCAAGTTCCTCTAAAGGAATTGGTTGCTACTGAACGTTTTTCAAGACCTCAGCCTCGTTACACAGAAGCATCGCTGGTGAAGAAATTGGAAGAATTAGGTATTGGTCGACCTTCTACTTACGCTCCTACTATTTCTACAATTTTGAAGCGTGGTTATATTGAAAAAAGAGACAAAGAAGGGGTTAAACGTGAATACAGAGTTTTGACGTTGACCAATGATAAGATTGCCAAACAAGTGCTGTCAGAGAATACGGGAGCTGAGAAATCGAAGCTTTTCCCAAGTGATTTGGGATTGGTTGTTACGGACTTCTTGAAACAGTACTTTGATGATATCATGGACTATGGCTTCACGGCCAGAATTGAGGGAGAGTTTGACCTTGTGGCTGAAGGCAAAATGAAGTGGAACAATATGATTGACGAGTTTTATGTTCCTTTCAAAAAAGACGTAGACAATACCATTGAAACAGCAGAACGAATCAAGGGAGAACGAGAGTTAGGCATTGATCCGGCAAGCGGGAAGAAGATAGTGGCAAGGATGGGACGCTATGGCCCAATGGTTCAAATTGGAGATGTAAGTGATGAAGAAAAGCCTCGTTTTGCAGCTTTGAAAAAAGATCAGAGTATTGAAACGATTCAATTCGAAGATGCATTACAATTGTTCCAACTACCGAGAACGCTGGGTGAATACAATTCTCAGGAAGTAAGTGTGAATATTGGTCGTTTTGGTCCATACGTAAAATACGGCGAGCAGTTTATTTCGATTCCTAAAGGTGAAGAGCCTTTAGATGTAACAATGGATCGTGCTATTGAGTTGATCAAAGAGAAACAAGCTGCGGATGCCCCTATTTCATTGTATAATGGATTACCGGTAACAAAAGGAAAAGGGCGTTTTGGGCCTTTCATTAAGTGGAACGATATGTTCATCAATGTTCCAAAGAGATTTGATTTTGAGAATCTATCGAAGGCCGATATTGATGAGTTGATCGCTGCTAAAATTGAAAAAGAAGGCAATCGATATATTAAGCAATGGCCGGAAGAGAAAATTTCAATTGAAAATGGTAGATGGGGTCCATTTATCCGATTCCAGAAGAAGATGTTGAAGTTGGGAAGAAAAGCTGATGAATCGAAATATACTGCAGAAGAATTAGCGGATGTTGAATTGGATGTGATCAAAGCTATTATTGAAGCTCAAGTGCCAGGAGCATTTACTAAGAAAGATGCCAAGAAAAAAGCGGCACCCAAGAAAGCTGCCGCTAAAAAAGCAGCGCCTAAGAAAGCCGCCAAGAAGAAATAGGGATGTTTGAATTTCGGTACATATTAACCCAGGAAGAGTATCTAGCGTACAACTATTATACCGCCTGGAGTTCCCCAGATAAAAGGAAGTTTCGGTTGTACTATTTGTTTCGGGCATGGTTTTTCATGACAACGGCTCAAGTGATGTACTTGATCTTAGCTGATAAAATCTCTAACCTCCACTTTCTTTATTATATCGTTATAGCCCTAATATCGGGGCTATACGCTTTTTTAACCCCCTTCTCGGTTAAACGCACCATCCGTAAAAAGGTAGATCGAATGGTGAAAGAAAACAAGACGAGCTTTTTTGAAGACGAGACCATTTTAACCATCGGTGAATCAGGTATCGTTGATCGGGATCGATTGAGTGAAACAAGCTACAAGTGGGAAGCCATACAAAAAATTAGTTATACCAAACAAGCCGTTTACCTATATACTAATTCTCTTCAAGCGATCGTTTTACCGAATAGAGTAGTTTCGGAAACCAAGCAATTAAAGGAGTTGAAGCAATTTATTGATAGGCATTTGCCACTCAGCACAGAGGTTCTGGATCAATAAATTGTGGATATGTGGAAAATATTATATGATTAAGTTTTTTCCAATATCCGAAATTACACTTCGAAAACCAACCAACGTAGAAAATTCAAGATCCCATGGAAGAGAATAAGGAAATTCATGCTTTGTTTCATTTACTCGATGATCCTGATGAGGAAGTGTTCGGAGCAGTATCTACCCGCCTGATCGATTACGGCACTCGTATCATCCCCAACCTCGAACATCTATGGGAAAATACCGTTAGTGAACAAACGCAAGAGCGTATTGAAAACTTGATTCACAAACTTCATTATCGTGATTTGTGGGACGATGTGGTAGAATGGAATAAGAATGCTTACCAAGATCTTCTCACCGGAGCATTGCTTGTTGCGCGCTTTCAATACCCGGAACTGTCGACCGCACAAGTTTTTCAAGATGTAGAAAAACTTAGAAGGAATATTTGGCTAGAGTTGAACAGTTATCTTACGCCGCTTGAACAAGTGAACGTACTTACGAGTATCATCTATAACTATTTCAACTTAAAAGGCAGTGATCTGAATCATCAAAATACAGATGAGTTTCTGATTCACAAGGTATTGGAGACGAAGAGAGGAAATAATATTTCAAATGGGATATTATATTTGATCTTAGCTGAATTATTAGATGTGCCTATTCGTGCTGTTAATTTGCCGAGACAATTTATTCTTGGCTATTATAAAACAGAATATGATTTTACAAATTATCATGAAGAACCGACATACAAAGCAGAGTTCTTTATTGATCCTTTGAGCGGGCATGTTTTTACTCACAAAGACGTAGAGGAATACCTAAAACGAATCAACGCCACGCCTAATCCTAATTATTACAAAGCCTTAAACAATCGAGCCATTATTCAAATTTTATTGGATTCCTTCCAAAAATGTTTTCAAAATCCGAAACATCAATTCAAAGCTGACGAATTGAAACAGCTATCGAAATTGATCTCGGAATAAATTTTAAGTGCAGGGGTTTATTTGAAGAGGTTGCTGGTCACAGGGCAACCTCTTTTTTGTTTGAAACAATCTTCTACTGAATTTAACTGTAATAAGCATTACATAAAAAAAGTCACGCCAAGGCGTGACTTTCGTATAGAAAAGATTAGTAAGACTACATTGTTAGAGACCAGCCGTCGCGGTAATCGCGTTTTACAAATTGGTTGGCTTCGTCGAAGTTGGTAATCTTCATGTTCTTCGCATCCCACAAGAGTTTCTTTCTTCCGAGATACTTATCATCCCATCCTTTCAATTTGGGGTTCTTCATCATAAAGCTTCTAAGCGCCAAATTGCCGATCAAAATGCTTTCTGTGAAGGGTCCTGCATATTCAAAAGGTGAACTAGTAGTAGCATTACCATATCCAGCGATACAAGCATTGATCCATTGATGGTAGTGACCTTCTGTTACACGAGGAATGGTGATTGGAGGAAGTGTTTCCTTCATTTTCACGGTAGGCAATAAACGTGGATTGGCACCGTAACAATCGGCTAACAATTTACCTTTTGTTCCAATGAAAAGGACACCGCCATCCCAGTTACCGAATTTTTCTTCCGGTAGTAATTCATCCGGACGAATGGGTAGTAATCCACCATCGTACCAAGACACTTTAATGGTTCCTTTATTATCGGTTCTAGGATAACTCAAATGGATGATAGTTGAAGGTGGGCAAGCATCTTCATTTGGAGTATCATTCCACATTTCTTTCCAAATAGTGGCAACACTTGCTTCAACACTTTCAGGATACAGAATTGGCAAACAACGGAAAACAGGGTCCATGATGTGGCAAGCCATATCGCCCAAAGAACCTGTACCGAAAGCCCACCAACCTCTCCAATTGAAAGGCAAGTATGCAGGATTGTAATCAACCCATTTAGCCGGTCCTACCCATAGATCCCAATTCAATTCAGAGGGCACATCAAATTTACCGGTAGGAGTTGGAATACCCTGCGGCCAAACCGGTCTGTTTGTCCAACATTCTACTTTCGTAATTTCGCCAATCATTCCTGCGTCAATCAATTCTTTTGTTCTGCGCACACCGTCGCCACTTCCACCCTGGTTTCCCATTTGGGTAACAACTTTATATTTCTTTGCCGCTTCTGTAAGAATGCGCGCTTCATAAATATCGTGGGTAAGTGGCTTTTGTGTGTATACGTGCTTGCCGAGTTGCATGGCAGCCAAAGTGGCTACGGCGTGCGTATTGTCGGGGGTGGCGATATAGCAAGCATCAATATTATTCTTTTCTTTCTCCAACATTTCACGGAAGTCCTTGTAATACGCAGCTTTATCCCATTTTTTTCTAGAGCCTGCTGCTGCTTTATCACTAACATCACAAAGCGCTGTAATGGCCACTTTTGAATGTTTTGCGAATTCATTTAATCCAGATTCACCCATCCCTCCTACTCCGATTCCGGCCAAACGTAATTTGTCACTAGGTGCAACATAACCACGACCGAGTACGTGTCGAGGTACGATAAAGAAACCGGCTGCGGCTAAAGAAGAATTCCTGATAAAGGTTCTTCTGGAGTTTTGCTTTTTTTGTTTCATTGATTAATGTGTGTTTGTTGGTTACTTGTATTGAGATCGTTGATTTTAGAACTGTAATTTATAATTTCCACGATATTCACGCTTCACAAATTGATTAGCGGCATCAAAATTTGTTATGCGCATGTTTGGTCCATCCCACAGCAATTTTTTTCTGCCATTGAATTTCTCTCCTTCTTTGAAATTGAAGCTTCTGATTGCAAGATTTCCCATTAAAACTGTTTCTGTCAAAGGTCCTGCAATTCCAAAATGAGAACTGGTAAACGTACCGTATCCTTTTTTACAAGCATCGGTCCATTGTTTTTGATGACCCTCTACACCACCGGGAACCAAAGCTTGTTTAGGAGCAGGCAAATTCACCTCTTTCATTTTTCTAGTAGGCAATAAAGTTGGATTTCTTCCAAACAAACCTGCCATCAATTTTCCTTTGGTTCCTTCAAAGAGGATACCTCCATCCCATTCACCTAATTCCTCATCAGGTAATAATTCCGGTGGTCGAGAAGGAGTAATGCCACCATCGTACCAAATCATTTCTACGGCCGGCATAGAATCACGGGCCGGGAATTGAATGTGAATTTTAGAAGAAAGCGGATAACTATCATTGTAAAAAACTTCTTGGAAGAAGCCTGTATAGGTTCTTGTAACACTGCATTCAACAGCCGTTGGGTATCCGAGTTTTAAAGCTCGGAAAGGGACATCGATGAAGTGGCAACCCATATCACCTAAAGATCCGGTACCAAAATCAACCCATCCTCTCCAAATAGCAGGAAGGTAGGTTGGATTGAAGTCGCGATAAGGAGCTGTTCCTAACCAAAGATCCCAATCTACTTCTTTCGGAATATCAAATTTACCCTGAGGTTTGTCGATACCTTGCGGCCAAGTTGGTCTGTTGGTCCAAACGTGAACTCTGGTAACTTCACCAATAACTCCTTCTTGGATCCAGGTTTCTACTTTGCGAGTATCGTCGCCACTACTACCCTGATTTCCCATTTGGGTTACCACTCTATAACGTTCTGCGGCTTGTGTAAGAATGCGGGCTTCATGAATATCGTGGGTCAGTGGCTTTTCAACATATACATGTTTGCCGAGCTGCATTGCTGCAAGCGCTTGAACTGCGTGCATATGATCGGGAGTAGTCACAATTACTGCGTCAATGTTTTTATGTTCTTTGTCGAGCATTTCACGATAGTCGCGGTAATAAGGAGCTTTTGACCAGCGTTTCCGAGCATTTACTGCCATACGATCATCTACATCACAAAGCGCTACAATATTTTCGGCACCGTTATTCCAAGCGTAAGGAAGGTTAACTTCTGCCTTACCTCCGGCACCTATTCCGGCAATATTCAACTTATCACTTGGAGCGATATGGCCTCTGCCCAGCACATGTCGAGGAACAATAAAAAAACTACCGGCGGCAAGGCCTGTGTTTCTAAGAAACTTTCTTCTGTTTTGATTCATATGGCAATTTATAGTTAGATCAAACTCGCGTCGAGTGAAATTTCGGCATTCAAGAGTTTGCTGATAGGGCAATTTGCTTTTGCATCAGCAGCACATTCTTGAAATTTCGCTTCATCAATTCCGGGTATTTTAGCTTTTAGAACAAGTGCAGAACTTGTAACCGCACCATTATCTAAGGTTACTGTAGCAGTTGCATCTAATTCATCGGCTGTGAATCCTGCTGCACCCAATACAAAACTTAACTTCATCGCAAAGCATCCGGCATGCGCTGCAGCGATCAGTTCTTCAGGATTTGTATAAGTACCATCTTCAAACCTTGATTTAAAATCATAGGCTTGTCCATCCATTACTTTACTTTGAGTAGTCAAATGACCTTTGCCGTCTTTACCGGCACCTTTCCAAATAGCAGTTGCGGAACGTTTCATAATTTGCAGTTATAATAAATTTAAGAATGAGTATTACCTGGAGTGATTTTGAAAAAATCGACATCCGAGTTGGAACGATTCTGGAAGTTAACGAATTTCCGAAAGCAAAAAAGCCCGCTTATCAATTGTTAATAGATTTTGGGGAATTGGGCTTGAAGCGATCCTCTGCACAGATTACATTTTTTTATAATCGGGAAGCGTTAGTGGGTCGACAAATCATTGCCGTTGTAAATTTTCCACCCAAACAAATCGCAAATTTTATTAGTGAGTGTTTGGTACTCGGAGTGTACACAGAAGAAAAAAACGTAGTTTTATTGCAGCCCGACCAACCTGTTGCAAACGGATGGAAGATTGGCTAAACTAGAATGGAAGCCCTCTACACCTATTTTTACAAAACACCCATTGGCTACTTATGCATAGAGGCCAACGACGATGTTGTACATGGCATCAACTTTCTTGATGGCATTGAGCACCCTCCTGAAGCGAAAGTTCCTGAAAAGTATCCGGTTGTTTTGGAACAGATTTTGAAAGAGTTAGATGCTTACTTTTCAGGAAGACGATTGGTTTTTGAAACACCTTTCGATCAAAATGGAACCGTTTTTCAAAAAGAGGTTTGGAGTCGTTTAGTTCAAATTCCATTCGGTAAAACCATTAGTTATTTGGACTTAGCGAAACAATTAGGCGATACAAAAGTTATACGAGCCGCAGCCTCAGCAAACGGCAAAAATCACCTAGCGATAGTAGTGCCCTGCCACAGAGTAATTGGATCGAAGAATGATTTGGTGGGATATGCCGGAGGTTTGTGGCGAAAGCGGTGGTTGTTAGAGCACGAACAAAAATTCACTCACGGAGTTCAAACCCTATTCTAATATGAAGTTTAGAGCATTGATGATTCAAGAAAATGCAGGAAGCATACCCGCATTCGTAAGAGAAATTAAGGAGCGGAATTTGGAGGACTTGCCTAAAGGCGAGGTATTGATTAAGGTACTGTATTCTTCATTGAATTACAAAGATGCATTAAGCGCAAGCGGTAATAAAGGAATCACAAAAGTTTACCCTCATACGCCAGGTATCGATGCGGCAGGAATTGTTGAATTGAGTACCCATTCCGATTTTATTAGTGGAGATGAAGTGATCGTAACCGGATATGACCTCGGAATGAATACAGCCGGTGGTTATGGTGAATACATTCGTGTTCCGGCTCAGTGGGTGGTTCACAATCCGAATGGATTGAGCTTACAAGACTCGATGGTTTTGGGAACAGCAGGCATAACTGCTGCTATTGGCCTTTTCAAAATGCGCTCATTAGGATTTTCACCTAATCAAGGTACTGTTGTTGTAACAGGGTCTACCGGTGGCGTTGGCAGCATGGCAGTGGCGCTCCTCTCAAAACTGGGTTATGCTGTGAAAGCCGTTAGTGGAAAAGAGAATGCGGCAGAATACTTACATTTTCTTGGAGCCAAAGAAATTGCCCCAAGGAGCTTTGTAGATGATAGCAGCGGAAAAGCTTTAATAAAGCCAAAATGGGCCGGTGCATTTGACACAGTTGGTGGAAATGTGTTGGCAACACTTTTAAAAGGTTGTGGCTTAGAAGGAGTTGTTGTAAGTACCGGATTGGTTCAGTCGCCGGAATTGAAAACAACGGTTTTCCCATTTATTCTCAATGGAGTAAGTTTACTGGGCGTAGGCTCTGCCGAAACACCTCACGAAACAAAAGAACAGTTGTGGCAATTACTTGCCGGTGAATGGAATATCTCAGATAAGTTTCAAGCAATTTCCAAAGTAGTTAGCTTAGAAGAGCTATCAGATATTTATATTGATAAAATTCTTCGAGGAGAAATCATGGGAAGAGTAGTTGTGAAACATGCCCACCAGTCTTAGTCTTTCAGAACAGCGCCCGAAAATGCCAATGGGAGTAAATCAGCTGCGCGATTGATCAAATATATTTGCCCACTTTGGCCTGTGAGCAATATTTGAATTGGAGTTGAAGTGCGCTCTTCGAACTCAAACATCGCTTGGCGGCACATTCCACATGGCGAAATAGGTGTATCAGAACGTTCATTTGGGCGGTGATTGAAATAGGAAATAGCCATCACCTTAATTCCTACTTCCGGGAACACTGTTGCCGCTGCAGACAATAAGGTTCGCTCTGCACAAATACCAATTGGGTAAGAAGCATTTTCTTGGTTGGTGCCTTTAATGATCTCCCCATTATTCAATAGGGCAACTGCACCTACATGAAAATGAGAGTAGGGCGCATATGATATCTTCGTTTGTTCGCGCGCCTGAATAATTAAGGGCTGAAGGTTTGCAGGAACTTGTTCCAAACTTTCGAAAACTTGCCAACTAAAATGAATGCTTTGTATAGACATAAAAAAATCCTCTGTTTAGAGAGGATTAAAGTTAGTTAATTTTATTTATCGTATGATGTTGAACAATCGTTTCCAGCGAATACCATTGTCGAGGCTCAACCAAATTAAAGAGGCTTTACCAACGATATGATCTTCAGGTACAAACCCCCAGAAGCGACTGTCCTGCGAACGATGGCGGTTGTCTCCCATCATCCAATAATAGTCCATCTTAAAAGTATAGGTTGATGCTTCTTTGCCATTGATGAAAATTTTACCGTCTCTTTCTTCCCATTTGTTTTGTTCGTAAACAGTGATTGCACGTTTATAGAACGCAATGTTTTTCTTGGAAAGTTCAATAATAGCTCCTTTTTTAGGTACGCCCAACGGTCCAAAATTATCAATTGACCAATTAGCAACAGAAGTATCACGAGGGAAAATAAGGTAATTGGCCGGATTGATTTCAGGAGTAACAGATACTACACCTGGAACTTTTTTAATCAATTCTAACTCGGAAAGCGTAAGATTAACTTCATACTGATTGGCAGAAACACTCATAAAATCAGACTCATCTGCCGTTTCTTTGATTTGGATTCCGGCTTTCCTGAGCATTTCCCCGTCAATTTGAGTATTCGTTTGAACCAAATAGTTTTTTGCTGATCCGGGGGCTAAGAAAGCTTTTTCCCCATTTACATAAAGGATCCCTTCTTTTATTTCCAACGTATCACCGGGGATACCAACACAACGTTTTATATAGTTCTCTCTTTTATCTACCGGTCTTGTTCTAACGGTATATTGATCCCACACGTCATTACGAGCAATTTCATAGGCTTGAGCCGCCCTTTGCTTCGCATCCGGGAATTGCTTAACAAAGGCAGCAGTACCCATTAATTGAGTAACACGTGCATCAATCATATCGTAATATGGAATTTTAGAATCTTCTTCTAAAGTAAGCGTATCGCCGGCAGGGAAATTAAACACTACTACATCATTTCTTTTAACAGGAGAGCCGAACCATCTTGTATAGGGAATATAAATCAGTTCGCTGTAAGATTTGGTATTTAGTATCGGTAATGTGTGGTGAACAAAAGGTATTGACAAAGGAGTGTTTGGGATTCTTGCACCATAACTCGACTTACTCACGAATAAGAAATCATTCACGAGCAATGTTTTTTCCATTGATCCGGTTGGGATTGTGTAAGCCTCAAAAACAAATGTTCTGATAAGGGTGGCAGCTACAATGGCAAAAACTGCCGCATCGAGCCATTCACGAGCAGAAGACTTTTTATAAGCCTTTACTGCCTCTACTCCAACAAAACGGTCTTTTTTGTTTGTTCCAATGTATGCAAAATAGATAGGTGCTAAAAGGGAGGCCATGGTATGTTCCAAAAACGTAAACTTCCCAAATGGCTTAACAAATTCTATATATATACCTAGTGTAATAAACCAACCTACAACGGGGATGAACTGCCAAAAGAACCAATGTTTGGGTCGTTTCGCAATTTGGATCATCGTAAACGTATTGTAAAAGGGCACCCAAGCTTTCCAAGAAGCCACGCCTGCCTTTTTAAACATACCAGAAGCTCCAAATGCGGGGAGCATGTTTAACAGTAGGGTAATTAGAATTACGGTCATTAAATCGTTGGAACTCATGCAAGTAATTTTATAAATCCTGTCAAAAATACCATATTAAATTGGCACTCAGCAGGCAGAATATTGATTTTTTGCCCATTTGGGGCAGGTTAACAATATATTTGTTGCATCATTTGGGATAATATTACAGGAAAGATGGTACAATTCAGCATCGCCGATATAGAAAACCTAACAAATATCAAAGCACACACGCTTCGAATTTGGGAACAGAGGTATCCTGTTTTCAAGCAAACGCGACGTCCTTCAGGACATCGCGTTTATTCCAGCGATGATTTGAAGCAATTGTTAAGGATCGCCTGGTTGTACCATAATGGATGTAAGATCTCCGAAATCATGTCGCTATCGGAAGACGAACAGAGAACAAAGGCATTGGGAGTTGATCAAAACAATTTAGAGAACAGCCAATTGGTGAATCAGCTCTTGGAGGCTTCTATCGACCTAGATGAAATTGCATTTAGTGAGGTAGCCGATTCGGTAGTTCTATCCTATGGGTTTAAAAAAGCAATGTTAGATGTTTTCTTTCCTTTCTTGAATAAAGTTGGTCTGTTTTGGCTCACCGGGCATATTACTCCGGCCCAAGAACATTTTGCGAGCTACACCATTATGCGAAAGCTAATTGTTGCAATCGATAAGTTAACGCCGGTGAGAACTGGTAAAGGCCGATTGGTTTTACTCTTTACTCCTGTTGGAGAAACACATGAATTACCGCTGCTTCTTATTCAAGGAATGCTGAAGCAGGCCGGGGTTAGAATACTGTATGCTGGAGTACAAGTTGATACAAAAACATTGAATTATTTAATTAATTACAAGGGAGTTAAAGAATGTTACTTTAATTTAATTACAAATTCTTGTAAACCTCCCATTCAAGAACTGTTTGACGAACTTTCAGCTAAAAACGCAGACGTAGAATTCTATTTTTCCGCGAACAGTTATCTTCTAGAAGGCATAAAAAATCCGTCGAATTTCCATTACTTGAAAAGCCCGGCGGATATAGATGCTTATATTGAAACCATTATTTCTTAGGAAGAACGTACGACTCTACATCGTCACGTGAAATGGTTTTACCCGAGAGAATAATCAAACGCTCTACAACGTTTCTTAATTCTCGAATATTACCAGTCCAATTGTGTTGTTGCAATCCCTCCACCGCCGCGGGTTCAATTTGTTTTTTGGCGATCCCATAGTCTGTACAGATATCCCCAAGGAATTTTTCAACCAAAAGCGGAATATCGTCTCTTCGATCGTTTAAAGAAGGAACATGAATCAAAATCACGCTCAGGCGGTGATATAGGTCGAGACGGAAATTTTTCGCATCTACTTCTTCCAATAGATTTTTATTTGTTGCGGCTACAACTCGCACATCCACACTAATGTCCTTATCACCTCCAACGCGCGTTATCTTTCCTTCTTGAAGGGCACGCAACACTTTTGCTTGCGCACTAAGGCTCATATCTCCAATTTCGTCAAGAAAGAGCGTACCACCACTGGCTTGTTCGAATTTTCCAATGCGCTGTTTTACAGCAGATGTAAAGGATCCTTTTTCGTGGCCAAACAATTCACTTTCGATTAGTTCACTTGGAATGGCTGCACAGTTTACTTCAATAAGCGGTCCTGTATTTCGATTGCTTTTTTCGTGAACCCATCGAGCCACTAACTCCTTTCCTACTCCATTTTCACCGGTCACGAGAATCCTTGCATCGGTTGGTCCAACTTTCTCGATGGTATCTTTTATTTTTAAAATAGGCCCCGATTGACCAATCATTTCTTCCACTTTACTCACCTTGCGTTTGAGCACTTTGGTTTCAGCCACCAAATTGGTTTTGTCCATGGCGTTTCGGATCGTGATCAACAAGCGGTTGAGATCCGGTGGCTTGGAAATGTAGTCGTAGGCACCCTTTTTAACTGCTTCTACAGCGGTTTCTATGGTTCCGTGGCCGGAAATCATAATTACCGGTACATCCGGATTTACTTCGCGGCTCTTATCAAGAAACTCAATTCCATCGAGTTTGGGCATTTTGATGTCACACAAGACTACATCAAAGGTTTTCTCTTTGAATTTCTTCAACCCTTCTTCGCCGTCACCGGCTTCTTCAATTTTATATCCTTCGTAGCTCAGAATTTCCGAAAGGGTTTTTCTGATCGCTTTCTCGTCGTCAATAATCAAAATCGAACTCATGTTTAACAAAATTTTTCTATGGATTTAGTGCGAGGCCGCATCAAGGATGCGTTACAAAAATACAACTATGTTTCGGAACCTTATTAAGGCAATAAGTTTGCCACTTTTTTTGGGGCTTCCATTGGTTGCGTGTACCAACGGGAATAGTACCACCATAAAATTTTCTGCAAAGGCGATCCAAAAAGTTTGTGAGATTCCTCTTCCGGCCGGATATTCGAGGGTTGTTTACGACAGTGCCAGTTTTAGCTATTGGTTGCAACAATTCGCTTTAAAATCCGATCCAACCGTTTATTTGTACAATGGTGATCGTAAACGAAATCAATGGCCTTCATTTGCAGTTCTTAATATCAGTACGGGAAATAAAGATCTACAACAGTGTGCAGACGCTGTGATGCGGTTAAGAGCAGAATATTTGTATGAAAAGAAGACCAAGGGGCCGATCCTTTTCTTCGACAACAATAGGAAAGAGTACCGATTCTCGGTTACGGGTAGTCGTACCGAATTCAACAAATACCTAGAACATGTTTTCAGTTGGTGCGGAACATTGAGTTTAGCTAGTCAATTGAAAGCCAAGAAGAGTTTGGAAGCAATTCGCCCGGGAGATGTATTTATAAAGGGAGGGAGCCCCGGCCATGCCGCGATGGTAATGGATGTTGCTGAAAACAATGCAGGTGATAAAATTTTTTTATTAATGAACAGCTATATGCCTGCACAGGACATGCACATCGTAAAAAACCCAAGTAGCAGCACATTAAGTCCATGGTACTCAATTCGTCAGAAACCCAGATTTGAGCTACCGGAATGGGTTTTTTACGAAAATCAGTTAATGGAATGGTAAGGGTTCTCTTGTAAATTTCTGCATTAGGAAAGCTCAGGGCTTGCATTTCCTCGATTTGGCTTGTATTTTAGCCTCATTATTCATCCAATACAATTATCTATGAAATCGACCGTAAAACTGCAACCCGTTCCTCATGTAGGTAACGTGATTATGAAACTCGCTTTTTTAGGCGGTATGACGATCGGCGCAATGTATGTTTTTGTGTTGCTGTTCGCCCGAATCACTCAATCATTTTAAGTTACAATGGTCAATAAAAAAGACCCCGGATTGTAGTCCGGGGCTTTTTTTTATCCGTTATAAGGGAATTACTTTTTCATGTACATAACTTCTTTCACCAGATTTACTGTTTTTGGAACGTCTGGTAAAGCAGCAGCCACTAAATTAGGAGCATAGTGTAAAGGAGCATCTGCGGCTGTGATACGACGAATTGGAGCGTCTAAATAATCGAATCCTTCTTTTTGAATTCTGTAAGCAATTTCAGATGATACAGAACACATAGGCCATTGTTCGTCTACAATTACCAAACGATTGGTTTTCTTCACACTTTCCAAAATTGTCATCCAGTCGAGTGGACGGATGGTTCTCAAGTCAATTACCTCTGCACTGATTCCTTCTTTTTCTAATTCTGCAGCAGCACCCAAGGCTACTTTCATCATCTTGTTATAAGAAACGATGGTAACATCGCGTCCTTGCTTCTTAACATCGGCTTTTCCGATTGGAATGATGTACTCTTCTTCAGGCACTTCTCCCTTATCGCCGTACATCAATTCACTTTCCATAAACATAACCGGGTCATTATCGCGAATTGCGGCTTTCATCAACCCTTTGGCATCGTATGCATTAGAGATTGAAATAACTTTAATACCGGGAATATTCGCATAATAGCTTTCAAATGCAGTAGAGTGTTGTGCTCCCAACTGACCGGCAGAACCGTTCGGGCCTCTAAAAACGATTGGGCAGCTCACTTGACCACCACTCATTGCTAACATCTTAGAAGCTGTATTCAAAATTTGATCCAACGCCAATACGGCGAAGTTCCAAGTCATGAATTCAACAATTGGACGCAAACCATTTTGAGCAGCACCTACCCCAATTGCAGCGAACCCTAACTCAGCAATCGGCGTATCGATCACCCTTTTGGGTCCGAACTCATCCAACATACCCTGACTTACTTTATAAGCTCCATTGTATTCAGCCACTTCTTCACCCATCAAAAATACATTAGGGTCTCTTCTCATCTCTTCACTCATTCCTTCGCGAAGTGCTTCTCTAATAGTAATAATTCTTGCCATATTAGCGAACGTTTCAGTTTTTAAGTTGCCCCCAACTCAATTTGGGTTTGCGAACGCAAAAATATTGTTTGCACGGCAATGGGGCAAATATTGTTTTTAAACCGTGTTTCTGTTTAAAAACAATACAAATTTAGCCCAAAAATGATCATTATTCCGCTGAAAATCACTTATTGAGGCATCCTTGGTATCTTTGCAAGGCTATGGCAAAAACGCAACATTTCAGTATCGTTATTGTAGGTGGCGGTCCCATTGGGCTCACCTGTGGTTTGGAAGCACAAAAATCGAAGATCGATTATGTAATCTTGGAGAAAGGGTGTTTGGTAAACTCCTTGTACAATTACCCGGCAAACATGACTTTTTTTTCCACTTCGGAGCGATTGGAAATTGGAGGTGTACCCTTTGTAAGTAATAACCCGAAGCCAACCCGCGCCGAAGCACTGGAATATTACCGGAGAGTAGCCGTAGGCAGTAATTTGAATATCCGTCTTTTTGAACCAGTGGTCAAAATACAGCGTTTGAAAGATCAAAAAGCGCGCTTTCGAATAAATAGTGAAAAAGGCATTTATACCTGCGATCATGTTGTGATTGCAACCGGTTTTTATGATATCCCCTATTTATTAGACGTCCCTGGTGAGCATTTGCCAAAAGTGACCCATTATTATAAAGACCCGCATTTTTACGCCATGCAAAAAGTATTAGTGGTTGGAGCCAGTAATTCTGCAGTAGATGCAGCTTTGGAGACTTGGCGAAAAGGTGCCGATGTGACCATGGTGGTTAGAAAGGAAGAAATTGGGCAAAGAGTGAAATATTGGGTTAGACCCGATATTGACAACCGGATCAAGGAAGGGAGCATCAAAGCTTTTTTCAATAGTGAAGTATCGGCGATTGATGAAACCAGTGTTACTATCAAAACCCCAGAAGGGAAGGTTTCCATACCCAATGATTGGGTTATCGCTTTAACCGGTTATCAACCCGATTTGAGTTTTTTAAAGAAAATAGGTATAGAGCTGTCGAAAGATGAAGTGAAGAAGCCCACGTATAACGAAAAGACTCATGAAACAAATGTCCCCCATTTGTATTTAGCAGGGGTAATATGCGGTGGAATGAACACTCACCGATTGTTTATTGAGAACTCAAGAGTGCATGCGGAGATGATCCTAAAGCATATTAGAAAATCAAGAAGAAAACCTGCAGACAGGAGTAATTAAGAATTAAGAGTTAAATAATTAAAAATTAGGCACCTATTACCATTATTGATAACAAAGATGTGTTTGTCTTCGCATCCTTTTTTTCCTGAATCTGCCGCGCTTTTTTTATTTATCGCTCCTCTTTTCCTCGTCTCCTCTTTCCTCTTAAAAGGCACCTTCCTCGTTCCTCCTTTCCTCGTCTCCTCTTTCCTCTTAAAAGGCACCTTCCTCGTTCCTCTTTTCCTCGTCTCCTCTTTCCTCTTAATAAGTATTCGTCATGTCTTCATCCACCACAATGATAAAGTCAGCTGTATTCCTGTGTTCGGCTTCCATTTTATCGAGCTCTTTTTGAGTTACAATTGTGATGGTCAAGATTTTGAGCGTTGGTTGCTTTTGCCAGAGGTACCAACAAATACCGTCATGGTTTTCGGAATGAAATGACCCGTTGTAATGCAAAAACAAGGAGCCTTCCGTTCTGTATTTTAAAATATTGTAGGCCATCGTGGCATCTTTCAGGGCTTGCGCTTTTGGAAGATTCGATCCTCCATGCCCTTTCATCATTTCGATCATTTTGGTATAGCCGGGCAATGTAGAATCGTAAGCGATTGGAAGTGGTGGCATCCATGCTTTTTGGATGTTGGGGAGTGTATCCAAAGCGGCAAAACCACCCTTGGCTACTAATGAAGCGTATCTACGTGGAACATTGGTAGCAGCAAAGAACAAATTTTGTTGCTTAGCAAAATTCACGATTGGTGCATAGTCTGTTGGATAATTCTTCCACAAACGCGCCGATGAGTCTAGTCCTTTTGCACTGATCTTTCCTTGCACATACGCTGTAAGTGCTTCTTGATTGTCGGTCTCAAACATTTCAGCGCCAAAAACAAGAGATCGTTTGGCTGCCAAGTCCTTTGCTACTTCTAGCTCTAACCAGTGTGCAATGGAATTGTTGTGCAATTCACCAAACATTACGATATCTGCACCGGAGATGGCTTTGATCATTTTACCATAATTGGTTTTCTTGCCATTAGAATTGAATATCTGATAAGGCAGCTTCACTTGTGCACGAACACAAATTGATAGGCCCAGCAAACCAAGTAAAATGACTTTTTTCATTTTGAATTATTTGTTGGAAGTTAATTTATTTTTCAGAACCTTGGTCATAACAAAATCATCTTGCAGATCTGTTCCTAACAGAAAAGTTTGTGTTCCTGTAATTTCAAAGCCCCATTTTTTGTAGAACCGAATCGCTTTTTCATTCTCTTGCCAAACAATCAAGTAAATTTCTGAGGCATCGAATTCAGCTGCTCTGTCGTGTGCTTTTTGCATCAATTGATGTCCTAAACGGGTACCGTATGCTTCACGAAGAATATAAATTCTAGCCAGTTCTATACAGTCGCCTCTTCTTCCGTACTTATCTAAAATCGCTAATTTTAAATAGCCTTTTAATATACCATTAGAGTCAACAGCGCCATAGAACTCAAAATCGGGGTTGTTGAATTCATCTATAAGTTTTTCAATAGCAAAACGGGTGCTAAGAAACAAAGCCATGTCTTCTTCAGTATTGAATTCTGAATAAGCTTCTTTAAAAGTTTCTCGGCTAAGATGAGCCAGGTCTAAAGCACTGTCGTGATTTAATTTAATAATATCAAAACTCATTTCACTAAATTCGTTTTAATTCTTTAGCTCACCAAAACAGAAAACATGAAAAGATCGTACTGGGAAGACATAGCGCCGAAGTATGAAGAAGAGATATTTGATGTTAGGAAGCATGATAAAAAGAAGAAGATTGAAAAGGCATTAAAGAAATACAGTGCAAATGCAAAGTCGATCATCGATATCGGTTGTGGTGTAGGGAAATGGCTCTCATTTCTTTCACAATTGAGTTTAGAAGTCACCGGAGTTGATATTTCACAAAAAAATCTTGACATCTGTCAATCTACCTACACAAACTTACCAGTACATTATAAGCGAATCGACTTTTGTATCCCTAACATTGTTGAACACACCTACAACTTAGCGCTTTGTGTAAATGCCGTTTTGATAGCCGACCATCAGAAGCGTTCAATTTTCTTCAAAAACATAGCATCAACAGTATCCGAAAATGGCTATTTACTACTAGTCGTACCGTCATTAGAGTCGAAGTTATGGGCTGAACAATTGGGATTCCAATTGAACATTGATCGTTTTCGAAGCATCACTTATCAAGGTCAAGAAGCCGAGAAAATTGCCAATAATATTCGTCAAGGTGTTTGGGATATTGATGAAGAACCAACCAAACACTTCTTAGAACAAGAATTAGACTATACATTACATGAATTAGGCTTTACGATCATTAAGAGAGAAAAAATTGAATACGATTGGAGCACAGAGTTTTTTAATCCCCCAAAGCATTTGGGAGCACCCTACCCCTTCGATTGGTTCTTTGTTGCTCAAAAAAATACCCCGCAAAGTTTGCGGGGTACGATCAAATAATTGATATAGGATTTTAAAACGACGGTTGACAACTGTTTCCATATTGTCAGAACAAAACTACACTTGGTTTTAAAAATCCTTTATGAAGCCTATCAAATAGAAAGATGATTTTAGACTCTTGACAATGTGAATTATTTATGCAATCTTATCACCATTGCAGAAGCACCACCTCCTCCATTACAAATTCCGGCAGCACCAATTGACTTATTGTTTTTTGCCAAAACATTGATCAAAGTAACGATGATGCGAGCACCGCTGCAACCCAAAGGATGCCCAAGCGAAACTGCTCCACCGTGAACATTTACTTTTGAAGGGTCAATACCGAGGCGTTTGGTATTTTCAATACCTACCACACTGAAAGCTTCGTTGAGTTCCCAAAAATCGACTTCATCATTTGACAATCCCGCTTTTTTCAGCGCCTTTGGCAAGGCCAGTGCAGGCGTAGTGGTGAACCATTCAGGAGCCTGTTCAGCATCGGCATGCGATACAACGGTAGCAAGTGGTTTCAATCCGAGTTCTTTTGCTTTCTCTGCACTCATAAGTACCAATGCAGCTGCTCCATCGTTCATGGTAGACGCATTGGCGGCTGTAACGGTGCCATCTTTTATAAACGCAGGATTCAAACTAGGAATCTTATCAAACTTCACATTAAAGGGTTCCTCATCTTTATCAAAAACTAAGGGATCACCTTTTTTCTGAGGAATCAACACAGGAACAATCTCGTTTTTAAAAGATCCATTTTCCCAAGCGGCTTGACTTCTTTTGTAACTTTCGATAGCAAATTCATCTTGATCATTTCGAGAAATATTGCATTCTCTTGCGCACAGTTCAGCGGCTATTCCCATTGCTTTTCCGTCATAAACATCGGTCAATCCGTCTTTTGCCAAACCATCGATGGCATTCACATTGCCGTATTTATTTCCCCAACGCATCGAATCTAAGTAAAACGGAACATTACTCATGCTTTCCATACCTCCTGCAACCACAATTTCAGCATCGCCTAAAGCAATCGCTTGTGCAGCTTGCGCAATCGCTTTCATCCCACTAGCACACACTTTATTGACAGTGGTACAATTCACATGATTAGGAAGACCTGCAAACTTGGCTGCTTGGCGAGCAGGGGCCTGACCTAAATTGGCTTGGATCACACAACCCATGTAAACATCGGTAATTTGATCGGGTTGAATTCCGGCACGCTCTACCGCACCTTTAATAGCAACGGCTCCAAGTTGAGTAGCGCTAAAACCTTTTAACGAACCACCAAATGAACCCATGGGCGTTCTCACTGCAGAAACGATAACAACTTCTTTCATATGAATCGATTAGATTTGACTTTATCTTTCAAAGATAACACTTGTTAGTATCTATGCAAGCTTCTTATTCAGAAAATGCCTTTATAAAGGGAGAATTCATAATTGAAAGGTTTCCGGGAAAGGGGGGATGGTATTACGTGGCCTTGCCTGGGATAAAAACAGCCCAAAATCAGCCATTTGGGTGGCGAATTGTAAAAGGCAGTATAGATAACTACAATTTCGAACAATATCACCTGATGCCGATGGGAAATGGATCGCTATTCTTGCCAATTAACGCTGCAGTTCGAAAGAAAATCAAAAAAACGGTTGGCGACCGTGTAAGTATTACTTTGTTTGAGGATGAAGGAATACCTGCGATACCTGATTATTTAAAAGACAGTTTATCATTCGAGCCTGTATTATGGAAAGAATTCGAAGCTCAAACTACGGCCTTCCAGAGGGCCTGGATCAAGAAAATTGAGGATGCAAAAACAGAAGATGGAAAATCAAAGAGGATATTGGATCTTATACAAACTCTAGAAAAGAAATAAAACCGATTGAACTTTCAATCGGTTTTATGGTAAATATTATGCAGATTTCTCGGCTTTGAGTAAAGTTCCAGAAGCGCTAAATGTTGCCTCCCATTTTACACCAGATCTATTGAAATGCGCTCTCCATGTTCCATCAGAGCGATGTTTCCACTCATAAACTGTTTCACCGGGAAAGTTTGCAGCAAATGCATCAAGCACAGCTTTTGGCACTGCTTTGTCGCTTACAACACGACTTGCTGTGGTACGTCCATTGTCATCCAATTTTGATTCCACTCTTTTATCGTCGGCATTGAAATGTACTTTGAATTTATCGTCCGTTCCTTTTCTCCATTCTAACTCAGAAGCTTTTGAATTGTCGGCGGTAAAGCCAGATACAATTGAAGAGGGAACTGAAGAACTGGGAACAATTACATCGCTAGACATTGTGGTATCTGAAGCGGTTTTTGAGCAAGAAGCGAATAAAACGATCGCGGCGATTGCTGATAGGATTTGATGTTTCATACTTTTACTTTTTAGATGTTTTAAGAACTATTTCTTATTGGTAAAAGCAAGAAACTAGGATGTAACCACGAATTCTCATTTTTTTTAAAAAAAACCGTTCACAACGCATTAACAAAAAATAATATCTCTCCTACCCAACTAAACAAAGCTTTCTACCCATCCACCTTAGAAATGACTACTCATGAAATTTCTAAGTTTTCTCCTAATTATATCCCTTTTCCATTCTAAAACGGATTGGCTCACCAATTGGCAGGAAGCGCAATTTAAAGCCAAACAAGAGGGCAAATTGATTTTATTGAACTTTTCTGGCTCAGACTGGTGCGTGCCCTGTATTCGACTTCATAAAGAAGTGTTTTCTGATCCAGGTTTTGATGAACTAGTGAAAGACAATCTGATTTTGGTGAATGCCGATTTCCCAAGATTGAAAAAGAATCAATTGTCGGCAGCACAACAAAAGATCAACGACGCATTGGCAGAGCGCTACAATACTCAAGGGAAATTTCCTTTAACTGTTTTGATGAATGAAAAGGGAGAAGTGATCAAAATTTATGACGGGTATGCCGGTGAAGGGGTTGCGTCATTTTTGGGAAGAATTAGAGATGATATCTACTCATATAAATCGAGATAGATGAAAGAAGCCTACAGACAAGAAATGCTTTTAATGGGCAACCGATTTGAGGTAACGGTAGTAACCGCATCTCAAGCGGAGGCCAATTACTGCATTGGTAAGGCTGTGGCAGAAATTAAACGTATCGAAGAATTACTAAGTACATACAAAGAAACCAGTGAAACCAATGCCATAAACCGCAATGCAGGTATTGCTGCTGTAAAAGTAAGTGCGGAGACACTAGCATTAATAATTCGGGCTAATCACATTTCTAAAATTACGCAAGGCGCTTTTGATTTAAGCTATGGTTCCATTGATAAGCGATTGTGGAATTTTGATCGAAGTATGGATTGTTTGCCAGACAAGGCTACAGCAAAGTCATTGGTTCGCTTGATCAACTATAGAAATATCGAGACAAACCAAGAAGCATCTACTGTATTTCTAAAAGAAGTAGGAATGCGTATTGGCTTTGGAGGTATCGGGAAAGGATATGCGGCAGAGAGGGCCAAGCAAGTATTAAAAGAATTAGGAATTGAAAGTGGAATTGTAAATGCATCGGGAGACCTCACGGTATGGGGCACACAACCGAACGGAAGTGCTTGGACAATTGGTATTGCACACCCTGATGCAAAACAATGGCCCTTTTCTTATTTCGAATTGAAGGATGGTGCCGTTGCCACATCCGGCAACTACGAAAAATTTGTATTGATAAAAGGGCAAAAGTATTCGCACACTATTGATCCAAAAACAGGATACCCTATTACAGGAATTAAAAGCGTAACCATCATGTCTCCAAATGCAGAGCTCTGCGATGCCTTGGCTACTCCTGTTACTATCATGGGACTTGATGCGGGATTGCATTTCGTTAATCAACTTGGGGGAGTATCATGCGTGATTATCGATGATCATAACAGACTTTATCATTCAAATAATATTAACCTCTCTTAATCGTAAACAATGAAGAAAATCAGGTTCTTTTCAATTGCAGGAATGATCATCATTTTAGTAGGTACTTCTTGCGCAACCGTTCGACCATATCAAAAGAATAAACTAAATGATGCCGAAATGGAATTGGCTGCCAGAAAAATTGAACGTGGCGATATGAGTTTTCAAACCTACCGCGAAGGTTCCTCAGGTGCTAATGGTGGCAAAGCCGGCGGCGGTTGCGGCTGTAACTAGTAGTTATCTCCTTAAATCGAATACATGAAGAAAATCTGTCTCTCATTAGTCGGCATTATTCTAGCTTTTTTTGTAGGATTTGGGCAAAACTCATCCGACACTACTTACAAACGCATGGATTTGCATGTGGAAGAAGTCAATATACTATCAAGTTACTACTCTCAAACCGGTAACCACAGTGCTATTACAGGAGGTATCGGAACGCAGCGATTAACCGATGTTTCGAATATAGTGCAACTAAAGTTAGCCCGTTATGATTTGTACGGTAGAAAGAAGACGGTTGATTGGGAACTAGGAATTGATCATCATACCGCCGCTTCCTCAGCCTATGTTTCGAAAACAGGAGCTTCGGCAACAGGGGGAACACGAATTTATCCCTCTGTAACTTGGAAAATCATCAATGATGCCAAAAGGCAGGAAACCGGTTTCGGGCTGACCTATTCAAATGAATACAACTACAAGTCGTATGGGGCCAATGTAAGTTTTGCGAAGCGCTCCTTTGATGAGAACCGAGAAGTTTCATTAAAGGCACAAGTCTATTTCGATCGTGTAAAAATGATTCAACCATCCGAATTCGCTCCAACAGAATCGAGTACTCCTACTTATAGTACTATTACCACGGCCAGTGGTAGAACAATTAGAGTGAATTCATCAAGTGAAGCCAGCAGCGGAATTCCTAGTGAATCTAGAAATACGTTCGATCTTTCTTACTCGGTAAGTCAGGTTATCAATAAGAAATTGCAGGTTGCGTTGGTAGGCGACTTTGTTGGCCAAAATGGCTATTTAGGGCTTCCTTTCCACCGGGTTTACTTTACAGATGGAACTGTAAAAGTTGAAAACTTGCCGAGCAGCAGATTTAAATTACCGATTGGCGTGAGAGCCAATTACTATTTGAGTGATCGCTTTATACTCCGCTCCTTTTATCGATTTTACACCGACAACTGGGGGGTAACTTCGCACAGTGCTAGTTTAGAGTTGCCGGTTAAATTAACGCAGTTTGTATCAGTGAGTCCTTTTTACCGGTTCTACACTCAAACCGCATCCAATTATTTCAGACCCTATTCCGAACATGCTTTAACTGAAACATACTACACAAGCAACTACGACTATGCGGCAATGAACAGTCAGTATGCCGGTATCAATGTTCGTATTGCACCTCCGAAAGGGGTGTTTGGAATCAAAAACTGGAACATGCTGGAACTACGAACAGGGATGTACCAGCAAACTACCGGATTAGAAGCATACAATCTTTCACTCAATCTCAGATTTAAATAGTTAGTTTTTTGTTTGATAAATCAAGGACACGGGCCCCATTTTCAAATGGGGCCCCACCTTTTTATTAGGGATACTACTCGGAACAGCACAATTCCAAGACAACGCTCTTGTTCACATTATTTTATGCCAACGGTTGAATAATCGGATAACGGTGAGCGGTTTGCATTCGTAAAACTTAGATTTGTAGTCCAAACTAAAATTTATGAGAAAACTGCTTTTCGGACTTGCCAGTTTATTGATTGCCGGATCTAGCTTCGCGCAATTGGGCCCACTTTCAGTTGAGAAAATCATGAAAAATCCTCAATGGATGGGCACTCAACCTAGTGCGCCAGAATGGAGTAACGACAGTAAAACCCTTTATTTTAATTGGAACCCTACTAGTGGTCCTGCAGATTCCGTTTATTTTATCAGTACTACCAATTTATCTCCAAGTCAACTAAGTGGTAAGGAAGTATTCGAAAAGAATCAAATTTCTAGAATCACCTACAATGCCGCCAGAACTGCAATGGTATATCAAAAAAATGGTGATGTTGTTTATGAAGAAATCAAAACCGGAAAGAAAATCTATATTACTAAAACGGTTGAAGTTGAACTAGGTGCCCAGTTTTCCTTTAATGATAGCAGGGTGGTTTATATCCGCAATCAAAATATGTATGCATGGACGATTGCTACCGGAGAAACAGAGCAACTCACCAATATCAGATCCTCTGGGGCATCTGATGCACCTGCAGTTTTTCAAGGTCAGAGAGGTGGCAGAGGGGAATCGGGGAGTTCGAATGCAAACAGTCAAGACAATTGGTTAAAAAACGACCAATTGCAAGTATTCGATATTTTAAAAGAACGCAAAGACAAAAGAGAAGCCACAGATAAATACAATAGATCCTTCAAAACAGAATCGTTACGTTCCATTTCAATCGATGACAAATTCATGTCAGGTCTTGGAATTAGCCCAGACGGACGTTTTGTGAGTTACCGTTTGATGAAGCAAGCCGCAAATCAGCATTCAACAATTGTACCTAGCTATGTAACAGAATCAGGATATACAACTGATCTTAATGCAAGAACAAAAGTTGGGGGAGCTCAAGCAAGTTTTGAATTTTTCATTTATGACCGAGTGAAAGACACTGTTTATAACTTGAAAATCGACAATATTGAGGGGAGCAAAGATTTACCAGACTACCTAAAAGACTATCCTAAAGAATTAGAGAGAAAGCAAAAGGCTGCAACTGTGAGAACCCTCTCTTCAGGAAGTTTTAGTTGGTCATTGAAAGGAGGAAATTGTGTATTGGATGTAAGAGCAAGTGACAACAAAGACAGATGGCTATTAAAATGGGATACCGCAACTGCAACCCTTAGTCTATTGGATCGCCAAAGAGATGAAGCCTGGGTTGCCGGCCCCGGTATCGGATTTGGTGCTAATATTGGGTGGATTGATGACCAAATTTTTTGGTTTCAATCCGAAAAAACCGGCTATTCTCACTTATACACCTACAATTTCGCAACCAAGCAAACAACTGCGCTTAGTAGTGGCAATTTTGAAATTCAGTCTGCACTTTTGTCCAAAGACAGAAAATATTTTTATATCACCACTAACGAAGTACATCCAGGCGAACAACATTATTATCGTTTAAGCATTGTTGATGGAAAGAAAGAGAAACTGACAACTATGACAGGAGCTAACCAAGTTACACTGTCTCCCGATGAAAAATGGTTGGCCATTCTTTATTCGTATACGAACAAGCCTTGGGAACTGTATTTGCAAGAAAACAAACCGGGCGCAGTAGCGAAACAAATTACAAATAAAGCACAATCGGACTTGTTTAAGTCTTATGCCTGGAGAGATCCGGAAGTAATAAGCTTCCCTGCAGCTGACGGGAAGATGGTGTATGCTAGAATTTATACGCCACAGAATCCGCACCCCAACAAGCCGGCAGTATTGTTTGTACACGGTGCAGGATACTTGCAAAATGCCCATAAATGGTGGAGTTCTTATTTCAGAGAGTATATGTTCAATAACATGTTGGCAGATAATGGCTACACTGTTATGGACATTGACTATCGCGGAAGTGCAGGTTACGGGCGCGATTGGAGAACCGGAATCTATCGTCATATGGGAGGAAAAGACCTATCAGATCATGTAGATGCCGTTTCTTATTTGGTAAAAAATTATGGTGTAAATCCTGCCCATATTGGGGTATACGGAGGGTCTTATGGTGGTTTTATCTCTCTTATGGCCTTGTTTACTGAACCCAATGTATTCAGCGCCGGTGCTGCATTAAGACCGGTAACGGATTGGGCTCAATACAATTATGGCTATACCGCTAATATTTTGAATGAACCCGCCAATGATAGCATCGCCTACAAAAGAAGCAGTCCGCTCTATTTTGCGAATGGATTGAAAGGCGACTTGCTTATTTGCCACGGAATGGTTGATGTAAATGTGCATTACCAAGATGCGGTAAAGCTTGCCCAAAGATTGATTGAATTAGGGAAAGATAATTGGGAATTAGCCTCCTACCCTATGGAAGATCACGGTTTTGTTGAACCAAGTAGTTGGACGGACGAATACAAACGAATCTTTAAACTCTTTGAAAGAGTACTAAAAAAATAAATCGGATTCTATCTGATGATAAAAAGAGGCGGTGTTAACCGCCTCTTTTTAGTTTAAACTTCCTTACCCATCAATGGATCGGTTGTCGACTCCTTACCATTCTCAACTTTTCCGGCATACCGTCTTAAGTAGCCATTATATCCCTTTAATGTTATGGTAATATCATACCAACCATTGTATGCGTCGGTATTTATCAGCAATTCAGTAAATGGCTTTCTGGTAGTAGCGGGCACGATTCTAAATTTGGTGGCATTCTTTTTATATACCGGATCAACAATCAGTAAACTCAGAATTTCCTCAGTATTGTTGGTACATTCTAAAACTAACCATTTCGATTTACCGTCGGTACGATACCCTGATTTTATTTTCAATTTAGGATCGGCCGCCGACCCTTCAAATTCTCTGTAAAATCCATCAGGTCCCAAAAGTTCTACTTGATATTGTTCATTTGGGAAACCGGCGAGCATCCATCGGTCTCTGATGGTATCTCCCGATCTAACAGCATAAGATCGATTGTATCTTGCTTCATTCCGAAATGAATTTTTTGCGTAGGCAGTGAATGGCACACCTAAACTTTCCTTTCCAAACAAATCTGTTCCTGAACCTAACGAGAGAATTAATTCATTGTTTGAATTGTCGTACCAGGCATCAGCAATCATTTCGTATTTCAATGCATTAGCGGGCTTTATCCCTTTTTCTTGCTCGGGCAAATACGATTTTAATTCAACTGCGGTTTTGTTGATCAGCTCCGTAGTTGTAATTGTTTGATAACCATCAGGCACCTTTTTAAATTGAGCATTAAAAATTGATTGCAAAAAAGGATCTTTTTCAACTGGGTTTGGATTCTTTGTAGAATCAACAGCAATCGGTCGAAACGCCGAAGTCAAGTTTCCGGAAATGGTTCTTCTCCAATCTGTGATATTCGTTTCTACCACTTTCTTTCCCCATTTCTTGTCGAGAAAATGTTCCAAAAACTGTATGGATGAAGTATGATCGAATACTTGTGAATTCACCCAGCCACCCTTTGACCAGGGCGAGCAAATAATTAATGGCACTCTAAATCCAAGTCCTATTGGGCTTTCTCGTGAATTTCGATAGTCGGATTGTTGTTCGTGAGTAACGTATTCATTTTTTACATCTATTCCTTCGGATGTTTTGCCTGAATTGGGGCGATAAGGGTTTGGTGGAGTAAATGGGGCGAGGTGATCGAACTGACCATCATTTTCATCATATGTAATTACAAAAATGGTCTTCTTCCATATTTCCGGATTTTCTGTGAGGATATTGAATACTTCGCTAATGTACCAGGCTCCATACCATGGGCTATCCGGATGATCTGAGAAACGCTCGGGTGCTACCAACCATGAAACAGTAGGCAGGTTGCCTGTTTTTACATCCTGTCTGAATTGATGAAGAATGTCCCCTTTGGGAATTTTCATACTACGCTTTTCGCCGCCGTCTTCAAACACTAAATCTTCGAGCGAGTGATAGTTGATGTCGCTTTTGTTTGTTGTAAATGCTTTATCGTGAATTGCTTTTGCAAATTCCGATTCGAAACCTTTTTCTTTGAACTGTAATTGTCGCTTCTTGTATGCATCAATCCACTCAACTTTACTTTTGTAAGCTGCCGTCAACTTTTTTCTTTCAGACTCAGTTATATCTGTATTGAGTTTGGCTTCAATATCTTTAAGTTCTTGTTCAATTTTGGGCAATGCACGTTGAATTTCTTTCTGATGTTCTGCAGAGTAGTAGGTATTGTATTGTTTAAAAAACTCTAAAGGATTATCAGTGAAATTTCCCAACCAAGCATCTTCTTCTCCATTGAACCCTACTCCTACACTTATTTCGTTCTGATATACTTTCCACGACACTCCTGCCTTTTCCAGTTTCTCCGGATAAGTTTCCCATTCCACCTCCTTACCATAATCTGAGTCGCCATTCCAAACATGTGCCATGCTTTTAGGATCGATGGATTTTCGAATGGTTCCCGACCAGAAATACAAACGATTGGGAGTAGTGCCTGTGAGAGAAGAGCAAAAATTATGATCACAAACCGTAAACGAGTCTGCTAATGCATAATAGAAAGGAATGTCTTGCCTATTAAAGTAGCCAAGGGTAACCGGAATATCATTATAGTCTTTATTGCCGTGTTTTTTCGCAGTTAACCAACCATCGTATTTCCCATTGTTTCGAGCATCTACCTGATTCGACCAGGAATGAGGAAGGGAATTCATCCAAGTAGCTTTTGAATTCACCATGTCGAGACGAAAAGGAACTTGTACCGTATTCGAATTTAGCGGTTGAAACCAAACAGGCAGCTTATTGGGTAATGTAACCGTTCTCGGATCATTGAACCCTCTAACGCCTTTCAACGTGCCAAAGCAATGATCGAATGATCGATTTTCTTGCATCAAGAAAACTACATGTTCTGCGTCTAAGTATGTTGAGCCTTCAGGGGCGTTAATTGCCAGCGCATTTTTCAATCCGGGAGGTAGGCTGTTGAGAAGTGCTGTTCCGGAGCTCATAACAGCGGTTTTCTTCAAAAAAGATCGACGTGAATCCATTGGTTTTCAATTTCAACCGAAAATTAAGAAAAAAGACGGAGCAAAGTCCTTCTTTTACTAAGCCAAGTATTTGATCAGAGTATGATAACAATCAGGTCACAAATTGATAATACTTACTTTTGTTAATCTATGCTTCTGATAGATTTGAAACTATTAAACAAAACAGATGAAGGAGCCGTTAAAATTATTGAAGTGGAGTTTAGGAATAATGTATTGCTGGTTTGGCGTATTGAAGTTTTTTCCCGGATTAAGCCCTGCCGAACAATTAGCCGGAATGACAATAGAAACAATTTGTTGCCATATCATTCCGGCCTCTTTTGCCGTTAAATTGCTCGCTGTTTTTGAAACAGCCATCGGACTTTCCTTCTTTTTATTGAGACCTGGTAGACTGCTATTTTATGCGTTTACTATTCATATTATCGGAACTTTTGTTCCACTCTTTCTATTCCCAGAAATATGTTTTAAAAACGCACCATTTGTTTTTACAATTGTTGGGCAATACATTGTAAAAAACCTACTGTTTATAGTAGTTGCCATAATGATGCACCAAGAATTAAAACAAGTTACCCAAACTACAACCTAACAAATGACTTGTTATAGCTATACCCATCTCCTGTAAACCTCAAATAGTAAATCCCTTTCTTTAGATTGGCTGTAGATACCATCATGTTTCTTGAATTGGAATTTATAGGAATTGTTTGAATCAGTAAACCCGCTTCATTATGAATCTGAATAAATTTCAAAGGAGCATTCCATTTCATCGTTAAAATTTCAGCAACGGGATTTGGAGCGATACTAAATTGAAATGAAGGTTGATCAACCCTTGCGGTTACAACATTGCTTATAACAAAGCGGCCATTGACATCCACCTGTTTGATACGATATTCATTCATTACAGAGGGGAGTGGATCAATAACCTCATACTTTGCTCCATTGGTATTCAACTTCGAAGGCATTATTTGGGTCAACTTTTGCCATGAACCGGCATTGTTCTTTTCCACAACGAAAAAGTCATTGTCTTTTTCAAAACTAGTCTCCCACTTAATTGATACTCGCCCTCCGCTAATCGCCGTTGCAGACAGGTTCTTGTACCCTACCGGTGTTAGCACTTGGTAATGCACTGTAACGGCAACATAATCAATATTACTTGAAAGAGTTAGTGCTGCAATACCCGTCGAAAATTGGGTCGCAATTACCAGCCCAAAATTGGAAGCATTGAAGTCTGAAGCCGTCCATGTACTGCCCCACAGATCATTTGAAGCTCCATAAGAAACTGTGGCGTCAGAACCGCCCCAGGCAGTACCAATGGCTTTGTTATTTCCTACAATGGAGCCACCTTGAACCAAGCGCACATTTTGATCCGAAATAGAGGAGCCAAGTCCCAAACCTCCGGCGCTCCGTTCCACTTGAACTACCACTCCACAGATTACTGCTCCCGTTGGTATCGTAAAACCGAAATTGTTGGCCCACATGTAATTTGAAGTGGCTGAAGAAAAAACTCCAAGCGCAATAGATGCAGATGCATAGCTATTGTTAGAAGTGGAAATATTACCGGAACCACTCCAAGCAATTGTGCCAATAGAAGAGTTGTTTGTAACGGTACCAGCTGTTCGAGGTCCGGCTGTTGAACATTGCGCCAGAATGGTTTTATTGGAATAGGATATTATGATCAGTGTTAAGAGTAAGTTTGCTGCTTTCATAATATAGGTTTATACAGCCAAGTAAATATACGGTCATAGCTTTTGCACTTTTCTGAAGCAAATTCGGGCATCTTTAAAGGACTCTCTAGGGTTGAGCCTAAATGAAAACTTCTAAATTTGACATAAATCAAAGGCTTTTTTTGACAGTTTTTTCCTGTTATAAGCCTAATGTATTTGGGTAGAATCGTAGAATCCGTAGTATAAATTCACAAAAAAAGCAGGCTCGAAAGCCTGCTTGCTGAAGTATCAACTGTATTGATTAAGGGAGTGTGATTTCTTTTGAATTAGTGCCCCATGATAAGACTGCTTTGTTATCGCAATCACCGTTACCATAGTCTAAAAACAAGGTCCGATCATTGATTTGAATTTTCAATACCCCTTTCACTCTCCAATCACATGCAATTGGCTTGATAATAGGAGACTCACTTGTTTTGATCACCGTTTTTCCGTTTGCGTATACTGTTTTTGTATAGATGTCGATAGAATATACGTCATCACGTACAGTACGCGTATCCATTCCTACAGTTTGTGTGAAGGTTTTGCTTGATTCGTAAGTGATGGTTCTTCCGCTTGGCCAAGTTAAAGACCCACCTTCAATAGAAGTACTAAATTTAACTACACCATTTGAGCTGAGATTGGTAATGGTTCTTGTTCCTTTTACACTTACACGATTTACGAAATAGTCGTTGAAGGTAATCTTCAGAACTGATCCAGGTTTGCGCAGCGGTGCAGAGAATTCAAAACTTATACTTCCTTTTCTAAATTTTCCATCTTTGCAAATACAGCCTGACCCATAATTTACAGTAATTGTTTTAGGGTATACGGAATCATAAGAACTTGCTTCGATAGTCGTACACAATCCTATTTTGAATTGAAGATCAGTGAACAGGTCTATTCTCCAACCTAGTTGTCCAGGTGTTGCATCAATTACTTTTGACTCTGAATTGGTAATTGTTTCAACATCTGAATTCATTGAAAAGCCCATTTCATCGGCATCTTCAACGTAGCCGTCTGCTTCGGCGTTTTCAGACGACATTACTTGAGCTTCTTCATCTGTTACAGAAGCGCTTGTAGCACTGTTTTCCTTTTTACAAGAACTGAACATTAATAGCAGCGCTACAGATGCGCTAAAGAGTACTGACATTTTTGATTTCATGGCTTTAATTTTTTTGTGTTTTCTGGAAAAAATCAACGTTCCTAGGAATGGAACCATGCTTGAAAGTTTAACCGTACAGATGGAAAATTTTTACTTTTTTTTGACAAGGGGGCTGCCAACCAAAACCTATATCCGTGATTTTCAATACATTTAGGGTGCTGTTTATGTACTTAAAAAAAATGAAAATGATTGTTGATTTTCGTTCCGACACTTTTACCAAGCCAACCCCTGCTATGATGGAATCCATTGTAAAAGCTTCCGTTGGTGATGATGTATTTGGTGAAGACCCCACTGTAAATGCTTTAGAAAAAAAAGCTGCAGAACTCTTTAGGATGGAAGCTGCTTTGTACTGCCCCAGTGGCACCATGAGTAATCAAATTGGAATTCGTGCTCATACCAATCCGGGCGACGAAGTAATATGTGAGAAAACATCGCATGTATATTTATATGAAGGAGGAGGTATTGCTGTAAACGCCGGTTGTCAGGTCAAACTTTTGGAAGGCGTTCAAGGGAAGCTAAAAGCGCATCAAATTGAAGAAGCGATAAACCCCGATGATATTCACCGTCCCATTTCTCGTTTGGTAAGTTTAGAAAACAGTACCAACAGAGGTGGCGGAAATTATTATGATCTAAACAGTTTAGCCGAAATAAAAGCGGTGTGCGAAAAACATGATTTAAAACTTCATTTAGACGGAGCTCGATTGTTCAACGCGATGGTTGCTGCAGGGCAACTCCCGCATGAAATTGGAGAGAAATTCGACAGCATTTCAATTTGCTTGAACAAAGGATTGGGATGCCCAATGGGAAGTATTTTGATGGGCTCAGCAGCTTATATTAAAAAATCGAGAAGGATTCGAAAAGTGATGGGAGGTGGTTTGAGGCAAGCCGGGTATATGGCAGCAGCCGGTGTTTATGCACTGGATCATCATATTGATCGATTGGCTGACGACCATGCGCACGCGCAATTAATTGCCGACGCAATTAGTCACAAACAATATTGCAAAGAAGTGTATCCGGTAAAAACCAATATCATCATTTTTGAAGTGGCAGCGCCTCATTCGGGAGCTTCAGTAGTGGCGTCTTTGAAGGAGAAAGGAATTCTAGCTATTGCTATGGCTCCTATGCAAGTTCGATTGGTATTGCATTTAGATGTTACAAAGGAGATGGTTGACTATACACTTGAACAGATTAAAAAATCGTAAAGGGCGCCCCATAGGTACGCCCTTATACGTTCAGTTTACTGAGAAAAATTTAGAAAGCGGCGCTGGATGCCTGTTTCATAACTCGTTTTGTAAACAACGTTCTTCCGTTAATAGTGGCTTCTTTAACGCGAAGAATATAAATACCGTTACCTAAACCCGAAGTTGTAATGGTAGCTTGATTGTCGCCACCTGCCGATTGAAATGTACTTACTTGGCGCACATGACCAAACATATCGGCTATTTCTACAATGGTATTTGCTGTGGGCCAAACACCGGAAATTTGAATACTGCTTTGAAATGGATTCTGCACTTTAAAATGTTGTTCTGAAAAAGGATTGCCTTCAATTTTGATCGTTACAACGTTTGATACAAATGGGAGATATCCATTTTTCGAAACGAATAAGCGATAAAAATAAGTACCAGGTTTAACGTTCTCATCTGTCGCTTTCATAGCGCCAGAAAAGCCTTTTTGTAACTCATAGCTTGTTACTGTGTAAAACTTCATCCCATCCACACTGCGCTCTAAGGCGCAAGTTACATCAAGGTCGAGTTCTTCAAGTTCCCATGCAACTTTAGTGGTCTTCCCATCAGATGAAGCAACAAAACTCTTTATTACAACACTGTTCACTCCAAAACTACTAGAGTGATTTGCTTCTGCGGTAAAAACGATTAGAAGCGGAAAAAAAGTAGCTAAAATGAGTTGAATTTGCTTCATAGATTTGGATATTTGAAGGGTTAGTTGCCTTCATAACGCATCAAAATCTTTTTCTAGTAAGTGAAGCACAAGCGAACAGTTGTTTATTTCTACAAAATATAAGAAAGCACTTATATTAGAATAATATGTTGGTCTTGTTTTCGTAATTTCGCAGCAATTATAAAAGAGCTATGTTACCTTCTATCAATCCAACCAACACCGCGTCGTGGTCTAAATTGAATGATCATTTTTCTAAAATGAAAAGCATCCACTTGAAAAGCTTGTTTGAGAGTGAAGCTAATCGTTTTGAAAATTATTCAAGAACACATGGAGACATCATTTATGATTTTTCTAAAAATCACATAACAAAAGAAACGGTAGATTTATTGATAAGTTGGGCAAAAGAATGTGGCGTAGAAGCTGCAATTAGTGCAATGTTTTCCGGCGAAGCAATTAATGTAACCGAAAACCGGGCTGTTCTGCACACTGCACTTCGCAATTTTTCAGAACGTCCAATTTTTGTTGATGGAAAAAATGTGATGCCGGATGTGAAATCGGTGCTGAATCAGATGAAGCTTTTCTGCGAAAGCGTTCATTCAGGTGCCTGGAAAGGTCATACCGGGAAAAAAATCACTACTGTAGTAAACATTGGAATTGGCGGAAGCGATTTAGGTCCTTATATGGTTACAGAAGCCCTCCGCCCCTATTGGGTTCCGGGTATACAAGTTCATTTTGTTTCGAATGTTGACGGCACTCATATAGCGGAAACATTGAAGAAAATTAACCCTGAAGAAACCTTGTTTTTGATTGCATCAAAAACATTTACTACGCAAGAAACCATGACCAATGCACATACTGCCAGAGCTTGGTTTTTGAACTCCGGTGCTTCTGAAGCAGCTATTGCACTGCATTTTGCCGCACTTTCAACAAATGAAAAAGAAGTGGTGAAGTTCGGAATTGACAAAGCCAACATGTTTCAGTTCTGGGATTGGGTTGGAGGTCGCTATTCTTTGTGGAGTGCTATCGGTTTATCCATTGCATTAACCATAGGATACACTCATTTTGAAGAATTATTGCAAGGTGCTCATTTCACAGATGAACATTTCCGTACAAGTGCATTCGAAAACAATGTCCCTATTCTGATGGCACTCATTGGAGTATGGTATACTAATTTCTTTGGAGCACAAAGCGAAGCTATTCTACCTTACGATCAATATTTACATCGCTTTGCCGCCTACTTTCAGCAGGGAAATATGGAGAGCAACGGTAAATCGGTCGACAGAAATGGCAACATTGTCAATTATGCAACGGGGCCAATTATTTGGGGTGAGCCGGGTACAAACGGACAACACGCTTTTTATCAGTTGATTCATCAAGGCACTCTTTTAATTCCATGCGATTTCATAGCTCCTGCTATCAGTCATAACCCAATTGGCGATCACCACAACAAATTGATGTCAAACTTCTTTGCACAAACAGAAGCATTGATGAATGGCAAAAACGAAGCAACGGTTGTGGCAGAATTTGAGAAAGCAGGTGTACCAAAAGAGAAATATCTTCCATTGGTGCCTTTCAAAATTTTTGAAGGAAACCACCCCAGCAATAGTATCTTGATCAAGAAAATAACACCATTTACCTTGGGGCAATTAGTGGCGGCATACGAGCATAAAATTTTCGTACAAGGGGTAATTTGGAATATTTACAGTTTCGATCAATGGGGTGTGGAATTAGGAAAACAATTGGCCAATACCATTTTACCGGAGTTGGGATCCGATGAAATTGTTTCGGGGCACGACAGTTCCACCAATGGCTTGATCAACAGCTTTAAGTCTTTGAGAAAAAGTTTGTAACTTAACTGCAAACAAGATTGCCATGAAAAATTATCTGTTTTTGTTGGGTTTTCTTTGTTTTGGCATAACTGCTCAATCACAATTGGAACGCAAGCCAAAGCTGAATCCATTGTCTATAATAACAGAAATCAAGCCTGGTTCGGTTCTACGAACGAATCATAACAAAAACATAATCAACCCATTACAGAGGACACCTGAAGCTAGGTTATTCCCAAGTTCCGAAGTAAAATTGCCGGTGCCGGCGTATCAGTTGCTAATCAACCAATTGGATGGCATGCCGTTAGTATTGCCTACTTTACAGGGACTGGCTCCCATGCCAGTTGTACAGCCATCCGTGAGCTTTAGAAGTGAAATGCCAATTAAGGATTTACCCTCACAATATCGGTAGATCGGGAGCGTTTAAAGGTGTTAATAATCAGGCCAAAAGCCTGACCATCCAATACCTACTTATATAACGACCGGTTTATGAAGAAAAACCTTTTGCTGTCCTTAATCATAGGACTGCTTTTTGCTGGCATCAAAACTGCTGATGCGCAGAGTCTAACTCCCGTAACATTTTCTGAAAAAGTGGGCGCTTCGTCGCTAATCGTTGAAGGAAGGGTTGCCGAACAAACCAGCTTCTGGAACCCTGAACATACGATGATTTTGACCAGCAATACGATCGTTGTTTCTAAAATATTTAAAGGAAGTTTAGAAAAGAATTTAGTGGAAATAATGACGGTAGGTGGTACTGTTGACGGTCAAGCCATTCATGCCAGCGAATTATTGCATTTAGAAAAAGGTGATTTCGGAATGTTTTTTTGCGCGCCTACGATACACAGATTGAAAAGTCCTACCACCGGAAACACCCTTTTAGACATCTATTCAAGTGCGCAAGGATTTCTAAAATATAATGAATGGGATCAATCGGCTCATGCACCTTTCGCACATTATTCAAGTATTGAACAAGAATTATATACAGCTGTAACCAAACAAACAGGTCTTGAATACAGATCACTTGAATCGAAAAGCAGTCAAGTGGTTCCCATTTCAAAATCAGGTGTGAATGTTTTAGGAATCACCGGATTTTCACCAAGCACCGTATATGCCGGAGCCTTAAACGACCCCACCAACAATATTCTTACTATTACAGGTACCGATTTTGGAACGGCCACGGGTTCTGCTGCCGTGTATTTTGATGATGCCAATGACGGCGCGGGAGGAAGTTTTACAGGCGTATCAGCCACCAGTCCTTATATTATTTCGTGGACAAATACTAGTATACAAGTTAGAGTGCCCGGAGGCGCCGGCACCGGTTCTTTCATTGTAATGGATGCATCCGGAGCAACCACTTCATCACCCAGTACTTTAACGGTTTTGTACAACGTAACGAATATTGCCTTTTCATCCGGCACTGTAATACGTGAGGCTAATTTAATGAATGATAATGGCAGTGGCGGTTACTCTATTCAATTAAGCACAAGTACTACCGGATCAGGAGTAAACTTTGACACTTCACCCGCGAAAGCAACATTAGAACGAGCTGTAAACACTTGGAGAGAAACAGCAGGCATCAATTTCAGCATTAGTGCTACTACAACAGCCACTCAAACGGTACAAAGTGACGGAGTAAATCTGGCTGTTTTTGATAACACCAATGCCGGCACAGGAGTAACACCGCTTCCAAATGGAGTACTGGCAGTATGCTATAGTTACTATGCAGCTTGTAATCCGGTAGCCAGCACTCAACCTCAGGTAACGGAATTTGACATTATCGTAAGAAATACGGGAGTGTCCACCGGTTCAGTAGCGTTCAATCTTGGCCCTTGCCCTCCTATGAGTAGTAGTACTTCTGAGTATGATATGGAAACTGTGATGCTTCACGAATTAGGGCATGCTATTCAACTAGGGCATATCAATGATTCGCACCAAGGAACCACAAATGGACAAAGAAATCCGGGCAAATTAATGAACTACGCTATTGTGAATTCGGTGAAGCGCGTTAGTCCCGACTATTCTGCACACTTAGGCGCCTTGTACTTGGCTACTCAAGAAGGAAACACCTATGGTGGTCCTTGCGGGTTGGCTACAGCCGAAATGACCACACTGGCCAGAACCATTGAATCGAAAGACGATTGCCCGGCAAGCTTTCCGGTTACAGCTTTGTCGAAAAACACCAGTGTAAACTTTGATCTGGTTCATACCACTTCAAATCGCTTTGTAGATCCCAACTATACTCAAGTTACCACAACTGGGGTTGGCGTGGGAGTAACCAATACTGCTTACTATGCTTTTAGAACGAATAATGTGGGAGGTAGTTTAGACCTGAGCGTTGCTGGATATACCACAACCCCAAGCACTCCAACTTCCTGTGCCACACCATTTGGGTACCTCACCAAAGGGGTAGAATTGGCTTTATACCAGGTTTCAAGCTGCCCAACGGGTCAAGCGTTCCCCACTCCCATTGCACGACTGACATTTGATGGAGATGGTGCATTGACTACCATCACAGGTTTAGCTGCCAATACCAGCTATTTATTGTTAGCCGATGGTATCGAGAACACTAAGGCCAATTTCAACCTAACGTTCACCGGCGCGGCGCTTTTGCCGATAAACTTTGATTTTTTCAATGGCATCGTTTTGCCAAAATACAACCAACTGAATTGGTCTATAGATCAATCTAGAAATGTACTCGGTATTGCTATTGAACGCAGTAGTGACGGAATCTTGTTCTCAGAAATTGGCCAAAGCGATGCGATTTCCGTTGGGTCAAAAACCACATATACAGATTTAACCCCCTTGCCAGGTAACAACTTCTATCGTTTGGCAGTAAAAAATATGGATGGCACTATTGAATATTCAAAAATAGTGTTATTGAAGAGAGAAGAAAATCTAACCATTTCAATTCAACCAAATCCCGCGAACAGTCGCATGTTGATCCAATTGAAAACAGCCGTTGAAGGGAAGTATTTGGTTAATCTGTTTTCAAGCAATGGTCAATTAATTGCGTCAAGAACTCTAAATATAGCCGGGAATCAATCTCAAATGTATCTTGAAACTTCTAGTGTAAAATCAGGATTGTACTATGTGAGTATTTATGACCCCAATGGCAAACTTATTGCAACTCGACAGACTACAATACAGCATTAAAATAGCACAAAAAAGCCCCGCAGTTGCGGGGCTTTTGCATATCAGTTAGTTTGGATTACCATTTGTCTACCTCTTCGGTAGTATCGTTAGCAGAAGTACTTGCACTGGTGGTAGGTTCTGGAGCAGGGGCTGTAACTGCAGGAGCTGAATCAGCTACGTCAGTATTCATATCTGAACCATGATCAGCGCCTTCTTCACCTTCATAATTGTCGTGATTGAACGCATCAAAATCAAAATCTGGCATCAAATCAGTTTTCACATAATCAACGGCTTCGGTAAGTGCTTTTAAGAACTTGTTGAAGTCTTCTTTATAAAGGAAAATCTTGTGACGATCGTAACCGTTTTCATTGAATTTTTTACGGCTTTCAGTGATCGTGATGTAGTAGTCATTTCCTCTTGTTGCTCTTACATCAAAAAAATAGGTTCTACGTTTTCCAGCTCTAATTCTCTTGCTGTACACACTTTCCATTCTTTTGTCGTTGTTTTCGTACGCCACAGTTATTTGCTTTTTGGTTTACAATTTCTTGTTAAAAGACCTTACAAATATAATATTGTTTTGGATTCAGCAAAATTTGAGTTCTTTTTTTATCATAGATAACCCCCTGAAATCCACAAAATAGTGTGAATAGTACCAAAATCGGCATCAATTCTCTTTTTCTTGTCTTTGTTGATCGTATAGAAATTTATAATATCCGTCTGCTTTTATAAGTTCATCGTGAGTGCCGTTTTCTACCATCCTGCCCTCTTCTAACACAATGATCTGGTCAAAATGCAGCAATGAAAAAATGCGATGGGTGATGATTATAGCTGTTTTATTTTCCAAAAAGACGTTTAAATTAGTGATGATTTCCTTTTCAGTTTTGGTATCTACAGCGCTTAAACAATCATCAAAAATGACCAGATTGGGATTTTTGATTAATGCTCGAGCAATTGAAATTCGCTGTTTTTGGCCCCCACTCAAAGTTACTCCTCGCTCTCCAATCATGGTTTCATAACCGTTGCTGAAACGGTCAATTTCTTTGTCAACACACGCTAATCGCGCCGCCTTTTTAACCTGTTCTTGGGTTGCGGCGTTTACACCGAATCCAATATTGCCCATTACAGAATCACTGAACAAAAACACATCTTGAGGAACATAACTCATTTGATTCCGCAGCGACTCCAAGCTCCATGTCTTTAAAGGGGTATTATCAATCAATATTTCACCTGAGCTTGGATCGAACATTCTCAGTAATAGTTGGGCTACTGTTGTTTTTCCTGATCCGGTATGACCTACAATAGCAATTTTTTGGCCCTTATTTATTTTTAATGAAAAGTCTTTGATGGCAGTAATGCCTGTATTTGAATAGGTAAAGCTAACATTATTAAATTCGATGGTTCCGTTCAAATCCTGTTTGTATGGAGCTTCCGGCGACTTAATATCGGGCTGCTGCAATAAGAATTCATTGATTCTTTTTTGCGATGCTGAGGCACGCTGAATCATGCTGGCCGTCCAACCGATCGCACTCACCGGAAAGGTTAACATATTTACATAAAGTACAAATTCGGCGATAGTACCAATAGTTACATGGTGTTCGTGATTGATGGCATAGAGTCCGCCCATCATGATAGTTAATAATGTGCTTATGCCAATAATCAAACCCATTGAAGGGAAATAGATAGCCTCCATCCGCGCTAAACCTATTGCTTGTTGTTTGTAGTCCTCGCTGTTTTTGTTAAAAAAGCCTTGCATGGCTTTCTCTTGAACAAAACTCTTGATTATGCGGATTCCGGAATAGGATTCTTGCGCATTAGTAGTGAGATCAGATAAATGGGCCTGGATTTTCTCACTTTGTTTATGTATTAATGTATTAACGTAGTAAATGGTGATCGCAAGTAATGGAAGAGGCGCTAAAACATACAGCGTAAGCAAGGGCTGTGTTGCGATCATGAAATAAACACTGAAACCAATTGTAGCCGCAAGGTTAATAAAATACATCAGTGCAGGCCCCGTGTACATTCTCACCCTACTCACATCCTCTGAAATTCGATTCATCAAATCGCCGGTACTGTGTTTTTTATAAAAAGTGCTGTCGAGCATGAGGTAGTGATTGAACACTTCATTCTTTTGGTCGTACTCAATATGGCGGCTCATTACAATAATAGTTTGCCGCATTAGGAACATGAAAAATCCGCTCAGCAATGCCAAAACCAACAAGGTAACACCACACAATAAAACGGTATCTCCCAAATCAAAATCACTTGATTTAAAATAGTGGGTAAGGCTTTTCACCAGTACGTCGAAGCGGGCCTCCTTGTTGCCCATGCTTTCAGCAAGTGTTCCTGCTGCTTCCGGTTTCTTTGTTTTAATGAGCGTGTATTGAACATTATCAATCACAAACCCTGTAATTTGGGGGGTCAGAATTCGGAAATAGTTAGACAAAACAATGAATACAATTCCGAGTAGAAAACGGGTGCGGTATTTCCAGAAATATTTATTGACTTGCTTTAGGTGCTTCAAACAAAAAAGATTTGTGCAAAGGTACTTCGCTTTTTCGGGTTTTAGGGCTGCCGTTTATCAAAAGAACAGGGTTCCAATTTCACCCAAATTTGTGAAGATGGTCGTTCTTCGATCGTTTATTTCTTGCCCAAGAACACTATAATTCTCAATTATTAATTATTTTGGCTGTATGACTATTAGCAAAGAGGCCATTGTGGCCGCCCACCAGCGCATTGCTCCGTTTATTCACCGCACACCGGTATTAACTTGTTCTACCATCAATAGTTTTGCCGGTTGTGAGTTTTATTTCAAATGCGAGAACTTGCAAAAAATTGGAGCATTCAAAATTCGCGGCGGGATGAATGCGGCACTCCAGATACCTGAATCCGATCGAAAGAACGGATTGGCCACGCACTCTTCCGGAAACCATGCTCAGGCAGTAGCTTTTGCTGCAAGAATGCTTGGAGTGCCTGCTTATATAGTAATGCCGGAAACCTCCCCCAAGGTAAAGGTTGAAGCCGTAAAAGGGTACGGTGCTGAAGTGCATTTTTGTGCGCCCAATCAACAAGCCCGAGAATCGCTGTTAAATGAAATTGTTGAAAAAACAGGTGCCTATTTCATACATCCCTATGACAATTACGAAGTGATTACCGGACAAGCCACTGCGGCTAAAGAATTAATAGAAGACAGTCCTGATTTAGATTTCATTCTTGCTCCTGTAGGTGGCGGAGGATTGTTGAGTGGTACGCTGTTAAGTGCTCATTATTTTTCACCTAAAACAGCTGTATATGCCGGAGAACCGGAAGGTGCGGCAGATGCGATTCTTTCTGTGAAATCGGGGAAAATAGAAAAAGCTCCTTATATCAATACCATTGCAGATGGGCTACTTACTAGCTTGGGAGAACGAAATTTACCTATTATCAGGGAGTTTGTAAAAGAGATATTGTTGGTTTCGGAAGATGAAATAAAGGCAGCTTTAAGGATCGTATATGAACGAATGAAGATCATAGTGGAACCCAGCTGTGTGGTTCCCTTGGCAGCCGTACTACGAAATAGAAGTTTGTTCGAGCATAAGAAAGTGGGGATTGTCTTCAGTGGAGGAAACGTAGATGTCACTAAAATCTCCTCTTGGTTTGTGTAACTTTAATCACATATAGCTGATTGTTAATCAGTTACAATCATTCCAATTTGACTAAGTTCAAGAAATAGTATGAGACAGGTCAGCAAAACTGGGGGCTAAAAAGTTCGACTTTTGAAGGGTTACGATTTATTATTAATTCCAAACCATTCTTATGTTAGTTGAACAAATGTACACCGGCTGCCTTGCTGAAGCAGCCTATTATATTGAAAGCAATGGCGAAGCTGCCATTATAGATCCTTTAAGAGATATCAAACCTTATATCAAAAAAGCAGAAGAACGAGGTGCTGTAATAAAGTATATTTTCGAAACTCATTTTCATGCCGACTTTGTAAGTGGGCACCTCGAATTATCACATAAAACTGGTGCCACTATTGTGTTTGGGCCTACTGCAGCTCCGGCCTATAAGGCACACATCGCAGAAGATCATGAACTGTTCAAGCTAGGCGATGTTTCCATTAAGCTACTCCATACGCCAGGTCATACCATGGAAAGTAGTTGCTTTCTGTTAATAGATGAAAATGGGAAAGAGAACAGCATCTTTACCGGCGACACATTGTTTATTGGAGATGTTGGCAGACCCGATCTTGTTCAAAAGGTTAAAAAAGAAATTACCCCTGAGCTATTGGCAAGAAAACTATACAACAGTTTGCACACTCAAATAATGCCTCTGGCCAACGAAGTAATTGTATATCCGGGTCATGGCGCCGGTAGTGCCTGCGGTAAAAGCATGAGCAAGGAAACGATTGACACACTTGGCCACCAAAAGGCAACCAATTATGCCTTGAATCCCGGTTTAACGGAGGATGAATTTGTTAAACAAGTTACAGAAGGTCTGGTTGCTCCTCCACAATACTTTCCTACCAACGTTTTGATGAATGTTAGAGGAGGAATCTTAAGTATTGAAGAAATCTCAAAACGAGGCACTACCCCACTGTCGATCACTGATTTCCTGACAGCTCAAGAAAGCTTAAATGCACTTGTGTTGGATACGCGTTCCAAAGAAGCGTATGCACATGCGCATATTCCGGGATCTTGGTTTATTGGATTGGACGATCAATTTGCACCTTGGGCCGGTGCGTTGATTACTGATATGGAACAACCCATTCTTTTGATAACAGAGCCTGGAAGAGAGGAGGAAGCCGTTGTAAGGTTGGCTAGGGTTGGTTATGACTATACACTCGGTTATTTGCAAGGTGGAATGGAAGCATGGACGGTAGCAGGTAAACCAATAGCCGGTTTAGAAGAAATAACTCCTGAATCCTTTGCGCAATCATTTGAAAGTTTGCCTGTTGGCGCTTCTGTACTTGATGTTAGAAGAAACAGTGAGTACGAACGTGAACACATTCTTGGTGTTCAGAATTTTCCGCTCGATTTTATTCATCAGAATCTTTCTCAGCTTGATCCAGAAAAAACCTATTACGTGCATTGTGCCGGAGGTTATAGGTCCGTGATCGCTTGTTCTATTCTATTGGAAAGAGGGTTTAAAAAAGTGATCAATATTAAAGGAGGTTTCAACAAGTTAAAAACAACCGGGCTACCCCTGAGTGCCTATAAAATTCTACATACAGAGTTATAAAATAATCCACCTCGAGTTAATCCGTTTTCAAAATGAAAACATAACAAAAAGAGCGTTCATTTGGAACGCTCTTTTTGTTATGCATTGATTTCTTTTTTGAATTATTTTGAAAGTAGCCTTTTGTAACTGCCTGTGTTGTAGTTCTCAGCTCCATCAATTTTCTTGATCAATTTTCCGTCTTTATTGAAAATAAATGTTGCAGGAATGCCCTGTACGTTGAATAATTCGGGAAGATTTCCCATGGGATAATACGCAGGTACTTTGATATTTTTTTCACTCAACCATTGAAGTGAGTTCATAAAGTCGTCATCAATTGCCAGCATGACAAAAGTTGCCTTCGATGCATCAACAGATGAATACAAGGATGCGAGCGACGGCATTTCAGCTTTGCAAGGTGGACACCAGCTCGCCCAGATATTCACCAACACGTTTTTACCCTTCAGTGATTTTAGATTGACCACTTTCCCACTAGCATCTTTCACTTCAAAATCAGGCAATTCAGGAGCCGACGCATCTACGTTAACAACGATGTCTTCCGAGCTATCGGGCGTGTTGCTTTTACATGATCCCAAACTTATCAAAGCGATGCCTGCAATGAGCGTAAACTTATTCATTCGGTTCGATTTTAAAAAAACACCCATGAGTTCTCTGCAAAGATACTCATGTGTTCACTAAAGTTAAGAAATGTTTACAGATCTCCCTGTTCAATACATCTTTTTGGCTTCAAAAAACCTGTTAAAAAAATAACCAAGCCAAATAAAATGGCGGGCCAAGCCCCCTTTTCGTAAAACCAAATTCCGGTTGCTATGAAGAACGTTCCTAACAACCAGCGTAAAATTCGGCTGAACCAAGTTATTTGTTGTTCTACTGTCATCGTATAAAAGAGGTTTTATTAATCAACCAATGTTTGCGACGCCTTTACTTTTAAAGGCCTGTACCCTATTTGATTCTATTCAAAGCTCCTCGAATTCCACTTTTTCTTCCGACTTTACACTTCTAGTAGGTACCGAACATCCCGAAGGGCCGCAACATCCAATATTGAACAAAGCGGTAGCGGCTAATAGAAACCCGATTAGAATTACTGGAAAATCGTGTTGAACAATGCCCTGAACTGCAATCGCCAATGCCAAAGCCATCCGAAGGATTCTTGCAAAATGCCAGCCTGTGAAAAGTACCTGTTTCATATTAACTAATTTTAGATGCGAGTGAAATCCATGGTCCACCGTTGTAGACCTCCAATCCTGCATTTGCAAGAATTGATTTTGCCATCCCACTTCTGGCTCCGCTTCTACACACAGTTATAATAGGCTTGCCTGTCTTTTTCAACTCACTTACTTTTGATGAAAGCTGATCTAGAGGAATATTTCTTGCGCCTTTCACAGAGCCGGATTTGAATTCGCCATTGGAACGCACGTCTACAATGATGGCCCCTCTGTTCAATACAGATTGAAAATCGACCGGTTTTCCAAACAAACTTTTTAAAATAGAGAACATAATAATAATTTTTAAAGTTTCCCGGAATTGATCTTGCAACCGCATCCGGGAATGAACATACCAAATTGATAGCACTGTAAAATTCAGCATTGAGAAGCTGAAAAACAGTGACATATATCACATGCTTTCACATTGCTGAAAATTGGCATTCTCCCCCTTGAATAGTACCTTGCAACCGTATGATAAAAGGATTTGTTTTCGATCTCAATGGCACTATGATCGATGATATGGAGTACCATATCAAAGCTTGGCATCGAATTCTCAATGATTTAGGTGCATCAATTAGTTTAGAGCGAATGAAAGAGGAATGCTATGGCAAGAATCATGAATTACTTGAGCGCATGTTTCCAGGCAGGTTTACCTATGAGGAAAAAGACGCTATGAGTTACGAAAAAGAAAAGGCGTATCAAGCCGCTTTTCGCCCTCAATTAAAATTACTCCCAGGTTTAGAATCGTTTATCAAAGAAGCTTTTGATAGAGGTATAAAAATGAGTATCGGTTCCGCTGCCATCATGTTCAATATCGATTTTGTACTCGATGGATTGAACATACGTCCTTATTTTCATACGCTGGTTAGCGCCGATGATGTAAGTTCGAGCAAACCAAACCCCGAAACCTTTTTGAAATGTGCGGCCGGAATGGGTTTAGAACCGGAAGAGTGTTTGGTTTTTGAAGATGCTCCTAAAGGTGTTTTATGTGCTCAAAATGCCGGCATGAAATGCATTGTAATTAAAGGCATTCATACAGAAGAAGAGTTTGCCGATTTGAAAAACATTACTGAGTATATTGATGACTACACACAAGTTTCAATCGACAGTCTACTAGTTTAAATGGAATTACTACATCATACTTTTTCAAAGCATATCAGTATAACGGAGCAAGAGCTTACGGTTGTACTGAATCGTATGCGCAAGAAAACGGTCAAGAAGAAGCAATACCTTTTGCAGGCTGATCAGGTGGCAAAAGATGCAGCTTTTGTAGTTTCCGGGTGCCTACGTTCTTATTCCATTGACGATAATGGATTTGAACACATCCTTCAGTTTGCGCCGCAGGGTTGGTGGATCACAGATATGTTTAGCTTTATCAGTGAGCAACCCGGAAACCTTTTTATAGATGCCATTGAAAACACAGAGCTATTGTTATTAAGCAGAAAAGATCAATTAGCGTTGTTTGATGAATTGCCAAAGCTGGAGCGCTATTTTAGAATTGTGACTGAAAAGTCATTGGTCAACAGTCGCCAGAGGTTAGTCGAAAACTTAAGTCTTACCGCTAAAGAGCGCTACGAGCGATTTTGCAACATCTACCCCACCCTAATTAATACACTTCCGCAAAAACAAATCGCAAGTTTTATTGGGGTAACTCCTGAATTTCTAAGTAAGATGAAAAGTCAATGGCTTAAAGGTTAGTTGATCAATTAGTATAGTAGGCTTTAGGCCTTAGGCTTCTTTTTACCACAGAATACCTTTAGATAAAGTTTTGAGTTATTGAGTTATTAGTTATTAAGTTTTGCGCAGCTTTGCTGCTTGGGATTCGCAAAGGGAAAGAAGTTTAAAAAAGAGCGCAAAGGGTTTGTCCTTATAAAGTTCCTTTATAACCACAGAATCCATACAAATTAAAACAGATTCTCACAGATTAGAAACCGATATTCAATCAACCTGATTATTTGCTAATTGATTCTTAAGCATAGCTTTTTTACCGCAGCGGCGCAGCGGTCGCAGCGTAAACGCAGCGCTGGCAGTTTTTCTGTATTTCCTCGTTCCTCGTCTCCTCTTATCCTCGCTCCTGTATTTCCCCCTGTTCCTCCCCCCCTTCTTTCTCTGTCTTCCCTCGTTCCATCATTCAACGCTGTATTTCCTCCTTCCTCGTTTCCTCTCATCCTCCTTCCTGTACTATCGGCTGTTTCATTCTTAATTCTTAACTCTTAATTCTTGATTATACCCCCCCTTCTTAACCTAGATTAACTTTTTTTCTTGACCTACATTATTGGAACAAGCATGAAAATCAACGCAAATTTGTGGTATAAATTAAACGAATATGACACAAACAATATATCATCCGGCAGACACGAGAGGTCACGCAGATTTAGGCTGGTTGAACAGCCACCACACATTTAGTTTCGCTCATTATTACAATCCTGATAGAATGCATTTTGGAGTGTTACGCGTATTGAACGACGACACCGTAACTGAGGGAAAAGGCTTTGGAACCCACCCGCACGACAATATGGAAATCATCAGCATTCCATTGGAAGGTGATTTGGAACACAAAGACAGTATGGGTAACACCACTGTAATTAGATCCGGAGATGTTCAGGTAATGAGTGCAGGAACCGGTATTTATCACAGTGAATACAACAAGAACAAAGACCAAGCGGTAAAATTTCTTCAAATATGGGTATACCCCAATAAAAGAAATGTAAGTCCCAGATACGATCAAATTACCCTCGATCCGTCAAAAGGTCACAATCAATTGCAACAGGTATTGTCGCCCAATGCTGATGACGAGGGTGTATGGATTTATCAAGACGCTTGGTTTCATATGGGGAATTTTGATAATGGAGTAAGCACCCAGTATCAAATCAAAAAGTCAGGTAATGGCGTATATGCATTCGTTTTAGAAGGAAGTTTTGAAATCGAAGGTCAACAATTGAACAAAAGAGATGGTTTGGGAATTATAGACAGCACAGGGTTTAACTTAAAAGCAACCAGTGCTAATAGCAGAATCCTTTTAATGGAAGTACCAATGAAATTAACCAACGCAAATTAAACTTTTAAAATACATAACACAATGTCAACAACAACTTGGGCTTTAGACCCTTCACACAGCGAACTCCAATTTAAAGTGAAACACTTGATGATCACTACTGTAACCGGAAGCTTTACTGACTTTACTGTAAGTGCCACTACAGAGGGTGATGATTTCACAAAATCTTCAATCAGTTTCAGTGCAAAAACTGGAAGTGTTAACACTAACAGTGAGCAAAGAGATGGTCACTTGAAAAGTGCAGATTTCTTTGATGCTGAAAAGTTTCCTGAAATCAGTTTCAAAAGCACCGGTTTTGAAGCAACTTCAGATGCAAGTGAATTCAAATTGAAAGGTGATTTGACTATTAAAGATGTTACAAAACCAGTAGTTCTGAATGTAGAATTTGGTGGCGTTAACAAAGATCCTTGGGGTAATTTGAAAGCAGGATTTACTTTGAATGGCAAGATCAATCGCACAGATTGGGGTTTGAACTGGAACGCAGCTTTGGAAACAGGCGGTGTTTTAGTAAGTGAAGAAGTACGTTTACTCGCAGAAATTCAATTGGTGAAGGCTTAGTATATATCATCCCGGCTGGGCAATCACAGCCGGGATTTTTATTATGAATAGAAATTTGAACATAGTATCCATTTGCAAAGACCCTGAAATTGGAGCGGTGATGAAGCGCTTGCTAGAGCAGGAAGAAGGCTGGACGTGCATTTCATGCACTTGCCCGGAATCGGTTTCCATGCTTCTCGAAAAAAATACGCAGATTGATGCAGTTTTGGTAGGTTCTGGTTTAAGTGATGAGGAAGAACAAAACATTCAACAGCAAGTAGCTTCTTTGAATTCATTTATTCCCATAGTACATCATTACGGTGGCGGCAGCGGATTGATTTGGGCCGAAATCAAATCAGCATTAGGAATTAAGAATTAAGAGTTAAGAATTAAGAATTTAACCGCAATTTTCATATTGCTAACTTTTTGTAGAAGACTTAACAATCGAAGCTAAAATTCTAACCAATTCATCGGCGTCATGTTTTAGTTCAAAGTCGGATGGGTACACTTCAGAATTCTCGCATAAATCCAACCAATAAAGGGTTTCATTGGCTTCTTTAAGGGCAATTTTAAGTTTATGAATAAAATCCGCTCTGCTTTCTGCGAACTTTGATTCGTGAATAAGTGCTCCGATTGCCGTTCCAGATCTCAACAATTGGTTTGAAATAATGTATTTTTTTTGAACATTTAGCAACTCGCAATATCTAATTATATTCAATGAAAACTTCATTGATTTTTCTTTCACAATGTTACGTTGGGTCATTTTTTTTATTGCAAGCTAAATTCAACTAAACTAAAAAGAAAGAATTTACAACTACAGTTTTGATTCAAAAGTTGTACAACCGCAACTAATGCATGACCTCAATTCTTAATTCTTACTTCTTAATTCTTAATTGTTCGCTCACTTCACGCTCCATTCGTGAATCCCCGTAGAATTATCCTTCGGTAACTGCACCACCAACTTCAAAGCTGTTGTGGTTACAGCTTCGAACTTTACGGTATCAAACTTGTCTTTTGTTATGGTATAAGGCGAAAGATTTTTAACCGGTATCCATTCGCTTCCTTTCTTATAATAAAGTTTCCATTCTAAAGGAATTCGACATCCACCCCAGGGTCCGTCGTCGAACCAATACACGCTTGATTCTGATATGGTGTATTCTTTATCAAAATCGTATTGAACCCACTCTTCTGTGTTGTTCTTAGGCCACCAATGTAAATAAGATGCACTGCCATCTTTTGAATCAGCGGGTTCGTACTGGTCATTAAGCGCTCTAAACATGCGTTTGTTCTTCACTGAAGAACTTACTGTGCTTTTGGAAGCAATACTTGGAGCCGGTTTGGGTTTAGCTGCAGAGGCGTCATAGGGAATCCATACTTCCATTTCAGAGGGTCCTCTATTGGCCCATGAATAGTATGGAATGGCAGTAACAGTTTGATCAGTTAATTGCAACGCATCTGAATTTTCCATTCTTTTGGTTGCCGATCCGGTCATTTGTATTGTCATTACACCATTTAATAATTGTTCGTTGTAAACAGTTTGAACAGGCGCATTTTTATTGACTACAATATTCATAACTGCCGAATCTTTATTGTCGGGTCCTTCCAAACAATATAAAATTGGGCCCATTTGCAAGGCAAATCTTTTTTGATCAGCGGCCACTTCGGAACGCGCTTCTACTTTGGTAACTTCCCAAGGCAATTGTAATTCCAATTGATCTCCTTTCTTCCAGCTTCGCTTCACTGTAGCGTAGCCTTTCTCGATATCATAAGCAACGGGCTTCCCGTTCAATAACAACACGGGCTTGGCTTTTAATGATTGCATCACTTGATACAATCCACCCGGAATAGGTTTGTTTTGAGCCCATCCGGGGATCCTCATTTTTACTGCAAAGTTGGCCGCCTGTTCCGGATCAACGGTTAGTTTAATAGTTCCATTCCAAGGATAATTGGTTTCTTGTGTGAGCTTTATTTTACTAACCGGAAGCTTAATGGTAGAAACACTTCCTACATATAAATTCACATAGAGATCGTTTCTATTCTGAGCATACACATAACCCGGCATTGAAGGCAGAAAACGCGACATATTTGAAATGCAACAGGCACAATCGAACCAAGAACTTCTTTGGTGCTGCCCTAAAGATGCAAGTGGATTGGGATAAAAGAATTTATCGCCACTTAGAGAAACACCCGATAACAGTCCATTGTATAAGATTCTTTCGAGCACGTCAATGTATTGTCCGTCGCCGTGCAACAAGAACATACGACTGTTCCAATATACATTTGCAATAGATGCGCATGTTTCAGCATAGGCGGTCATATTGGGTAGATCAAAATCACCGCCAAAGGCTTCTCCGTTATTGGTAGCTCCGATGCCACCGGTGATATAAATCTTCTTTTCCACTGCATCGTGCCAGATATCGTCTATTGCAGAAAGATAAGCCTTATCGCCAGTAAGGGCAGCAACATCGGCCATTCCGGTGTACATATAGGTAGCGCGAACGGCATGACCTACGGCTGTATGTTGATCCACTACTTTTTTGTGGGCCTGACTGTATTCGTGATTTAGATGTCCTTCTTTGCCGCGCAAGTCGAGGAAGAATTTCGCCAAATCGAGGTAGGCTTTTTTTCCGGTAACGCGGTAGAGTTTGGCAAGTCCCATTTCTACAACTTGGTGTCCGGGGAACTTTTCTTCCTTGCCCCATCCAAAAGTTTTTACAAGAAGATCGGCATTTTTGGTTGCGATGTTCAAGAAGTTCTTTTTGCCGGTTGCCAAATAATGGGCTACGGCCGCTTCATACAGATGGCCTGCATTGTAGAGTTCATGACTCAGGTCTTCCTCTTTCTCCCAGCGTTTTGATCCCACCCAATCGTGTTGCTTTTTGGGTTTCATGGTGCGAAAAGTGTAGAGATAACCATCGGGTTCTTGAGCTGCAGCAATCACAGAAATAAGGCTATCGAGGGTTTTTGCGAGTTTGGGATTGGGTTTATTTTGGAGACTGTAAGAAGCCCCCTCAATCAGTTTATAGAGATCGGTATCATCGAAGGTAAAGGCAGTGATTGTATCAGCCGGTAATTTCCCGGCAGCACGCAAGAAATTGTCAATACGTCCGGTTCTGTAACACTGTGCCAAGGTATATGGGATGGTCACTTCTGCATTCACTCTTAATTTGGGTAACCAGAAATTATCGCGCACACTCACTTGAGTAAAAGGAACGGGCTGAATAGGGTAATCTTTATTCTGAGCCAATGAAGGAACCAGTGCAAATGCAAGCGATAGTGACAAGAGCGTGCGTTTCATGAAATCGTTGTTTGAGTGAATGTACGAATAATTGTCATTTTTACAATTAATCAGGATAAGAATCAGGATTTACAGGATTAGAGGATTTACGGGATGGATTCATACCCTTATAAACGAAAATGAAAGCTTATGAGAAATGGACCCAAAATTTGAAACTAATGTGAATGACGCGAATCTTAAAAAACAGTATAAAATGCCGTAAAATTTTTAAAAAAATGCCCATAAAGTAAAACCCTTATTCTTGATTGGAGGCAGCTTGATTTCAGAAAGTAATCCTGAGAATCCTCTAATCCTGTAAATCCTGATCTCTTGGGGTAAAATAGGTTTTCATTCTATACGAAAGGCAATAAAAAAACCTCACAACCAGTTTTAATTCAACTTGTTATGAGGTTCAGCGGAGAGAGAGGGATTCGAACCCCCGGACCTGTGACAGTCAACGGTTTTCAAGACCGCCGCATTCGACCGCTCTGCCATCTCTCCGCCGCAAATGTACGGTGCGAAAATTGTTTTTTCAAATAAAAAAGGGCTGATTTTTACCATTTTATAAAAAAAATTGGCCAGGTCCCGCCAAATCGTTAATTTATGACAACGATTATTAACCAAAACCGCCATTATGAATAGAAAAGTAGCCGACATTCTACTTCGCAAAGGAAGCAATATCACTTCCGTTTCACCCGATACCCACGTAATTGACGCGTTGAAAATTATGGCCGATCAAAACATCGGATCCGTAATGGTGATGAAAGATGGCGTATATATGGGTGTAATGACCGAACGCGATTATTCCCGAAAAGTAATTCTCCAAGGGAAATCGTCCACTCACTCCACTGTTGGAGAAATTATGACAACAGACATTCCGCGTGTAACCCCCAATGACCTCGTTGACTATTGCATGCAATTGATGTCTGAGCAAAATGTTCGCTATTTACCCGTTTTTGAAAGTGAAATGGTGATTGGGATTATCTCTATTAATGATGTTGTTAAGGAAACCATCCTTGCCCATCAAGAAACCATTTCTCACCTGAAAGACTATTTACATTCCAGTTTATAAGATCAATTATTGTTTAAAAGCCTATAATCAAAAAATCCCCAACAGATCAGTGTTGGGGATTTTCTCTTTTCAACAATTCATTTCTAATTGGATCCTTCTTCTTTCTTCATTACCGCTACTAATTCTCCCGCATCAACGGTTATCGGCATCAATCCAACTTGAACAATCGCTTTCTTCCCCTTCAATTCTTTGATCACTCCTACTTGGTGATTCTTTTTTATCAGCACCTGTTGTCCAATCACCAAATCGGCCTTTACTTCTTGAAACTTCGTATTTACTTTTTTCTGCGCCTTTTCTGTAGATTGTTGTTGATTCTGCTTAAACAAGAGTATCTGCAATTGCTTCATGAACTCTTTCTTATCTTCACCGGTAGCCTTTTTCCAGTCCATCACAATTTGCTTGAGCTTTCGCTCCATATCCTTTAAATATTGAATTCGGTCTTCGGTAATTCTATTTTGCTGACGCAACAGTTCAACTTGTTGACGGTGCTTTTCCTTATCCAAGGTTTGCTCCATCTCCTTTTTCAATCGTTCATTCTCACGCATTAATTTATTGAGCTCCTTTTCCTTTTTCTCGAGAAACTGAAGGTCTTGTTCTGTTCGCGTGAGTAATTTGTCTAATCGGAAATGATCATTGTCTACCAATTGTCGTGCACGTTCAATCAAGCGTTTGTCCAAACCAATTCGTTCGGCAATGGAGAAGGTGTAAGAACTTCCCGGTTTTCCGATATTAAGTTTGTAGAGCGGCATCAAATTGGTTTCGTCGAAGGCCATGGCTCCATTAATGATACCGGGTGTTTTACCGGCCATTACTTTGAGGTTCAAATAGTGAGTGGTAACAATTCCTTGTGCATGCTTTTTAACCAATTCTTCCATAATCACTTCAGCAAAAGCGCCACCCAAGTTTGGATCACTACCACTTCCCAATTCGTCAATAAAAAACAGGGTTCTGCCATTTGAAAATTCCACGAAATGCTTCATGTTTTTCAAATGCGAACTATAGGTACTGAGTTCAAATTCCAAACTTTGGGTATCCCCAATATGAATCATGATTTGTTTGTAGATACCCATTTCTGAACTGGGATGAACAGGAATCAACAAGCCACTCTGGAGCATCAATTGAAGAAGACCCACCGTTTTTAACGTAACTGTTTTACCACCCGCATTGGGCCCTGAAATCAGTAAGATACGGTTCTTATCGTCGAGATGAATTTGTGTTGGGTAAGTTGTTTTCCCTGCTTTTTGATTGTATAAATACAAAAGCGGATGGAATGCTTGGATCAAATGTGTTTGTGCCTTGTCGGTTAACTGAGGCACTTGACCTTTGATTTCCACGGCAAATTTGGCTTTGGCTCGAATAAAATCATACTCACCAAGGATGTCCAAATAGGTTTTCAGCAAGGAAGCATACACTGATAAGTGCTGAGTGAGTTGGCGCAAAATTCGGTACACTTCTCGTCGCTCCTCATTTTCCAGTTCAAACACATCGTTGTTGAGTTCAATCGTTTCTTCCGGCTCAACAAAAGAAGTTTTTCGTGTGTCGCTTTCACCCAATAAAATCCCTTTCACTTGACGTTTGTATTCGGCTTGAACTGCCACTACCCTTCTTCCATTTAAAAAAGACTCTTCGATATCAGCAACGTAGCCCGCCTTGGTCCATTTCGATACAACTTTCTCAAATACTTTTCTGAGCTCATTTCTTTTTCGATACAAACTCATCCGAATTTGCTGCAACTCTTCCGATGCACTGTCTTTTACCGTTCCATTGTCCTCGAGTATATCATTGAGCATTTCCAGAATCGCCTTTTCGTAATAAGTATTTTCAATCACTTTTACCAAGGCAGGAAAAGCTGTGCGCGTATCATTGTCGAACCAACGGAATATATTCTTCAAACTTTCCGCTAATTTTCGGATCAGCACAAATTGTTCTCCCGACAATACGGCTCCGGGAATTGACAACAGCTTCAGTTCTTTTGAAATGTTCAATGCATGATCATTGGGGAAATAGTTGCCGCTCTCCAGAATGATCTTGTATTCATTGGTTTGTCGGAGGTCAAGATCGATATAATCTTTGCGGGTATGGATGCGCAAATCGGCCACTTTTGCCAAGGCATACTCCGTCTTACAATGGGCTTCCACCAATTGCTTGATCTTATCAAATTCCAACTGCACTAGTGCCGATTCGGGAAAAAACTTCATACTTTTTAATTAACAGGGCGCAAAAATAGGAAGGTTTTTAAGGAATTGAGGACTAGATTTACTCAGATTAGTAGGCAGAGCCTGTAATCTGCATGATTTTACTCGAAAATCCTACCGAGAAACTAGATTCGACATTCTGTTGAGCCTGTATTTTCTCCTCGTCTTTTGCTTTTTCGTTCCCTCCAAATGTGCCCTCATTCGCTCAAATCACCCGTATTGCCTAAACAAATTATTTGCAGAATTGTTAACATCGCTAACTTGAGCAGCAGGCGTATATGAAACTGTTAAGGGCATGGTAAAGCGTACCGAATGTCGTTTGGGCGACGAATCTGGCCCTGTTTTGTATTGAAATTTACACGAAATTTGATATTCCATGACTCAGTCTACAAAAAGAAGTACCATGAACCTCGGTTTAACACTGATTATAGCAAGTTTTACAACACTGGTTTCTTGTGCTCAAAGAGAAACTCCTAATAAAATTATGACAACAACAGCAACGGCTACCGCCACAGCCTTAACGAGCGGATCAGCCACTATGGACACGGCTACCCTAGCCAACGGTTGCTTCTGGTGTACAGAGGCAATTTTCCAACAATTGGAGGGCGTGTTGAAAGTGACTTCCGGATACAGCGGCGGACATGTAGTAAACCCAACCTATAAAGAAGTATGCACCGGAACAACAGGACACGCTGAGTGCATTCAAATTGTATTCGATCCTTCAAAAATCAGTTTCGACGAATTACTCTCAGTATTCTGGCAAACGCACGATCCAACCACTTTAAACAAGCAAGGAAATGATGAAGGGCCACAATACAGAAGCGCAGTCTTTTATCACAACGAGGAACAAAAAGCAAAAGCATTAAAATACAAAGAAGAGTTAAGTAAGAGCGGTGCTTTCGACCGACCCATCGTAACAGAAATTAGTCCATTCACTAGTTTCTATGCGGCTGAGAATTACCACCAGGATTACTACAATCAAAATGGCTCTCAACCTTATTGTTATTTTGTTATCAGACCTAAGTTAGAGAAGTTTGAAAAAGTGTTTAAGGATAAGTTGAAGAAAACCCACTAAACAATTAATAATTATTAATTAATAATCAAAATGGGTCGATGTTTACAACTTTGTAAACATCGACCCATTTTTCAGTTTAGAATACAATTTGTTTGTAGATCGTAGAGTACTACTCTCATTACTGTACACGGGGGATTAACAGCAGTTTTTCCTGGCGGCCGTTGATATATCTGAATCCTTTTTCTTCGAAATAACCATCTTCCTCCAACATAATTCGAATGGTTTTCTTCCACTCAGGGATGAATGAAGAACAATTCAATTCTATAGAATACGCCGTATTGTAAAACATCGGATAGTCGCCGCTACCGGGAGTTCGGCCCTGATTGTCCCACATACCAATGGTTGGTCCTGCAGCATGTCCATGGTAGCCAATGGGGTGGGTATAAATAACACCTTCAAGCTTTTCTGCTTTGCATTGAGCCAAGGCATCGGCTAGAATTTGGTTACCCGTTTTTCCGGCTTTGAATTGAGAGGTTAAGATGTCTTGAACTCTGTTGGCTCTTTTGAAAGCCTCTTTCAATGATTGTGGTGCATCCGTTTCACCGGGGTTCAGCATATAAGCATGTTGCTGAACATCGGTGTTCAATCTCAAATACGTGATACCGATATCAACATGCAGTAGATCGCCCGGTAATATTACTTGATCTTTGGGTCTGTTAGAAAAAGCTCTCAAATGCTCAAAACTCAATGAATCGCTGCGTTGAATGGCCACACTTGGGTGAAACCAAGTATCGAGTCCTAAACGTCTGAACTCTTCTCTAAACCACCATACCACATCATCGGTACTAGTAACCCCTGGAGTAATGACCTGCTCCGAAAATCCACGATCGATAATCTTATGGGTAATGCTGATAAGTTGAGGATAGATCACCATTTCTTTTGCAGAACGGGTCTCTAACCAAGCTACCGCTAAGGGCTCTGAGGAAACCACACGCGATTTGAAAGCAGATGGAAGTTTTTGAAGAATATCAGTGTACTCGGAATGGTCGAGCCCGTCGGCATGACCAAAACTACCGGAGTAGTTCAGTGCTATTTTCTTAGGGTTCCGTTTAGCGATATGCGCCACTAATTGATCCCACTGATCGGGAAAGGCCTGCATATCCCAAGCGGCTTGAATTCCATCGCCAACATTGTAGCGGGCAATGGCCAATTTCTCGTAACCTGCAGGAGTATTAAAAAATAGGAGAATGGTTCTTCTACGGGCAGCATGCCAAGTGGCCGGCAACATGGTTTTAATGATGGGGTCTTCATTGTATTCGCGACTTACTACTACCCAGCAATCAATATCCTTTTGCTTCATCAATTGTGGAAGCAAGTTGTTCAATCGGTCGTTCAACAATTCATCGATAACGTCTGCTCTTTTGCGCTCGCTCAGAATTGGGTCAATTTGAGCTATCGCTGCGAATGAAAAGAACAGGCAGCATAGAAATAGGATCTGTTTTCTCATATCTTGGTTTTGATGAGGCTAAATTTCGATAAAAATGGGTGATTTATCGAAAACTGTTTTGGTAAAAGCTTGATTTTCATGGACAGCGGCCTTTTACGAAGGTTCTAAGGGTTGACAACCCCATAAATTGACAGTAGTTTTACGTCGTAATACTTCCAATCCTCTCGAAAAATCTCCAATTCGTTTCCTGGAAAGACCATTCGATCCTTTTTCATCTTAAACCTACTTTTATGAAATCGAATGGGCCCGCGGTGGTTGTATGCGCCGTACTGTTTTACATATTTTTAGTACTTTATAGTATTAGCACTTTTGCTAACTAAGAATCCGCTGCTTAATGAACCAGTAGAGCACTAACTAACCTTGTTCTACTCAGAAATTTTTAGTTTTTCTTGGCGTGCCTTAGTTCCAACCAGTTTAACGCATTTGCCGGAAACCCTTTTACAGAAGGGCTCACAAGATGTATAACCTCATCATACCATAAAGGAACCAGTGGCGCTTCTTCCACAATTATTCGATCCATTTTACGATACAGTTCGAAGCGAGCAGAATCATTTGGAGTATTCATTGCCAATTCATAAAGTGCATCGAATGCTGCATTATTGAAACGTGTGTAATTCGGTGGTGCGGGATTCTTACTATAAAAAACGCTGAGATAATTCTCCGCATCCGGATAGTCGGCAATCCAGCTTGCTCGGAAGAACGGAGCTTTGGACTGCGCTGTTTGTTCTAACAATAAACTTTTCGGAATCACTTCTACTGAAATATTCAAACCAATGTCCTCCAACTGTCGCGCTATGTATCCTGCCAAATCAGCATAAATGGGTATTGTAAGTAATTTGATAGGAGGCTTTGTTTTAACGTAGCCCGATTCTTCTAAAAACTGACGTGCTTTGATCGGATCGTAATGATATCCTTGTACAAGAGTATCATTATAGGAAGGTAATCCTGCGGGGATGAATCCACTGTTGGCCGCTTTTCCAATAGAGTTTCTCAAGTACAATATTAATTTTTCACGATCAAACCCAAGGTTAATGGCCTTCCGAACCAATTTATTCAATAGAGGGTTGCTTTGTGTAGGATCAGGCTTCATTAGAATACCAAGGTATTCGGTATTTAAATAGGCATGTTTCTGCAAGTCGATCTTACCCACCCATTGCTTTTTCAACTGACCAGTTTTTGTGAGCACTTCGTCTTTAAAGGATGGATCCAAGTCGTTAATGAAATCGATGTTTCCTTGTTGAAATTGTAAAAACTCTGTTGCCCTGCTATCGTAAAAACTGACTTTAATTGCGTCTAGATAAGGTAGTGGATTCCCTTTCCCATCTTTTTCGAAGTAATGCGGATTTTTCCAAAACACCAGTGCTTGTCCTTCGTCCCAAAATTTAAATTGAAAAGGTCCGGTGCCGCAGGGATGACTTCGAAAATCCTTGCCATATTTCTGCACCACTTCTCTCGGAACAATAGAGCAATATACATTTGAGAGCACGCCAAGAATAGGGCTAAAAGGACGTTGGAGTGTTAGTTGGAAAGTAGAGTCGTTTAGGGCTATAAAAGGATGTACGCTGTCTACTCTATTGTTAAAAATCCATGCACCCGGGCTAGCTACTGATTTATCTGTAATTCTTGAAAAACTATAAACCACATCATGAGCTGTTAATTTTCGCCCCTTGCCGTTGGGGAATGCATCATTATCGTGAAAATAAACATCTGTACGAAGGTGGAAGGTATAGGCTGTGCGATCTTCGCTTATATCCCAAGAACTTGCGATCAGGGGAACAATGTTCAAATTGGAATCAGTTTCAACAAGGGTATTGTACAATTGGTGAACCGCCCAAATTACTGATTGATTCTTTGCAAAAGCCGGATCTAGACTCGCAATACCGGTGGGTTCATTGTATTGGAATACCGCTTTTCCGGAAGAAACAGTTTGCCCACAACTATTTAAAATGATAGCTAAACATAATAAAATATAAATTTGGAGCAACGGTCGCATCTTTTTAAAGCATTCAGTTATTTTAGCGAAGTAAACAATACCCAGACACAAATCTCTTTTATGAAGTCACTTTTTTTTGCCGGAGCCTTGGTTTTAACAGCAATTGGTTCAATACAGGCTCAGCCGCTGAATCAAAAGCCAAAATTCACGCGTCAAGACACCTTAAGAGGCAGTTTAAACGCCGAGCGTACCGGATGGAATGTGACTTATTACGATGTTTCTGTTACCCCTAATTATGAGGCTAAAACAATAGAAGGAAAGAACATCATCAGTTTCAATGTAATCAAGCCCTTCAAAGTGATGCAAATTGACTTGCAAGAGCCAATGAGCATCACCCAGATTCTTTGGAACGGCAAAAAGCTCAACTATACCAGAGAGGGCAATGCTTTTCATATTAGCTTCCCATCCAAATTGTTTGCCGGCAAATCAGAGAAAATTGAGATCAGTTTCTCAGGAAACCCCAGAGTAGCGGTACGGCCACCTTGGGATGGAGGTTGGATTTTCACCAAAGACAAAAAAGGCAGACCCTGGATGAGCGTGGCTTGTCAAGGTCTAGGTGCCAGCGTATGGTATCCTTGCAAGGATCACCAAAGTGATGAACCAGACAATGGAGCTACTTTACGCATGACTGTACCCGATAGCTTGGTTGCCGTTGCCATGGGGCGTCTAAAGTCTACCGTAAAAAATTCAAATAGAACCACTACTTATTCTTGGAGTGTAGTAAACCCAATCAACAACTATAATATCATCCCATACATTGGAAAATATGCACATTGGCATGAAGAATTCAAAGGTGAGAAAGGCAATTTAGATTGCGACTATTGGGTTATGGACTATGAACTGGAGAGAGCCCAACAGCAGTTTAAACAAGCTCCAATAATGCTCAAAAGCTTCGAATATTGGTTTGGCCCCTACCCTTGGTATGAAGACGGGTATAAATTGGTAGAGTCGCCACATTTAGGAATGGAGCATCAAAGTGCGGTAGCCTATGGAAACAACTATGGAAATGGATATAGAGGAAGAGACTTAAGCGGTACCGGCTGGGGTTTGAAATGGGATTTTATTATTATCCATGAAAGTGGTCACGAATGGTTTGCCAACAATGTAACCAGCAATGATATTGCTGATATGTGGGTGCACGAAGGCTTTACCAATTATTCAGAAACACTGTTTACTACCAGCGAATACGGTGTAGAAGCAGGCAACGATTATGTAATTGGAACACGCAAATTGATTTCTAATGACATTCCCATCATCGGCTATTTTGGCGTGAATCAAGAAGGCAGTGGTGATATGTATTACAAAGGCGGAAACCTTTTGCATACCATTCGAAATGTGATCGGCAGCGATTCCGTTTTCAGAGCCATTTTAAGAGGCATTCAGAAAAAATGGTACCACAAAACAGTTGACTCTAAAGATATTGAAGCATACTTCTCGCAACAATCCAAAATCGACTTCAGTACAGTATTCAACCAATACTTAAGAACCACTAAAATTCCAACCTTGGAATGGTATGTTAAAGAAGGAAAGGTATTTTATCGTTGGACAAATACAATTCCTAAATTTAGTATGCGCATTAAAATGCAGCTAAAAGACGGATTCAAATGGATTGTTCCAACAGAGAATTGGCAGTCGGCTGAAATGCAATCGGGAGTTGACAGTCTTACCATTGATCGCAATTTTTACATCAAAACGGCGGCGGTAGCAGCTCAATAAAAGAAGTAATATCTTTGAACCATGAGTACGATCCGGCGGCAAAGTATCATATCTTCCATTGTTGTTTATTTTGGCTTTGCGCTGGGCTTTGTAAATACCTATCTATTTACTCGTGAGGGAAGTGGCTTTACACAAGCCGAATATGGACTCATAGGCGCATTCATTTCTATCGCCAATATCATGGCTAGTTTTGCCGGATTGGGGATGACTGCCTATGTCAATAAATTTTTCCCGTATTACAAAGACAATTTAGAGCCAAGCAAAAATGACATGATGAGCTGGTCGTTATTGATCAGCGTTATTGGATTCATTTTGGTTGCTTCGGGTGGTTGGATTTTTAAAGAATTGGTGATTCGCAAATTCGGAACCAATGCTCCTGATTTAGTAACCTATTACAAATGGGTATTCCCCTTTGGATTTGGATTAACCTTCTTTTTGTTGTTTGAAGCTTATAGTTGGCATTTAGGAAAAAGTGTGCTTGTAAATTTCCTAAGGGAAGTGTTGTTTCGGCTATTCACAACACTACTCATTGTCTTGCTCGGAATTGGTTTAATTAAGGATTTCGACCTCTTTATTAAGATCTATTCTTTTACTTATATACTGTTATTTATCACCCTCTTTCTGCTGCTTTGGAAAGCAGGAAATGTGCATTTTCATTTTAAAGTTAGTCATGTAACTCGCCGCTTCAAGAAGAAAATACTATTGCTAGTAAGCTTTGTTTGGGGTGGCACTCTCGTATATACGATTTCTAATACATTCGATAACATCGTTATTGCTTCAGTGCTTAAAGACGGGTTGGCCTTAGGTGGCATTTACACTCTAGCCCAAAACATTGCCAGCCTAATTCAAGCACCACAAAGAGGCATTATCTCTTCTTCAATAGGAGCTCTATCCCAAGCCTGGAAAGACAAAGACATGAAGAAAATCAGCACGATCTATCATCGATCTTCGATCAATCAAATGATCTTCTCAATAGGAATGTTCGTGCTAATTTGGATCAATTTTATTGACGGGGTATTCACCTTCCATTTGCAGAAAGAATTCATTGCTTCTCAACAAGTATTCTTGTTTATTGGTTTGATGCGAATTGTTGATATGGGAACAGGCGTAAATGCTCAAATAATTGCCACGTCTATCTATTGGCGATTTGAATTTCTTTCCGGCATTGTACTTATCTTGATCACACTTCCATTAAATTACTTCTTAACAAAGCAACTGGGTGTAACTGGTCCGGCCATTGCAAATTTGATCTCTTTCACGATCTACAATTTAATTCGTTTTATTTTCCTATATAGAAAATACGAATTACAACCCTTCAATGTAAAGTCGCTGTTCATTATACTACTTGGACTTGTAGGGTATTTCGTGAGTTATTATGCATTCAAAGATCAACAAGGTTTTTGGTGGATTTGCTTGAGAAGTGCGGTTTTTCTTGTAATCTATGTTACGGGCACCATTGCGTTGAACATCTCACCCGATATCCGACCTGTTTTACAAACCGCTATTAAAAAAATAGGACTCAAACCAAAAAATTAAAGGAACTCGAAATCAAAGTAGCACGAGTAGGGAGCTCGGCTGCTCCATTATTAATTCTTAATTACTATTCACGGCTCTTCCGCACCCCGCAAAATGCTGCAAATAATAGGGCTCATTCAAATCGCTAATGATAACCCCATTGCTGGTAGAAGCGTGTGCAAATTTGCCATTGGTGAGATACACGCCCACGTGAGAGACTTCTTTTTTGCGGGCTATTTTGAAGAAGACCAGATCGCCTTCTTTTAATTCAGATTTGGAAATGGGAGTAGCAAAATGGTATTGCTCCACGCTCGATCGTGGTAAAGAAACATTGTAGAAATAACTCATGTAGGTTAATGCGAAACCGGAACAGTCGATTCCACTTTTATCGAGTCCACCCATTTTGTATTTCGTTCCGTACCAGCCTTCCATGAATTCAATGAATTTGTGGTTAAGCATGGTCTCAACAGGAATATCGAGCAGAATTGCGTATTTGAATTGAAGATCGTAGAGCATTTCCGGAGCGATCTTGGGAACGTTGGTCACCTCATCTGTTGGGTTGGGAATTCCCGTTGATGCATCGGAACCTACAGGCGGCGCAATGATCTTTGAGCCGGCCTCCTTTTTAGGTGCGGCTACTGGCTTAGAAACAGCCGCTGCTGTTTGCTTTCCGGTCGTTTTTTTTAAAAACGAGCAGGAACTAGCCAATACGCTTAACAATATGATCAACAACAACTTATTCATTGCCCTGCAAAGTTAATGCATTCAAATTTATTCCCTTCATGTGCATAAATTATGCCATCTATCGGTTGTGAAACTCCCCTATTTTGCCCCCCGAAGTCGTAAATTTGCAGGCTCAATCGTTTCGTACTATGCCCAAGTTTTCGCATCTCCATTGTCATACTCAATTCTCACTGCTGGATGGGGCTGCATCCATTCAAAGTTTGTATAAAAAGGCGGTAAAGCATCAGATGCCTGCCATGGCCATCACCGATCACGGAAACATGTTCGGTGCCTTTGAATTTGTATCAGAAGCTTATAAACATAAAAACGAAGACGGTACGCTGAAAGTAAAGCCAATTGTAGGTTGCGAATTCTATGTGGTGAAAGATCGGACGCGTCAACAATTCAGCAAAGACCAAAAAGACGAACGCTACCACCAGGTACTTCTGGCAAAAAATAAAACAGGTTATCAGAACCTTATCAAACTTACTTCACTTGGGTACATTGAGGGTATGTATAGCAAATATCCTCGTATCGATAAACAATTGATCGAAAAGTACCATGAGGGACTGATTGCCACCACCTGTTGTATTGGTGCCTATGTGCCTCAAACAATTTTACACGAAGGCGTCGACGAAGCTGAAAAAGAATTCAAATGGTGGTTGGATTTGTTTGGAGAAGACTATTTCATCGAAATTCAGCGCCACAATATCAAAGAGCAGGAAATCATCAATCAAACCCTGCTTCAGTTTTCGAAGAAATACAATGTGCCCGTAATTGCTACAAATGACAGTCATTACACAGATAAGGACGATTACAATGCACACGATATCTTGCTTTGTATCAATACCGGTGAAAAGAAAAGTACGCCCGGTTACGATGATTTTGTGAACGACGATGTGAACTTAAAAAACCGTCGTTTCAAATTCCCCAACGATCAGTTCTACTTTAAATCGCCTGAAGAAATGCAGCAATTGTTTTCGGACATACCTGAAGCAATTGACAACACCAATATGATTGTGGATCGAGTGGAAGTCTTGAATCTTAAAAAAGACATCTTGCTTCCTGCCTTTCCACTTCCCAAAGAGTTCCAGATTCACGATGATAGTAATTTGAACCAGTGGGAATATTTGAAGCACTTGACCTACTTAGGTGCGAAGGAGCGCTACTCAGATCTCACGCCTGATATTCAAGAGCGGATCGACTTTGAATTGTTCACCATCAAAACCATGGGATTTGCCGGGTACTTTTTGATTGTAAGTGATTTCATCAAAGCCGGAAGAAACTTGGGAGTATTTGTTGGGCCGGGGCGTGGTTCTGCAGCCGGTAGCGTAGTAGCTTATTGTATTGGCATCACTAATATAGACCCTGTTAAGTACAAACTACTTTTTGAGCGTTTCTTAAATCCTGATCGTAAGTCAATGCCGGATATCGATACGGACTTCGATGATGAAGGCCGTCAGAAAGTAATCGATTATGTAGTAGGAAAATACGGTCAAAATCAGGTAGCCCAAATCGTTACTTATGGTACGATGGCAGCGAAGATGAGTATCAAAGACGTGGCACGTGTAATGGATCTGCCTTTAGCAGAATCAAATGCTATGGCGAAGATGGTTCCGGAGAAACCCGGAATAGAATTGGGAAAAGTATTGCATGCCAAGCTTACCACTAAGGAAGGCGAAGGTTCATTAGAAGAAAAATACAATCTCACTCCTGAAGAAATCGACTCGGTTAAAAAGCTTAGGGAAATTTATAAAAGGGAAGAAACCTTAGAAGGAACGGTTTTACATGAGGCCGAACGTTTGGAAGGTTCTGTGCGTAACACCGGTATCCATGCTGCAGGTATCATCATTGCTCCAAAAGACCTTACAGAACTTATTCCGGTTTGTATTGCCAAAGATTCACCGCTTTGGGTAACACAAATTGAGGGCAGTATCATTGAAGACGCGGGTGTAATCAAGATGGACTTCTTGGGTTTAAAGACCCTCACCATCATTAAGAATGCTTTGCGCATGATCAAAGAAAATCATGGCGAAGAAATAGACATCGATTATATTCCACTCGACGACGAGAAGACCTTTCAAATCTATCAAAAAGGTGACACCATCGGTACCTTCCAGTTTGAAAGTCCCGGCATGCAGAAATACCTGCGCGATTTGAAACCGGATAAGTTCGATGATTTGATTGCGATGAACGCCTTGTACCGTCCCGGTCCATTGGCCTATATCCCCGACTTCATTGATCGTAAACATGGAAAGCAAGCCATTCAATATGATTTGCCTGAAATGGCCGAGTACTTAGAAGAGACTTACGGAATTACGGTTTATCAAGAGCAGGTGATGTTGCTTGCGCAAAGTTTGGCCGGATTTAGCAAAGGAGATGCCGACGTGTTGCGTAAGGCAATGGGTAAAAAGCAGAAGGCCGTACTCGACAAAATGAAAAGCCAGTTTATTGATGGTGCAAGTAAGAAAGGACACGATAAAGAAAAACTGGAGAAGATTTGGACAGACTGGGAGGCATTCGCTCAATATGCCTTCAACAAATCGCACTCAACATGTTACGCCTTTGTTGCGTATCAAACTGCTTATTTAAAAGCCCACTACCCTTCCGAATACATGGCTGCAGTTTTGAACAACGCCGGTAGTATTGAAAAAATCACCTTCTTTATGGAAGAGTGCAAGCGGATGGGGTTGAATGTACTGGGTCCCGATATCAATGAATCTAAAAAAGGATTTGCCGTAAATAAAGTGGGTGATATTCGATTTGGCTTAGGTGGATTAAAGGGTGTAGGCGAAGCCGCAGTAGATGCCTTAATTGAAGAACGTGAATGCAAAGGAGCCTTCTCCTCCATATTCGACATGATCAAGAGAGTAAACCAACGCACCGTGAATAAAAAGACATTGGAAAGCTTGGTTTATGCCGGGGCATTTGATTGCTTTAAAGACATTCACAGAGCACAATATTTTTACTTGGCACCCGGCGAATCAAAAAACGGATTAGAACGAATTATTACCTGGGGTCAAACACAACAATCTTTAAGTTCTGGAACCTCAAATACTTTATTCGGCGATCTGCCATCGGTAATGGAAGTGCCGGCTCCCAAACTTGCTGTATGTGAGCCATGGACGCTCACCGAGTTGTTGAATTATGAAAAAGAAGTGACAGGAATGTTCATGAGCGGTCACCCTCTCGATCATTTTAAATTTGAAATCCAACATTACGGTATAACCAATATGAGTGATTTCAATGAAATGAAAGACACCATTAAAACACTCGGCAATTCAGGCAAAACCATTCGTCTGGCCGGACTCGTAACAGATGCGCAGCACCGTGTTACTAAAACCGGAAGAAATTTTGGTTCATTCATTTTGGAAGATTTAAGTGGCAAGAGTGAATTTATGTTGTGGAGTGACGATTACGTGAAGTATTCGAACTATCTGGAAAAAGGAAAGAACCTATTCTTACTAGGACATTTCAAAACCCGATGGGGCAAAGACGATGATTTTGAATTCAAAGTAACGGGCATCATCCTATTAGAAAGTATCAAACAAAGTTTTACCAAACAACTGATTCTTTCCTTGGAAGCTCGACACATTACTCCGAAACTAGTTGACTTCTTAGATCAGAATATAAAACAGTTTAGAGGAAAGTCTGGTTTGAAGTTTATTATCAAAGATTCCAAACAGCAACAGAAAGTAACCTTATACAGTTTGGAAAGTGGATTCGAAATGAACGAAGAAATGGCTCATTTTTTACAAGAAAGCCCCGAACTTGAAGTGCAAGTAATTAGTAATTAATAGCTTGCAAAGACTATTTAATATTAGCGTCAGTAAGAGTATCCTTGAGGTAACTGACAATTGGGATTGTTTTAACAGGAAAAATGACAAGTTTTGCACAACGGTCTGCCAGCTTTGCGGGTTATCGATAATGGCGTTAAATTTGTCCTCCTTTGTATAAATCATTTGATCTAAATACTTTAAACAATTAATTATGGCATTAGAATTCACAGATGGCAACTTTCAAGAGAAAGTGATCAGTTCTGATAAATTAACAGTAGTTGACTTTTGGGCAGAATGGTGTGGTCCTTGTCGCGCAATTGGTCCCGTAATCGAAGAATTATCTAAAGAATACGATGGTCGCGTAAATGTGGGAAAAGTAAACGTTGACCATAACCCTAAGTTGTCAATCGACTTCGGTGTTACCTCAATCCCTGCGATTCTTTTTATCAAAGGTGGTAAGGTAGTTGATAAATTAGTAGGTGCACAACCTAAAGGCAATTTCGTTAAGAAAATTGAGCAACACATTTAACAGATTGTTGTGGATTACAATACTCGGTCCCGGTCGCTATAACGACCGGGATTTTTGTTTTCGAGAATCTGAGGTCACAGATAATTACTCATGTTAGAATAATCCCTTTATAGTCTTTGTATCGATATTTCAACCACCTATACAAATAACGGATTATTGGGCCTTAGAAAAACATGTTAAGCCCCCTGAAAACACCCGATTTTATTGAAAATTCGTTTATATTGCTGTTTTCTTACTATTACCAAAAACTACTGCATGAACCCTGCTATTGAAAATTTGATGCGTGGTGCCCTCGGCATGTTTTTCCTCATATTTATTTGTTGGATTTTTAGTACCAATAGAAGAGCCATTAATTGGAAGTTGGTTGGAATTGGCATTGCAGCTCAAATTGGTTTTGCCCTTGGAGTGTTGAAAGTTAACGTAGTCAAAATCGTTTTCTCTTGGCTCAGTGCCAAATTTGTAGAGTTGATCAATATCGGCCACAAAGGAATCGAGTTCATTTTTGGTAATTTGGCAGATTCTAACGGTTCTTGGGCCTACATTTTCGGAGTTCAAGTACTTCCCAATATCATTTTCTTTGCCGCATTGTCGGCTATGTTTTATTACCTGGGAATTTTGCAGAAGGTTGTTTATGTGTTTGCCTGGATGTTGAAGAAAATTGGCATCTCCGGTCCTGAGAGCGTTTCCACTGCGGCGAATATCTTTCTGGGCCAAACGGAGGCCCCATTAATGATTCGCCCGTTTCTCGACAAACTTACCCGCTCTGAAATGATGTGTATTATGGTGGGTGGTATGGCCAATACTGCAGGAAGTGTGTTAGCCGCTTATGTTGGTTTTCTGGGTGGAAACGATCCGGTTCAACAACAATATTTTGCGCTTCACATGTTGAGTCAAAGTATCATGAGTGCTCCCGCTGCAATTGTGGTTTCCAAAATACTCTTCCCGCAAACAGAAAATGTAATGCAGGAACTAAAAGTGCCAAAGGAAAAATTAGGCGACAATTTCCTGGATGCCATTTCCCTAGGTACCACAGACGGTTTAAAGCTAGCTGTAAATGTGGGTGCCATGTTGATCGTGTTCACGGCGCTTATGTATATGGGAAACTGGGTATTGGGAACCATTTCTTACAGATTTGGTTTTAACGATGAAATAGTTTCATTAACCGGAGGACGATACAATTCCTTGTCACTTCAAATGATTCTAGGCTATATTTTCGCGCCGGTTGCATGGCTAATTGGGGTCAACTCCAATGAGATGGTTATGGTGGGGCAGCTTTTGGGCGAGAAAACCATTTTGAATGAGTTCGTTGCCTATATTTCGTTTGGTGACATGAAAACGACGGGAAAAATTGCTGACCCAAAATCGATATTGATTGCCACCTATGCCCTTTGTGGATTCGCTAATTTTGCCTCAATAGGAATACAAATTGGCGGTATCAGTCAATTGGCCCCCAATCAACGAAAAAATCTAACAGAATTAGGAGTCAAAGCCCTATTGGGAGGTACAATTGCCTGTTTAATGTGCGGCTGTATCGCAGGAGCTTTATCGTAATTCACTAAACTTTTGGTAAGCGGGTATGTTTAAAATCATGTAGACATACCCGTTTTCTATTTGTAACTTTGCACCTGAAATTTGAGACTATGGATCATTCTGCGATTAATGCAATTGTAGCAGCCGAAAAGAACACCGGCTTGAGAGCAATCGGCAATAAGGTAATCAAAGGCGAACGCCTCTCCCGAGAAGAAGGAGTACTCTTATTTGAAGAAGCGTCGCTTCCTTTTGTAGGAGCTTTAGCGAATTTTGTGAGAGAAAAACTACATGGCAATAAAACATACTTCAACAGAAACTTTCATATTGAACCTACCAATGTGTGTGTATTCACATGTAAGTTTTGTTCATACTCACGTTTATACGCTCATAAAGAAGAAGGTTGGGAATTGAGCATCGATCAAATGATGCACATTGTAAAAAAATACGACGGTCAACCTGTAACCGAAGTACACATTGTAGGCGGCGTACACCCTAAAATGCAACTAAGCTTCTTCGCAGATCTTTTGAAGCAAATCAAAGCTCACCGACCTGATTTGCACATCAAAGGATTTACAGCTGTGGAACTCGACTATATGTTCAGAAAAGCGAAACTGACTGTAGACGAAGGGATGAAAGTGCTGAAGGAAGCCGGCTTAGATTCATTACCGGGCGGTGGTGCTGAGATTTTCGCACCAGCTGTAAGACAACAGATCTGCGACGATAAAGTAGACGGCAAAGGCTGGTTGGAAATCCACAAAGCTGCTCACAATGCAGGCATGCACTCTAATGCAACCATGCTTTACGGTCATGTTGAATCTTACGCAGATCGAGTAGACCATATGGATCAACTAAGAAGCTTACAGGATGAGACCAAAGGATTCAACACCTTCATTCCTCTTAAGTTCAGAAATCACGACAATGAGATGAGTCATATTCCTGAAGTGAGTGTAATTGAAGACTTGAAATTGTATGCCATCGCTCGTTTGTACATGGATAATTTCCCGCACCTAAAAGCCTACTGGCCCATGCTCGGTCGCAAAAATGCTCAATTGACCCTGGCATTTGGTGTTAATGATATTGATGGAACAATTGACGATACAACCAAAATTTACTCAATGGCAGGTTCGGAAGAGCAAACACCTTCAATGACCACCGGAGAATTAGTAACCTTGATTAAACAAGTTGGACGTCAACCCATCGAACGAGATACGCTCTACAAAGAGATTAGAGATTATACTGATGTTCCGTTGGCTACGATAGATGCAAACCCACTTTTGAATTAAGAATTAAGAAGTAAGAATTAAGAATTGGGCACCATAGCAACTAGTCGGTGGAGACACGTATAGGGTAAATAAGCGAAAGTCTAACTCGCTCACTTATTTAATTGTATAAAACAAGAACGAAATTCTTACAAAATAACCTCGTTCACAAAGTACTCATTCATCTCGAAGCACTAATTCTTAATTATTAATTCTTAATTCTTAATTACTTCAGTCCACCCGCAGCCCAAACTAGCCCTGCATTCGACTTGTAGTACTTTGTTTTTAGCTCAATCAATTTCTGGCTTGCTTCTAACCATTTCTGTTCACGAGAATTGAGTACAAAGAGTGTGCTCTCTCCTATTTCGTATTTCTGACGTTCACCAATTAATAATCGATAATAATTCTGAACCGCATTCTCATAAAGAACAATCTGTTGCTTCAATGTAAATACTTCATTGTAATAGGTCTTCACCTTGTTTCGGATACCCAACTGGGTAAGTGATTGATCTAAAACTGTATTTTGAATTTTCAATCCAGCTTGCTTATAGGCTCCACGAGCTTCAGATAAACGTAAAGGCATTACAAATTGAAAACCAAATTTGTAATTATTCTCTAGAAACCCGGCACTCACTTTGTCAACCACATTATATCCTTTGTTCAATAGTTGCATTTTAGCATCGAACTTGGGCAATAGGCTTTGAAACTTTAGTTTCTTTTCTATAGCCAGCGCGTCTAATTTGAAACCGAACGATTTCAACTTAGGATGATTGTCAGAAAGTGTAAGCGCTTCTTCATAGGTAGGAGCTTGGAAACTCACCCATTGATCCTTCCATTTATCGTCGGGAGTAATGTTTTCATTTAAAGCTACAGGCTCTCCAGTTTGGCTCCACATATATGCCGACAAAGCAATGGTTTCATTCTGGAATTTCAAATACGCGTCTGTTTTCATCAACTGCACCTGCTGCAATTGAGTTAAGGCCTCCACCGTGTCAATTGCAGGTCGGTTTCCTTGCAACACTTCTTGCTTTACAAAACCGAATCGTGCCAAATTCACTTTTTCAGAAGCATCGAAAATTTGAAACACTTGATATGCCCTCAACCATTCCCAATATTCTGCAACGGCATCAAACAACAGGTCGTTGACAGCAAGCTGTTGCTCTGCCTCCGATTGTTTCACAAATAATTTCGCTTGTTGAAGCGCTGCTCTTCTTTTGTCGATCACCAAATCTTTCAATAGTGGAACACTGGCACCCAAATAGCTAGTTTGCCCAACGCTGCTTTCAGGATTGAGCTTCGTGCCATTGATATTTTCAATACCGGTGTACAACTCCACTCCGTACCAAGTTGGAATTTGTAATTCAGGATTGTAGTAGCTGTAGTAGAGGTCGCCACCAAAACGCTTGCGTTCAAAATTATCGGTAAGAACGGGATCAAAGCCCCCTCTAGCAATGGTTACCCCTGCTTTCGCTATCAAAACATTATTGGAAGCTTGCTTGGCAACCGGATGGTAGGCTCTTACGATCGCAAGAAAACCCTGCTCCGATAAACGGGGCATTGTATCATATTGAGATTGCGCTTTCCAATGCAGAGCGCTTAACAACACCAATAAAAAGAATAGTTTGCTTCTCATGAATTATTTCTTAGTCTTTTCAGAGGCTTTGGATGTTTTATAATACTCAGGTGGGAATCCATTGATGTTTCGCCACAATTCATACCAAATAGGTACATCTTTCAACAATGCAAACCCGGAAGCGCCTGTACCCATTTTCAATTCCTTGGGCCAAGGCTTTTCATTGGGATCTTCAACTACTAACACACGAAAAAGCCCATTGTCATTCAATCCATTTTCTACTACCACTACTTTTCCTGAGAAAGTTCCATAGGATGCCTGTGGCCAACCACTAAAAACGATTGCCGGAAATCCATCAAAAATGAATCGAACGCGCTGACCTGTATCTACCAATGGAAGGTCAACTGGTTTTACATACAGTTCAACGGCAAGCTGCGGATTTGCAGGTACAATTTCAACCAACATCTCCCCTTCTTTCACGATCTCATTCAATCCACTTTTGCGTGCTCTTACTACTTGCCCGTCTTGTGGTGCTTTAATATAATACTGTCCACTACGAATATTATAATTTGTGTATTGATTTTCTAATTTTGCGATTTCACCTGCACCTGTTGCAATCTGAGAAAGCGACTGATAACGATCTCCGCTCGCTTTTGATATTTTCTCCAAATATTGTTGTTGTTCTCCGTTCAACTCTAATTGCAAGCGAATCATTTCCTGTTTAGAGTTTCCGAATTTGATTTCAGCCGAAGTTCTTTTCGCTTGTGCATCTTGAAAAGCTTGGTTACGTTGTTCCAATTGAAGCAAAGAAACCAGCCCTGAATCATACAAAGCTTTTTGTCGTTTGAATTGAACCTGCTTGAAATTATAGTCATTCTGTGCAGCCAGCATATCCATACTATCGGCGGTAATCTTTTGTCGTTGCTGGTAGATCTTGTTTTGAATCTCACTTACTTTCAACGACAGTGAGTTTTCCAATGCTTTGATTTGAGCATCTACCGTTTGAACCTTGCTTCTATAGCTTTCAACAGCAGTCTTCTTTGATTCTAATTGTTCTTCTGTTCTATTCAACAACGCAGGATCCAAGTAGTCATCTTTGATCTCGGCCAACACGGCAATGGTATCTCCTTTTTTCACAAAATCACCTTCTTTCACGTTCCATTTCACGATTCTTCCTGCAATAATGGTGTTTAATTCTTGCGGGCGTTGTTCTTGACGAAGCGCCGTAACATCACCTCGAGTGCGAATGTTCTGCGTCCATGGCAACAACAAAATAAGCCCCATACCAATTAATATTCCCAAGAACCATTTTCGAATATTACTCACGCGATTCGCGCGGTACACTTTCGAAAATGAACTCACAACATTTGCCTGTCCGGCATCTGTAAGTTGCTTTCTAATTCCTTCCATTTTCTAGAGTGTTTAGAGTTTTATGATTTGATTGCATTGAGACTGAAACCATTCATCATTGGTTACAATGATTGCAGTAGTGTTAGGCATAGACTTAAGGATGTACTCTTGTATTGGCCTTACCTCCTCATCATTCAAGCCATTCCATGGATCATCCATTAACAAGAGTCGGGGTTTGTGAATCAACGCTCGCACCAATACTAATTTCTGCATGGTTTTCTTACTAAGGTGCTTGGCCCCGGTGGTTAATGAGTATTCCAATTGCATTGGTAATGAACGAACGAATTTCTCCAAGCCTACCATTTTTAATAAGTCATAGATATCATCGTCATGAATGTCTTCATGGCCCATGGTTAAATTTTCACGAATGGTGCCATTGAAAAGTTCATCATAATTGAATTGGATACCTGTTTGGAATCGATAGGATGCCAAATTGATTTGTGATAAAGGAATTTGATCGACCCAAATTTTGCCTTCATAAGGCTGGTAAGCCCCTGTTAGTACTTTCAACAGGGTGCTGGTACCAGCTCCAAGTTTTCCATAGATTGATACTTTTTCGCCGGGCTGAACGCTCAACGATACTTCGTTTAGAATAGGTTGCTTTTCATCATAGCTAAAACTAAGTTCCTCTGTTTTAAGAGCGATTCCTTGCGAACGCACTTCGAGGTCCTTGGCACCTGTACTTTCCTTTTGAAGATCACTTAACTTTTCCAGTTTTTCAACAGAGGTTAATACATCGTATACTTGATCGAGGTTACCAATCAATTTCTCTACGGAGCCCATCAAAGATAGGATCACGATTTCTGCTGCTATGAATTGTCCAATGTTCAATTGCTGATCAATCAAAAGAAAACTACCGACTATCAGCATTGAAGCGGTAATAATGATTTTGAATCCAATAAGCGACCAATATTGAAACAGGAGCACTTTAAAGTGATTGGTTCTTGCTTCCAAGTACCCGGAAACACCTTCATCCGTTTTTTTGATATGCATTGTTTTCGATCCTGAAAACTTGAATAGCGTTACAACGCGCGCCAATTCTTCCAACCAGCCTGCAACTTTATATTTATAGTCACTTTCTTCGATGCTGGTCTCCAAGCCACGGTTTCCGGAATAACGCAATAGCAAATAAAGGATGGTTAACAAGGTAAGACCAAAGATGATGAATACGGGATGATAGAAACTCAATAGAATTAAGCCAAATAAAATTTGAATGCTAGCTGCAGGAATGTCGAGTAAAAGCTTGGCCAACCCTTTTTGTAAGGAGATTGTATCAAAAAAACGATTCACTAATTCCGGTAGGAAATATTTTTGAGCCCCTTTTAAGTTAATAGTAGGGATGGTATGAGAATACAGAAATGAATACCGCACAAAGAGTTGTTGCTGGATTTTTTCAATGATCTTCATTTGATTCACTTGAAGAAGACCGTTTAAAAAAACACTGGTAACAACAAATACAATTAACAGCACTAAAGAAGTTGAAATGGCTCCTCCGAGTACAAAACTGATGATGGACTGAATACCCAATGGAAGTGCCAATTGCACAAGTCCACTGAATACTGCATAAAAGTAGATAGCCGAAATTTCTCTTTTTTCGTACGTAATAATACTCAGTATCCTTCTTAAGGCGTTAATTTTCATTTGATTAGGTTAAATTCAAAGAAAGTTGCTACTTCCAACACCTATAACGGTTTTGGGTTTGCAAAATTACTTGAGAACCATAACAAAAGAAATTAAGAAAAGATTAAATAGGAAGCTTTAACTTTTTTTAACAGAAAAGCAATCAGATTCAAGCACTAGGATGATTTCACAAGGCTTTTCATTTCAACAGAGGTATCTAATTATTCGCTATTAATAGAATTAGCATTCCGGCAGGCTTATAGGAATATGCACCGCTAATCCTCCTTCAGCGGTTTCCTTGTATTTAAAACTCATATCTCTTGCGGTATCCCACATTGTTTTTACAACTGTATCAAGCGAAACTTTTGCGTAATCGGGCGCACTTTGTAAAGCAAGTTGTGTAGCCGTTATCGCTTTGATCGCTCCCATCGTATTTCGCTCAATGCAGGGCACCTGAACCAGCCCCCCAATTGGATCGCAGGTTAATCCTAAATGATGTTCCATGGCGATTTCGGCGGCCATTAAACATTGACGTTGCGACCCACCTAACACTTCGGTTAAACCGGCTGCCGCCATGGCGCTGGAAACTCCAATTTCAGCCTGACATCCACCCATAGCTGCAGAAATAGTCGCTCCTTTTTTAAAGATACTTCCTACTTCTGAAGCAGTTAACATGGCTTGATGTATTTTATTGATGTCTGCACCTTCACAGAACACGTAGTAGTAAAGAAACACAGCCGGGATCACGCCTGCGGCCCCATTGGTTGGAGCGGTTACCACTCTGCCAAACGATGCATTCTCTTCGTTCACTGATAGAGCAAAACAACTAACCCAATCCAATATGTATTTGAAGTCATTCCCGCCGTCGCGTATTGCTTTCACCCACGATTCAAAATTGGTATAAGATCTATCTTTCAACAATCTTTTGTTCAAGGCCGCTGCTCTGCGCTGCACATTCAACCCTCCCGGTAAGATGCCTTCGGTATGACACCCTCTGTAGACGCAGGCTTTCATAACCTCCCAAATCTTAGTTAAACCCGCTCTAGTAGCAGATTCTTCTCGCCAAGCATGTTCATTTTCTAATACCACATCACTTATGTGTAATCCGGTTTTTCTACACCAATGCAATACTTCTTCAGAGGTATTTATTGGGAAAGGCAAGTCTACTTGTTCTTTATCATTATTCGTTTCCCCTTCTTTCACTACAAAACCACCTCCAATTGAATAGAAAGTTTCAGAGAAAGCCTCTCCATTGTGCAAGGTCACCAAAAAGCTGAGTGCATTTGGATGAAAAGGCAAAGATTCATTCATTAAGAATTCTAAATCTTTCTTAGGGTCAAAAGACAAATCCAAAGTGCCATTTAAAGGGAGGACTCGATTGGAATGGATGGATTGAAATTTGGGATCGATACTGTCTACATCTATCGTAACAGGGTCTTCGTTACAGAGTCCGAGCAATACTGCTACATCGGTACCATGTCCTTTACCGGTTTTCGCCAAAGAACCATATAACAGCACTTTCAAATGAGATACTTGATTTAATCGGTTTTGATCAGTAAGCCGGGTAACGAATTGCTGAGCTGCACGCCATGGCCCTAAGGTATGAGAGCTGGAAGGGCCTACACCAATTTTAAATATATCAAATACAGAAATAGCTTCGTGTGGCAAGGAATATAGATTTATGTAAAAGAAAATGCCCTGTGGAACAGGGCACAAACTTAATCATTTGTTCGTATTGTTTACATTTTTGAATCTTAGGATAGATATTGCCTACCCAATAGCTTTGATAAAAAATAATAAACCAACACTCATTCAATTAAAACTGCATTATTGAAAGTCTGTTAAAGTGATGTCGAAAATAAGGATTGAGTTTCCAGGGATCACCACATTGCCACTGTTGTCTTTAATATCTTGGCTACCATAACCTAAGCTAGGAGGAATAAAGAGTCGAATTTGACCACCTTTTTTAATTAAGGGGATGCCTACTTTCCATCCTTCTATCAAGGTTCCCAAAGTGAATACTTGGCTGGTTTGAGAATCGAACACTGTGCCATTAGTTAGCTTTCCTGAATAGTTGATCAAAATGGCGGAACACTGCGATGGGCTGGCTGTTCCTGTACCATCAGCCAGAATCTGATAATACATATTACTACTATGCTTGGTGGCAGTGAGACCATTGCTTGTTAAATAGGTAACAATTGCTTGTTCTTCAGAACTTGACGCCACTGTACCGTTGACTTTATAGGTACAACCTGCTGTGCTTTTCAAACAACCCGACAAAAAGAGTGCGGAAACGGCCACTAAAACGATACTTAAGATCCTCATTTTCAAATTTTTTGGCGAATATAATACACAAAAAGACAAGACTCAACCCTGAGATGCTGCATCTTGATTGCCTTGCTGTCGCTTTTGCTTTGCCTTCAGTTCCAAATACAACTGTTCTTTCATATCCCACTGGTGTTTTTTGTAGAAAATGGCAACAAAACAAACAATCAAACCTATGGAAATCAATAAAGTAGAGGGGTTCAGCTTGGCATTTGCCATTGCTTCTGCCCTATTGTACCAGAATTTACCCGACAGGAGAATTAAAATTATGGGGATAGAAAAGATCAAACCAACAGGCAACCCAATAATCCATTGACGGGTCCATTTTTTTTCCAAAAGGCGGTTTTTTTCCCAATATTCTACGAAATCAGCTTCCTTCTTACTCAACATAACTTCATGATTTTTACGCATTCGTGACCAATTACAAAAATAAACAAGGAATTGTTACGTTATAGATTTATCTGTTAACAGACAAAATCCAAATACCTTGAAATTATCCGCTTTACTTACAAATTATTTGTATCAAAACAAAAGGTTGGCAATTCCCAAAATTGGCACTTTTACAATTGACGCAGCAGTTGTAGTACCTGATCCGGAAGAAAAAGAATTTGAAGACTTCCTTTCTCAAATTCAATTCAAGGCAGGCGGTGTTAACCAAACTGATGAAGCCACCATTCAATTTATACGCGAACAAACAGGTAAAATTAGACCTCTGGCTGAATCTGATTTTGAATCGTATGTAAACGATATGATCCTTCTTCTCAATATTGGCAAACCGGTATTACTCGAGGGAATCGGTACGATCTTGAAAACAAAAACCGGAGCATTGGATTTTATACCGGGCTTACACGGTGTTGAGAAAGTAGAGATTTTTCCGGCCGAAAAGCCTGTTGAAAAACAAGCTGAGAAGAAAGCAACATTAAAACCTGCATCAAAAATAACGAAACCCAAGACAAGCAATGTAGAAGCGCCTCAGTTGAAAAGAGGGCTATTACTTGCCGGCGCGTTCGCTGCTTTAGTGATTGTTTTAGGAGGTGGATATTGGTTGTATAGTTCAAATGGTTCGGAAGGGAATAGCAAATTAGATGTTGCAGAAAATAATACTACCAACCTTCCTATTCAAGCTGCTCTTACAGCAAACAATGCCGACACAGTTCAACAAAGTCAAACCAATTCAACAACTGGTGCCGCTGTAAATACGGCGCCTGTGGCTGCCAGTCCAGATACAACAGTCGCTTCTGAAAAGCAATACAAGTTTATTTTACAGGCTACTAAGAAAAAGCACATTGCAGATTCGAATTTTGCAAAAGTAAAAATTGATTACCCGAATTTATTTTTAGAGAAATCAGCTGATGAAACCTATAAGATTTACCTTTACAGGAAATGTAAGGCAACTGATACTACTCAAATTAAGAAAGATTTGAATTACTGGTATTGGGGCCGAAAAGAAATAAGGGTAACTATAGAACAATGAGAAAATCTGCCGAGTATTGGATTAAGAAATTAGACTTACTAACTCATATTGAAGGGGGCGCATACAAAGAAACGTATCGTGCCCCTTTGTTATTTTCAAAAGACCAGTTACCGGCCAGCTATTCAGGTGCACGCCCAGCTGCAACCGGTATCTATTTCTTGCTTCAGAAAAATCAATTCTCTGCACTTCATAAAATAGCGAGTGATGAGATGTGGCATTTTTATGATGGAGATCCCATTGAGATCATAGAGATCAAAGAGGATGGCACTTTGTACCAACACCTTTTAGGGCCTGATTTAGAACAAGGACAAGTATTTCAATTGGTAATTCCGGCAAATAGTTGGTTTGGCTCTCGTGTACTGGGCGAAGGAGCATACGCACTTGTAGGTTGCACCGTGGCCCCTGGATTCGATTTTGCCGATTTCGAGTTAGCAAAAAGGGAAACACTGATTGCAGCATTTCCCCTTCATAAAAATATCATTACAGAACTTACACGTGATTAGCGAAAAAACCGATTAGTATAGATTATTGAAAGCCTCTACAGCAGCCATCAACTCTTCTTCCGTTTTACAGCGGTTTTTATTTTTGTCTAACCACTCTTTCAATTTCCCGGTGGTATCGCCGATAGCTTCTAGAAAACTCGCTCTGTCTTTCTTGATTTTGATCGCATAACCGCCCGGTTTGGAAATGTAGTATGTTTCGGTGAGGCTGTATTCTTTGGTGGTACTAGCTTTGTTGTATTCAGCAACATCCACCAAACTCTTCTTATTTAATTTCAACAATGCAGTAGCACCATCTTGTAACACTTGATAAAAGGTGGCATCAGTATTTCTTTCCACTGCTAGAAATCCGCAACGAAACAAATATCTCATACCTGTTGCCGGAGTCAATACAAACTCTTTCACAGGATTCACTACAGCCAAGGTTTTATTCTGATGTAGAAACAATAATTCATTGCTAAATATGTCGAGCTTCAATTGAAACTTATCGGCCTTGCTTCCATCTTTCAAGTAAATAACACCGGGCGTCCATTCGTCCATAAAAAATGGGCTGCCTACAATATTACTATTTGAGCCGCCATTTTTGTAAACATTGCCACTAAGATCGTCTCTTAAAATTTGTTGATTTTGTGCAAACCCATCAAAGGCAAGAAGAAGCAGCGATGCAAAAAAATAGAATCTTTTCATATTACGAAACATTGGTTTTAGAGCTTTTTCTCTTTAAATATAAGTACAAAGGTATTCCCGAACATGTTAAAATTAACCCTAAAACAGAATTGATTACCGGAGTTTTACCGGTTAGGTAGTTTTGAATGTCATTGTACACTGTTACAACAAAGTATAAAACAGTGAAAGCCACAAAGATGAGAGGGATATAAGGGAAACCCCATACCTTGTAGGCTCTCGGCACTTCAGGCATTTTTCTTCTCAGTATAAAAATGCCGTAGCCGGCAAATCCGTAAAAAATCCAAGTGATGAAAACAAACAAATCGGTTAGCATATCGAAGCTGCCGGTAAGAACAAATAAGGAACTCCAAACAGCATGCAACCACAGCGCATTACCGGGTGTTTTATAACGGGGATGTACCTTTCCAATCCAAGAAAAAAAGTGCTTTTCGTGCCCCATAGCAAAACTGATCCGTGCACAGGGCATCACGTTCCCATTGATTGCTCCCAAGGTTGATATCATCACCAATAAGGCTATAAGCTCAGAGCCATGCTTACCCATGACCGGGAACAAAGAATCGGACGCAACCAAGGGTGAAGCGGCCATTTGATCAACCGAAAGCATGTATACGTAGGCCTGATTCGTAAGCACGTACATTACAATACAAATACCCAATCCATACAAAAGCCCCTTGGTAATGTTTCGTTGTGGGTTTCTCACTTCACCAGCCATCATACCTAAATTGTTCCAACCATCATAAGCGGCCAAAGCTCCACTGGTTGCTGCGATAATCGCTCCAACCATGGCCCAACCCTTTAGATGATATCCCTTCGATAGTTCTGTAAAATGAGCAGTATCACCTTTGCCGGAAGTAAAAATTATAGCCACTAAAATCAATAATACCAGTACTTTCAATGCAGTAAAAAAGATCTGAAAACTGCCCCCTACCCTTACACTAAAATAATTTAAAAAGGTAATACCCAAAATAACAGCAATGGCCAGCAACTTTGTTCCAATAAAAGCCAATGGATACAAGGTACCTACGAAAGGGATAACAATGCGAAAACTCTGTTCGGTTGCTTCAGAAAACCGCGGTAAGTGAACAAACACACCGGTGTATTCTGCGAAAACGTAAGCAATAGCTGCAACTGAAGCCGTATTGATAACAACGAAACTTGCCCACCCTGCGAGGAAAGCGAAGAAGTCGCCATACATATGCCGAAAGTAAACATATTGCCCACCTGTTTGAGGAAGAATAGAACCTACTTCTGCATTGATCATTCCACCAAAAAGCGAAATGATTCCCGCGCCAACCCATACCGCCAACAAGAGAACCGGTGATCCCAATTGAGCCGCCATGGTAGCGGGTTTCATAAAGATGCTACTGCCAATAACCGCACCCACAACTATTGCAATACAAGCCCATGTTCCAAGTTTCCGTTCCAATTCGGGCGCGCCACTCATAATTTCAGATTTCCTTTTATAGATACTGGAAGATAAGCGATTAAATTGAATAACAATCGCTTCTTTTTTTATCGTATCTTTCGAAAAACAGTAGAATATGAAACAGGTTTTTGCATTGATTTTTTTGCTTTCCACAGCTACCGTTATACATGCTCAAAAGATTAATTTATTCAACGGTATTGATTTAACCGGATGGAAAATCAATGGAACAGAAAAATGGTATGTAGAAAAAGGTTTATTAGTTTGTGAAAGTGGCCCCGATGCCAATTATGGCTATCTTTCTACCACTTCTACTTATAAAAACTTTGAACTCACCTTGAAGTTTAAGCAGTTGGCCAATGGTAACAGCGGCGTGTTTTTTAGAAGCTCAATTGAAGGAGTAAAAATTAGCGGTTGGCAAGTTGAAGTTGCTCCTAAAGATCAACATACAGGAGGGATATACGAATCGTATGGCCGAGGATGGTTAATTCAACCCAAGCCGGAAGATGAAAAGTACCTCAAAACGGGCAAATGGAATACCATGAAAATTAGAGTAGTTGGCAATGAAGTCACCACTTGGCTAAATGGCCATAAAATGGTATACCTAAAAGATGATAAAATAGGTGAAGGAAATGGCTTTATTGCCTTGCAAATACATGATGGTGGTGGCATCAAAGTTCAATGGAAAAACATCGTTTTGAAACAACTCTAATATGAAGGTACTTTGCACAGCATTGCTCCTGTCACTAACGTTTTGGTCTTGTCAAAAAGAAATTGAATTCAAAGAACCGAATTTCGACCTCATTACGAGAAGACCATGGGTTATTAACAAACTTTATTATGGAGAACAAGGCGACAATCAGATATTTGATGTAACCGATCTTTATTTTAAAGATTGTGAAAAAGACGACGGATTTTATTTTTATAAAGACCTTTCCTTTACGCGGAGAGACAGCACCAATACCTGCGATGTGTTGGTTTCCTTGTATGGCCCATTTGGATCTACCGGTTGGGGGCTTGATTCATTACAAAAAAACTTATCAGTAGCAATCCCCTTTGTATATAATTACACTTTTGAAGTAACCTATGTGAGTTCAAAAGAATTCATTCTCACTCACAATACAGTAGACTATGCACAAAAGAAAGTGTTTTTTATATACGACTTTAAACCGGGTCGTTAAAGCTGTAGACACCTAGATAAACAGTATGTTATTCAGTTTTTTTTATTGTAGAATTGATTCAATGAACAAAGCCAGTTTCAAATAGTCTGCATTCTTATCCCATTTCAGCTTCTCCTTTGTAGCATAGTTCATTATTTCATCGTTTTTAAAGGGGAGGTTCCAAGCAAATTCTTTGAAAGGTTCCGGAAGTAAAATCATCTTTTGTTGATAGAACAAATACACTTTGGGCTCGTCGGTGAGCCTTCTATAAATCACTTTTGATGCAATTTGTGGCTCATCTACTATATGTTTAGCCCACAACTTTACCAGCATTATTTTATTTGCATAAATCACCTGATAAAATGTTTCTTCGTTGGCAATGTCGGTAGCAGGAAAATTTTTCTTGAAGAACATCGAGTCCGATTTATCCTTGCTATTAGGATACAACGTGAAGGTTGAAACCTTGCTTTCCGTTGAGAAGGAATTGCCATTGAACTGCAACAACAATTTGTTAGCAATACAATCGAATTTGATCTTAAACTGATTGGTGATTCGCCCACTCGAAAACCGCACCACTCCCTCGCTCCAATCGCGCAACAACATTGAAGTACCCTGCATCTCTTGAACCACGGGTTCATCTGAGTTTACTCCGGTTCTTTCTGTAGTTTGCGCCGATACACTTGAACCGACAACTAACAACACTGCAAAAATCCATTGATACTTCATTCCATTGTTTTATTCTTGATAAAAAAGATACATGCTATGAGGTGCTAATTCAAGACTGGATTTAGTTTGCAATGTCTTTCTTTTAATTTCATTTGCCTGAATTTTTACAAACCAAGTCCCCTTCGGCATAGATAGTACTTTGTTGCTGTTTGACCCGTTAAAAACCACAAGCACTTTCTTCCATGAATCTCCAACGGCCTTCCCTTGGATGGTATACGCTACAATTCCGGCCTCGGTTGTAAGAAACTGAATATTTTTCTGAATCTGAGCGGCTGTATGCATTCGAAATGCCGGGTGAGCCTTCCGCATTTTTACCAGTCCACTTACGAAATCGAAGGTTGATTTGTGAATTGACTTTAAATTCCAATCGATCGCATTGATGGAATCACCTGAATTGAATGAATTCTCGACTCCTTTCTTCGTTCTTAAAAATTCAGTTCCTGCATGCAAGAAACTAATTCCTTGTGAAGTAAGTACTATTCCCAGTGCCAATCGGTGCATATTCATTCGATCAGAAACAGTTGCATCGGGTCTGCTTAGCTGCAGTTTATCCCAAAGCACATTATTATCATGACATTCACAGTAAGTAATGGTTTGATAAGGCTCAACAGCATAAGGTGCTTTTGCATAGTTGACCTTTGTATAATCTACTTGAGGATGAAAAGTAGAAGCTACAATACCAAACTTAATACTTTCCTCCATTCCGGGTTTACCGGAAGCAAATCCTCCATCTTTTAACTCAAACACACTTCCCTTGATCCCATCACGGATATCATCACTGAAGACTGCGATATTTTGAAGAGACGCTACGTTTTTTTTCAAAGCACGCGCTCTATCAGGAATAGGCGAAGCTCCGGCCGTCCATCCTTCCCCGTACATCAATACAGAAGGATTTATCTTGTGCAATTCCTGTGACAATAGATTCATTGTTTCTATATCCAGTACTCCCATTAAATCGAACCGGAATCCATCAACATGATATTCCTTTAGCCAATACAGCGCCGATTCTATGATGAATTTTCGAACCATCGGTCGTTCACTTGCAATTTCATTCCCACAGGCCGTAGCATTTGAAAAAGATCCATCAGCATTCTGACGATAATAATAGCCCGGTACTAATTGTTCAAAAGAAGACTCCTTCAAAAACATCGTATGGTTATAAACTGCATCCAGCACAACATTGAGCTTTTGCCTGTGAAAAGCTTGAATCAATTGTTTGAACTCCTTGGCGCGCGTGTATCCATCATCGGCCTTCGTAGCATACGAGCCTTCTGTTGCATTATAATTAAGAGGATCATAGCCCCAATTGTATTGCTTGCTTTCCGGCTTCGACTCATCTACAGTGAAATAATCATAGGTGGGAAGCAAGTGGATATGGGAAACCCCCAGCTCCTTAAGATGACTTAACCCAGTTGAATATCCTTGTTTGTTGACCGTATTTAGCTCCGTTAAACCGAGGTATTTTCCCTTCCTCTTGATACCGGAAGAAGGATCAATACTGGCATCTCGTACGTGCAATTCGTAAACAATTGCATCTGTTTTATACTTTAATGAAACCCCTTTGTCTAATTCCCAAGCTTCGGGATTGGTTCGCTTTAAATCACCAATAAAACCTCTTTTTCCATTAACGCCCACCAATTTTACATACGGATCCGGTACCTCTTCACTCCACCCCTTTTCATGTTGCACTTGCACTGAATAAAAATACCCCTCCCAATTACCTTCAGCAAAGGCTGTATAAACGCCCCATTGGTCTTTTGTGCCATTTATTTCCTTCACAGCACTACCTCCAACACCCATTTTGTAAAGCCGGAAAACCATCTTCGAAGCCGTTGGAGCCCATACTTTCAGCACTGAAGCTGTTGGTTGGTATTGAAGCCCAAGATCCCCTTGTTCATAAACCGGGTATTTGTCGGTACTAAATTGGCTTTTGGCGGTTGCAATTACCATCATAAGGCAAACAATCATTCTAAATTTCATATAACAACACTTCTAGTATTTTCAAGTTAGCGCTTTTAAACGACTGAACAGCATGATAATTAAGAACTAAGACTCAAAAAGAATCGATAATTGACCTGAATATGAAACATTGATTTCAAACCCTTCTAATGGTTGATATAAAAAAATCGAAAAAAAGCGATTTTTTGTAGCAATTGATAATGAATGACTAACGAATTGAAAAAAGAATAAAGCATTGATTATCAAACACTATAGCAAGCACTTGATTTTGATCAAGACTGCAATTTTTTTACCTAACAGGCGTTTATTATATCGTCCTAATTTGATCACGAAAACAATCCCTATGAATTCTCGTTTGATTCACACGAAAAACGAATGTGGTTATTTGGCAGAAAAGTTCAAGATGCAAGAAAATCATCAAGTATCGACCAGTAAAATTGCTCTTTTAAAGATTCAAAGTTGGAAGTTCGCCGCGAAAACACCTGAAATTGGCGCTAATTATCTTCATTCAATTGAAGACATAATCCGCAGGTCCTTTTTCGAGTACATTCCGGCTGCGCATGTACTTTGTTCTGAAGCATATTTTACAGCCCCTAAAGACAATTAAAATTTTTACTCATCAAATTTCATTTGATGGATTAACAAGAAAAAATCTCGCATTCATGCGAGATTTTTTCATTTAAGGAGCTTTTTAGTTGGATTAGAAAATCAAACATACTTGCTTTTAATTGAAGAGCATTTTATCTTCCCTTTCTTCTTTCCATCAATTCTCTCCAAGTTACCAATACTATTCTTTGATCTTCCAAGGCCTTTTTTAATGCAGGGTCAATCATAGCAAGTAAATCGCCTTGGCGTGTTGGTCCCGATTCCGAAATATTTTTAAAAATGGGGGAAGGCTGAGTACAATGCATGATGATCATGGTTAAACCCGGCTTTATTTCTTTCAAGGCTTCGATATAGTGAGCGGTTTTAAATGCCTGTAGCTTTTTAGTGTCTGCGGCAGTTATTGCATCTGGTTCCCACCCGTAACTTGCGTTGTAGAGATCATCAAGTACAGGCAAACCGGAAGCCCACAATTGTTTTCCCAAGAGTCTAATTCCCTGCACCAACTGTGGATCAAGTTTGTTGTGAACTTGAATTAAACTGGCATGACCCGCCGGAAACATTACTGGGATTTTGTACTCCATTCCCACTTTCAAGTAACGTTGAATAAAAGGCAGAGATCCAAAGAGAGTCCCCATATGACTGTCTAAGTGAGTGGGAAGAAATCCCATCTTTAATGCTTTCTCAACCTGTGCTCGTATCTCCATTTCTACTTCATCGGCACTGGCATGCTTTACTACCTCTTCAACGGAGGGCCATAAAGCACCTTCTTGGTCTACGAGGCCAGGTACTGCTTTAACGCCCGCCACTGGTGGCCATCGGTATTCTTTCCATTCAGAAGTAAGCGTTAGATGAAGTCCGGCATCTATTTGAGGATGTTGTTTCAGATAATGAACAAATGCTGGCACCCAGGAGCAAGGCATCATAACGCTGCAAGAATTCGCTACACCTTGAGTAATTGCGTTGATTGCGCCTTCATTGGAATCGAAGCTCATTCCTACATCATCAACATGCAAGATTACTACTTTCGCATCTTTAGGATATCCCAGCTTTTGAGCATAAGTGGAATCTTCTTGAGCAAAGGATTTGGTGCCACTAATAAGTAAGAAAGCAAGCGCCCCGAAGCATTTTACGATTCGTTTCATGAAACTTCCTTTTTTATTTTTTTAAAAAGAATATAAAACTCGATTTTAAGGTAATCATTTCAACCGAAATAATTTGAATTCACTTGTAAATCGGGCTTACTTGGATTTGCACAAATATGAATTGCTTTACCATCCTTCAAAATTCCCTCAATTATGATGGCATTCACATCATTATATCCTACATTTAGGCTGAAATCAATCACCTAATTATTTTGTTTTATGGGAGATCTTCAGATCAAAAAGAATCCGAAGCAATATGATGCTATTGTAGTTGGTTCGGGAGCCGGCGGTGGTATGGCTGTTTATACTTTAGCCAAAGCCGGATTGAAAGTGGCCTTGATAGAAGCGGGGCCTATGTACGACCCGCGCAAAAATCAAACACAATTTAAGAATCCTTGGGAATCGCCACGAAGAGGCGCGAGTACTAAATTTAGACCCTTCGGAGACTTTGATGCTTGTTATCATGGTTGGGATATCGATGGAGAGCCTTATACCAAAAAATCAGGAACACAATGGGATTGGTGGCGCGCTCGTATGTTGGGCGGACGTACCAATCACTGGGGACGTATTTCACTTCGATTTGGTCCCAAAGATTTCAAAAGAAAAAGTATCGATGGATTGGGCGATGATTGGCCTATTTCATACGATGATATAAAACCTTATTACGACCGCATCGATAGAATGCTTGGAGTGTTCGGTAGTAATGAAGGATTGGAAAATGATCCCGATGGAATCTTTCTTCCTCCTCCCAAACCGCGTGCTCACGAGTTGTTCATTCAAAAAGCAGCTACCCATGCGGGCGTAAAAGTGATCCCTTCACGTTTGTCGATCCTTACAAAAGCATTGCCTGATAATAAAGATCGTGGTGAATGTATGTTCTGTGGACAGTGTAACCGTGCTTGTAGTGTTGCTTACGCTGACTTCTCCTCTTCTTCCGTTTTAATTAAACCTGCTATCGCAACCGGTAACGTTGATGTTTACCCGAATGCAATGGCGCGTGAAGTATTGACGAATGCAGAGGGGATATCAACCGGCGTTGCCTACATCAACAAAGATGATATGCAAGAGTACCAAGTTACCGGCCGAGTAGTAATTCTCGCTGCCAGTTCTTGCGAATCAACACGTTTGTTGTTGAACTCGAAATCGAAACGTCATGCCAATGGACTAGCCAACAGCAGTGATGTAGTAGGTCGTTATTTACACGATAGTACGGGTGCCGCTTTGGGTGGTTATTTACCCCAATTGTTCGACAGAAAACGATACAATGAAGATGGCGTTGGTGGAATGCACGTTTATTCACCGTGGTGGTTAGATAATAAGAAATTAGATTTCCCACGTGGATACCATATCGAGTATTGGGGTGGTATGGGTCAGCCGGCTTACGGATTCGGTTTCGGAATCGAAAGCATGAACGGAAAACATGTGGTACACGGAAAACAAAAAGAAGCCGGTGGATACGGTGCTTCTTTAAAAGAAGACTATCGCTATTTCTACGGTGCCAGCGTTGGTATGGGAGGAAGAGGTGAAGCCATTCCTGTGTACGATAACCGTTGTACCATCGATCCGAATGTTGTTGACAAATACGGCATTCCGGTTCTGAACTTTGATGTGAAATGGAGTGAACATGAAATAAAACAAGCCAAACACATGAAAGAAACCTTCAAGGAAATTATGCATGAAATGGGTGCAATCATTACTTGGGGGGGCGATGATGGTCCTGAAAACAACTATGGCCTTGAATCTCCGGGTAAGATCATTCACGAAGCAGGTACTGCTCGTATGGGTAACGATCCAAAAAAATCGGCCTTAAACAAATGGAACCAAGCACACGATTGTAAAAACCTTTTCGTGGTTGATGGTGCCGCCTTTGTGAGCCAAGCCGATAAGAACATTACCTGGACAATCTTGGCCCTTTCATTGAGAGCTTCTGAGTACATTATTGACGAAATGAAAAAGAAGAATCTCTAATCAACAACATTTATTCAAGTTTAATACTACTAACATGGATAGAAGGAAATCACTCAAAGCCATTGCCGTTGGTACTTTAGCTGCCGGTGTTGTGGCAGAGAGCTGCAAACTGAGCGATAAAAAGGATGAAACCAAAAAAGAAACCGGTTCAGCCGACGCGTCGAAATTCACTATCGATAGAGCAAAAGAAGAAATTGAACGTGATACGAAGTTGATGAGCCAAAAGTTCTTCACTGAACATGAAATGGCAACCATCGCTATTTTAGCAGATATTATCATCCCTAAAGACGATGTTAGCGGAAGCGCCACTGATGCCGGCGTTCCTGCATTTATCGACTTTATCGTAATTGACATGCCCGATCATCAAACTCCGATGAGAGGTGGTTTGCGTTGGCTAGACATGCAGTGCCTGCAACGATTCGATAAGCCTTTTAAAGATTGTGATCAAAAACAGCAGATGGAAATAGTTGATGACATTGCATGGCCCAAAAAAGCAAAACCCGAAAACGCTCAAGGAGTAGCTTTCTTCAACTTAATGCGCAATCTCACTGCTACCGGTTTTTATACCAGCGAAATTGGAGTCAAAGATTTGGGGTATGCAGGAAATTCACCTAATAAATGGAATGGAGTTCCCGACGATGAATTGAAACGTTTAGGACTTTCCTATTCAGAATGGGAAATTAAAAATTGCGCGAAGTACGACTAACTAAAAGCAAGGATCAATAAATGAAAAAATCCCGTCAAGTTTTAACTAGACGGGATTTTTTGTATAATCAGGGATTGATTATTTGCGCAATGTAATAGTGCCTAACTCTGTTTCTCTTCCTCTCTTCACTTCTACATTTACAATAGTAGTGTCTTTGTATCCATTTTTACCTTCAACAAATACACTATAAGTACCCGGTTTTAAACCACGGATTTTGAATTCACCTTCGTTCCATCTAGGGAAAGCAAATGCAGTATCGGTAGAATTGTATGCTTTCACAACTCCGTGAGAGCCTACCGGTCTAACCTTTCCTTCAATTTCTCCGGTAGCTTTTGCTCCAAAGAATTTCAAGTAAGGTCTTAGATAGTACTTGTTATTTTTATAAGTAATGGATTTACCCAAGTTAAAGTCTAAGAAGAACTGCCAACTAGAATTGGTCAAAGAGTCAATATCAGAATGTTTGATATCAACATAAACATAGCTCTTGTTATCTTTCAAAATCAGCGGATAGCTAACAGAATCAACTACTACACTGTTATTGGTTCCTAATACAAACTTGATTCTTTCAATTTTACCATTAGGAATATAACCTGAAGCCAACAGGGTATCTAACCCGTTCTGGAATTTCAAGATATCGTAAACACCCGGGCGGATGCTCAATGTATCCCATAATTCGCACTCTTTTTCACAACGATCATTGTAATCATCATCGTCATGATGACGGCTGCTGTCACCGATACGTTCGCAGGTATCTACTTTAACCAAAAGACCCTGAATGTCGATAAACACATTGTTATAATCTGTTGGGCCATCCAACAGGTACACAGATAATTTTGCTTGACCTGCCGGAATACTTTCTCCTGCAGATTTTTGACACGCTACTGCCACTACCATTGCTGTAATAGCAAGTAGACTAACCGAAAGCCATGCTTTGAATTTCATAGTAAATGAATTGTTTGCCAATAAATTCCCAAAACTGTGCCAGTCAAGTCAGATAAAAACAAGAGATATCCACATATACGCCTATACAATTGAATACCAGTATATTATCTATACAAAAGGATTGAATGTAAATTGACTAAAATCAAGAGTCAGGCTTCCTCTATTTAATTTTTAAAACCCCTTGAATGAAACTATCTTTACCCTCCACTTTTTTTACGTGATCAGTCAGCAAACCATACAGCAAATTCAAAGCAGGATCGATATAATTGAGATCATCGGCGAGTTCATTAAACTTAAAAAGCGCGGTGCCAATTACCTCGGCTTGTGTCCATTTCACGGAGAAAAGACGCCTTCCTTTACGGTTTCTCCGGCCAAAGAAATTTACAAATGTTTTGGTTGTGGAAGAAGTGGGAATACCATCGGTTTTCTGATGGAGCATGAGAAATACTCCTATGTTGAAGCGCTGAAATGGTTGGCCAATAAGTACAATGTAGAGATCGAAGAAACAGCAGTTAGCCCTGAGGTAAAACTTCAGCAACAATTGGCCGATAGCTTGTACATCTTGAATGGTTTTGCCGGGAACTATTTTAAAGAACAATTGTGGCATTCAGAAGATGGGCAAGCGAATGCGATGAGTTATTTGAAAGAGCGTGGTTTTACGAATCCTACCATCGAGAAGTTTCAATTGGGCTATTGCTTGCCTCAACGCGACGCCTTTGCACAAACTGCAATTAAAGCTCAATACAGTACCGAGTATTTAGTAAAAAGTGGTTTGGTAGTAGAAAGAGATGGCAATTTTTATGACAACTACCGAGGTCGTATCATCTTCCCCATTCACAACAATACCGGAAAAATCATCGGTTTTGGTGCACGTGTTATTGGCAAAGCAGATAAGGCTCCAAAATATATCAATACTCCGGAAAACGAAATTTATATCAAGAGTAAGATTCTTTACGGTTCTTACTTTGCGCGCCAAGCGATCGATCGAAATGATGAGTGTTTGCTGGTAGAAGGTTATACTGATGTTATATCACTGCATCAGGCTGGAATTGAAAACGTAGTGGCATCGGGAGGTACTTCGCTTACCATCGATCAATTGCGGATTATTAAAAAGTATACGAATAACTTAACCATTGTATACGATGGAGACAATGCAGGTATCAAAGCTGCGAAACGCGGATTGGATATGGCATTGGAAGAGGGGCTGCAAGTGAAATTGGTATTGATACCGGATAATGAGGATCCGGATAGCTATGTCAATAAAGTAGGTGCAGATCAGTTCAAAGAGTTTGTAAAAGAGAACAAGAAAGATATCATTCTATTTCAATTAGAAATATCCTTAAAAGAAGTTGGCACTGATTCTTCAAAAAAAGCGGCCCTCGTAAATGAAATGGCTGAAACCATTGCCAAAATCAATAAAGTTGAAGACTTTACTCGTCAACAAGATTATATTAAACAGTGCGCCGAACTACTTCGAATTGAAGAAAGTGGACTGGTGAACTTGGTCAACAAATTTATTCGAGAGAAAGTAACCAAAGAAGAACAAAAGCAACAAGCAGCAAGTTCGAATGAATATTCAGAGCCATCCGGCTTTGAGCAACCTGTTGATGATTTTGAGGCCGCTACACTATTAAATAAGGATGAGCTACAAGAAAGAGGTTTGATCAAGTGTTTAATAGAATATGGCCAAAAAGAATGGGATGAAGAACAAAAAGTAGCGGATTATATTTTTTATGAAATTGACGATACCGGTTTGTTTGAAAATCAAGAACTGGTACAATTGTTTTTACAATACAAAGAATGGCATGAGCAAGGCTTGGAGCCCAATTCAAAATCATTCCTATACGCCGAAAACAGAATGCTCTCAGAAGCGATTCTGAAAATATTAGACATGAAGTATGAGTTAAGTCCTAACTGGGCTTCTCATTTCGATGGCAAGATTCCCGAGAAAGACGCGCTGTACAAAGAAGAAACCCTCTCTACCCTACTCTACTTGAAGCTGCGTAAAATTCGAAAAATGATAGAAGAGAATCAACGCGATCTAGAGAAACCTCACACTATGGAGGAGCTCAAAATATTATTAGAGACACATAAGCATTTGAAAGACATGGAGACGGAGCTCACTAAAACAGTAGGCTCAGTTATCATCCGTTAAGCAACATATCGCTATAAGAAATTGCGATCAAATCGGTTTCTACAATATCGAATGCTTTCATGTAAAATTCGCATTGAGTCAATAATTCTTCTTGAGTTTTAGGAGCATATAAGTTGCTCGCTTCTATTTCAACAAAGTTTCCAAGTTCATTTACTGTATCTATATGAAACTTTACATTCTCGATAAAATAGATTTCCCTTTTTTTTACTACAGCTACTTTCACTCCTAAACTGGCTGATAGAACGGCTTTTAAGGAAGCGGGGTCGGCAACGGGCGACAAATTGAAATGGGATGATTTAGGGCCGGCTTGATTAGAGCGATTATAAAAGATCAGATTGTTTTCAATATTCCCTTCCCGTAGTTTCAACCTTCCGTTTGGAACATTAAAATAGGTATCCGTTTGATGATCAGTTCCTTTACTAACGGCACCATTGTTAAGCAAGTATTCACGGATAGCATCTGAGTTTTTTGTACGGGCTTTGATTTCAACGTTGAGAAAAGACATGGTGGGGTGATTTGGGAGGGGCAAGTTAGGGAGAAAAAAGGAGACGAAGAAGAGAGGAGGCGAGGAACGAGGAAGCGAGGAACGAGGAAACGAGGAACGAGGAAACGAGGAAGCGAGGAAATACAGACGACCCTGTAGGGGTCGAACATCAGTAGGGAAAATTAAAAAGGCTGTCTGAAACAGACAGCCTTCAAATCAGTTTGGCGAATCGTTATGCCATTTCAACAGCAGCTTTGGCTTTTGGTTGAGCCTTTAATGCTTGTTTCTTTGTGTATCGAATGGCTGTCCACACATGATCCAAATTCAATTCTTCACCACCCTCGAAACCGGCGTCGCAAACGCAACTAAAGCTACATTCTTTGTGCAAATCGGTTACAATTTTAGAGCTAGACTTGGGAATAGCGATCCAAAAACGAGCTTGCTGGTGCAAAGCAGGTAACACATCTCTCATAATTCCTTTCAATTGAGTTCCGTTCAGTGCGAACACTAACGCGAAATCAATTTTACGAGACTTGAGTAAAGGGGTTACATTCTTTGAAAATGAAATTTTAGCAAACTGCTTTTCGATGGAGGAAGGAAGTCCCTGAATTAGGACATTTTTCTCATCACGCAACTCCAACTTTTCGAGAAGATTTTGAGACATGCGAGCAATTTTTGTTGAATGCCTTAGGTTAATACTTAACGGGCGACAAAAATACAAAAAAGCTCCGGCTTTACCTACTATTCGTTAAAATATTCTGAAAATCAACGAGAGAGAAGCTGCTATTTTTATTAAAATTAGAAATCGTTCTTACTTCTTAGACGAATTTGCGGAATTGTAATACTTTAAGGCTTCCGGCATGTATTTCTTCAATTGTTCTATTCTAGTTCCTTCAGAGGGGTGCGTGCTTAGAAACTCTGGCGGCTTTTGGCCGGCACTGGCTTTCTCCATTCTTTCCCATAAAGCGATGGCTTCCTGAGGGTTATAACCGGCCATTGCAGCATACATTAGCCCTAATCGATCGGCCTCTAATTCATGCTTTCTAGAGAATGGTAGGGTTCCCAATAGAGTTGAGCCTACTCCAAAAGCGTTTAAGAAAAGGTTCTGAGCTTCAGGGGTCTTATTGGCAACGGCTACTTGAACTGCAATTCCTCCGGCTTGCTGAACGGTAGCTTGACTCATACGTTCATTTCCGTGTTTGGCTAAAGCATGCGCAATTTCGTGCCCCATTACTGCGGCCAACGCGGCTTCATTTTGAGTGATGGGTAATAATCCTGAATACACTACAATTTTTCCGCCAGGCATACACCATGCATTTACCTCTTTAGAGTCAACCAGGTTGTATTCCCATTTATACCCTTCTAGTTCTTTTCCAAGACCTTGATCTGTATAGTATTTTGTAATGGCAGTTGCAATTTTACTTCCAACTCGGCGCACCATTTCTGCATCTTTGCTGGTAGTAGTTGCAATTACTTTATTGGTAGTTAGAAACTGTTTGTATTGATCCGAAGCCATGCTTTGAATATCGGCTTCATTGAAAAAAGCCATTTGCTTTCTGCCGGTAATGGCATTTCGAGAACAAGCTGCGGCTAGGATGATAAAGGCGAAGGCGATGATCCGATTTCTCATAGTCAACTTTTGAAATAGTTAATTCAATTCTTGTACCAGTGTATTTCAATGGTGCAAAAATACTGACTATAAGGAACTTTTAACCAATTATTTGAGGGGGAACTTTCGGTATTAGACCTTGCGGCGTTCTTTGCGGCGATCGCGGTATTTGAGAATGGGAACTTTACTTTCACATCCTTTCAAAAGGCGGCCAATATTTTTCTGATGGGTGAGAATCACTAGCAAGGCAACTGCGATTGCAAAAACGCGGTAAGCATGATTGTCGAAGTTGAAGACTACTACAATAAATATTGGGAAAGCGATGCTTGCTAAAATTGAACTGAGTGAAACGAAACGAGTTAAATACAACACCAATAGAAAGACTCCTACACTGCACATGGCCGACCAAGGAGAAATACCCAATACCAACCCAAAAAGTGTAGCTACTCCTTTGCCGCCTCTAAAGTCGGCCCATATTGGAAAGATATGACCTACCACAGCGGCCAATCCCAAACCAATTTGAAACCCGGTTCTGGCCGTTTCATTGTCAACATAAAAAGGAACGAGATAAGCTAATTTAACTGCGACGAGGCCTTTGAGCATATCAATAATCATCACGAATGTGCCCCAACGAGAGCCCATTACACGAAATGAATTGGTGGCACCGGCATTTCCACTGCCATATTCGCGGATATCAATCCCGAAAACCAGTTTGCTAACCCAAACTGCTGTGGGCACAGAGCCGATCAAGTAAGCGGCTACGATCAGTAGAACTTCTTTCACGTTTAAATTGGTTGTAGTGGTAATTACAAATTTAATGAAAATTTGCGGAAAAAAGAGCAGTTAATTGTTAGCCCTTAGGATTCACACAAACGATTGATATCCACCCTTCTCTTTCCTTTAATCCTCTGATTACCAAACCGCTATGCATGGCCTTTTCTTCTATAGCCTCTCTATCGCCTTTCAACAATCCGCTCATGATTAGAACGCCGTCTTGCTTTAAATGTTGCTTAAGGGATTCCATAGAGGCAAGTAAGACGTTTTTATTAATGTTTGCCAAGATCATATCGAAGGGTTCCGCAAATGCTACACTGTCTTTTCTTTCCAAGTCAATCCCTTGAATGTTGTTAAGTTCAAAGTTTTCGGCTGCGTTCAGGATACTCCATTCGTCGTTATCAATTGCCTTAATTTCTTTTGCGCCTTGCAGCGATGCCAAAATAGCCAACACACCCGTGCCGGTTCCAAAATCCAAAACTGTTTTCCCGGATGCCTGTAGTTCCGACATCCACTGGATCATCATATAAGTGGTAGCGTGATGGCCGGTACCAAAACTCATTTTGGGTGTAATAACAATTTCATATGTTAAGTCTGGGATCGGCTCATGAAAGCTTGCCCGAATGGCACAAAATTGATCCACTACAACAGGGTGAAATTGCGACTCCCAAGATTGATTCCAGTTTTGGGGTGGTAAAACCTCCACCGAATAATTGAGACTCATATCTGTCGACAATTCTTTCAATTCTTCTTCTTGGAAACCGGACTCCCGTATGTAGGCATTCAGATAATTATGCCCTTCTTCAAATCCTTCAAAACCTAATAGATCCATCCGGGCCACAAGAATGTCTTTTTGTTCTGCCCTCACTGCTTCAAAATGAATTCTGATATGTGCTTCCATTGTTGCTTCTTAATTGTCTATAATCTACTAAAATGAAATTCGTTGATTTTAAGTGGATCACCAAAACGGTTGTTAAATAAAAAGGCTGCCATAGAACTGGCAGCCTTTGAAATATGTATCCGATTGGAATTAGGCTTGATCATTGGCCGGTCCTTCTGACTCTCTTGGAGGACGAGCCGGTTGACCTTCAGGCTTTGGCATCAACACTTTGCGGCTGAGCTTAAATTTACCTGTTTTATGATCCAATCCAATCAATTTTACTTTTACCACATCACCTTCCTTCAACACACCTTCCATTGATTCAAGGCGCTTCCAGCTAATTTCACTAATGTGCAACAAACCTTGTTTACCAGGAAGGAATTCTACGAAGGCACCGAATTCTTTGATTCCTTTCACTTTCGCTTCGTAAACAGAACCTACTTCAGGAACAGCTACAATGCCTTTGATCCATGAAACCGCTTTATCCAATCCTTCTTTCGCAGGAGAGAATACGCTTACTTCACCTTGATTACCTACTTCTTCAATATTGATAGTAGTTCCGGTTTCGCGTTGAATTTCTTGAATGATCTTTCCTTGTGGTCCGATTACAGCACCAATGAATTCTTTGTCGATGAAGAGTTTGATCATTCTTGGCGCATGAGCTTTCACTTCTTCGCGAGCTGCGCCAATGGTATTGTACATCGCATCAAGGATGTGCAAACGACCCACACGAGCTTGAGCAAGTGCTTCGCGCATGGTATCCATACTCAATCCGTCGATTTTGATGTCCATTTGAACACCGCAGATACCTTCACGAGTGCCGGTAACTTTGAAGTCCATATCTCCCAAATGATCTTCATCACCCAAGATATCAGTTAAGATGGCGTATTTGTTGTCGCTGCTACGAGTAATCAATCCCATTGCTACACCACTAACGTGCTTTGGAATGGGCACACCAGCATCCATAAGCGCCAATGAACCGGCACATACGGTTGCCATTGAAGAGGAACCGTTAGATTCAAGAATATCACTCACAACACGAACGGTGTAAGGATATTCGTTACCCGGCATCATCTGCTTCAAAGAGCGCATCGCCAAGTTACCGTGACCAACTTCTCTTCTACCGGGTCCTCTGTTCGGCTTAATTTCGCCGGTAGAGAAGGCAGGGAAGTTATAGTGTAAAATGAATTTAGAATAATCTGACTGAGCTGCGCTTTCAATAAGCAATTCATCGAGCGGAGTACCGAGTGTAACGGTAGTCAATGATTGGGTTTCACCGCGGGTAAACAATGCAGCTCCGTGTGGAGAAGGAAGGATGTCAACTTCCATTGCTAAAGGACGAACCTGATCTAACTTACGACCATCCAAACGCGTACGATCGTCGAGGATCATGTTACGAACTTCTTCCCATTTCAGGTCTTCGTAGTACTTCTTAGCTAATTTCTTTGTTGTATCGTCAGCATCTTCGCCGAGGCTAGCAATCAATTCAACCTTTAATTGATCGAAAGCATCGCTGCGTTCATTTTTAGAAGAAGCTGCGCGAGCAATTTGCATTACTTTCTCTTTTGCAAATGCATATACTTTTTCTTGAAGTTCAGCATTTGTTACTGGTTTGGTATAGTCACGCTTAGCGGAAATACCTACCAATGAACGCAATTCTTCCTGCGCTTTAATTTGAATGCGAATAGCGTCGTGAGCTACTTCGAGGGCTTTGATCAAATCTTCTTCAGAAGCTTCTTTCGACTCACCTTCCACCATCATCAAGTTCTTTTCAGTAGCTCCGATGATGAAGTCCATGTCAGCCTTTGCCAATTCAGAGCGGCTTGGGTTTACAACATAGTTTCCTTCAATACGTGCTACACGTACTTCGGAGATGATTTCTTTAATGGGAATATCAGACACTGCGAGTGCAGCAGAAGCTGCCAAACATGCCAACGCATCAGGCATAACTTCTTTATCAGAAGAAATGAGGGTGATGATCACTTGTACATCGCAGAAATAATCTTCAGGGAATAAAGGGCGCAAAGCGCGGTCAACCAAGCGGCTTACCAATACTTCATAATCGCTCAGTTTTCCTTCACGTTTGAAAAACGATCCGGGGATACGACCTGCAGAAGCAAACTTCTCCATGTAGTCAACAGACAAAGGGAAGAAATCTTGACCTTCTTTAGGTTCTTTGTTAGCTACTACAGTAGCCAACATTACGCTGTTGCCTTGGCGAACAGTAACGGCACCGTGTGCCTGACGGGCTAGTTTGCCCGTTTCAATGGTGATCTCACGACCGCCACCAATATCGAACGTTACACTTTTGGGTTGTGTTAACATAAGCTTGAATTGTTTGGGTTAGAATAACTCTAAAAAGGTAGGAAGAGATACCCGTACCCGGGTTAATAATTGAATTTTTAAGGGAAAAATCAGGGATAATATTAAACGACAATTCCCAACTAAAATATAGTTGGGAAAAGCGTTTGGATATTTTGAATATACATTATTTTCTTAGACCTAATTTTTCAATCAAAGCACGGTAACCTTGAAGGTTGTGCTTGCTCAAGTAAGTCAATAAGCGTTTGCGCTGACCTACCAATTTCATCAAACCACGGTGAGTACCGAAGTCTTTCTTGTTCTGCTGCAAGTGAGCAGAAATTCCGTTAATACGCTCTGTTAACAAAGCAATCTGACCCTCAATAGAGCCTGTGTTGGTAGCTTTACCACCATAGTTAGCGAAAATCTCAGATACTTTCTCTTTAGTTAAATAAGACATCTCAATTTTTTTTAAAAAACATCCAAATTTTTATTCTTCTTAAATCGGCGGCAAAACTAGGCTTTTTTTTAGATTTTATATTGAAAATTGCGATTTTTTTTCGACTTTAGAGCGCTTTGCAATTGAAGTTCAAGTATTTAGAATTTGAGGCAACGCTCAGTTTTTTTCCACATTTCGACCTAATTCAATGAAATTCAGAAATTTACAATCATTAACTAAATGAGTACAAGAATTGTATTTACGGTTACCAATGATTGCAATTTCGACCAACGCATGATCCGGATTGCCGGAACTTTGCAAAAAGCAGGCTTTGAAGTGCTCCTGATTGGCCGTTCTTTTGCCAACTCTCCTGCCCTCTTGCCTCAACCCTTCCGGCAAAAAAGAATAACCTGCCGCATCAGAACCGGGAAGTGGGCATATTTCGAATTCAACCTTAAACTGTTTTTTGTACTTCTTTTTACCAAGGTTGATATTATTGGTGCGATTGATTTAGATACGATCTTGCCTTGTTATGTTGCTTCAGCCCTCAAAGGCACCAAGCGGGTGTACGATGCGCACGAACTATTTTGCGAAATGAAAGAGGTGGTGAGTAGACCTTCCATTTATGCGATATGGAAACGAATTGAACGATTCAGTGTTCCAAAATTTAAAAAAGGCTACACGGTCAATCAATACATCGCTCGCTCTTTTCATGAAATGTATGGATCTAATTATGAGGTCATTCGTAATCTGCCGGTTTTGAAAGAAGATCAAATGCCCTCCCCTTCCCCAGAGCCTTTCCTGCTATATCAGGGAGCCGTGAATGAAGGACGATGTTTTGAAACCTTGATTCCTGCAATGAAAGAAGTGAACATGCCTTTACATATTTACGGCGATGGCAATTATTTAGAACAAGCAAAGGCGCTGGTAATAAAAGAAGGTTTAGAGCATAAAGTGATTTTTAAAGGGAAACGCTTACCGGAAGAATTACGTATCATCACTCCCACTGCCTATGCAGGCATAACCTTATTCGATAAAGACTCGAAAAGTAACTATTGGAGCTTGGCGAACCGCTTTTTTGATTACATCCATGCGGAGATTCCGCAGCTATGTGTTGACTATCCAGTTTATCGTGAAATAAACAATTCTAGTAATATTGCTGTTCTTATTGGAAATCCTGATAAAGAATCAATTGCAGCAGCTTTGAATGAACTGATTCAGAATACAGAATTGTACCGTTCATTGAAAAGCGCCACAATTGAAGCAAAGCAGCAGTATAATTGGCAAGAAGAAGAGAAAAGATTAGTTCAGTTCTATCAAACCCTATAAACCTTGAGTAAAGAAATTCACATCATTAGCTTCGACGTTCCCTATCCTGCAGATTATGGCGGGGTGATTGACGTGTTTTATAAAATCAAAGCACTGCATGAAATGGGAGTGAAAATTCATTTGCATTGCTTTACTAAAGGAAGAATTGAACAACCTGAATTAGAGAAATATTGCAGTTCTGTTCATTACTATTCAAGAGGCACAGGTCATAAAGGCATATCGTTTCAATGGCCTTATATTGTTGCATCCAGAATTAATGAAAGCCTGAACACGCGGCTACTTCAAGACGATTTTCCAATCTTAATTGAAGGCATACATTGTTCGTATCCTGTATTTGATCCTCGATTTGAGGGAAGAAAAATTGTAGTTAGGTTGCACAATTTCGAACATGAATATTATGATAGCCTCTACAAATCAAGCAGCCATTTGCTTAAAAAAATCTACTACCAATTCGAAAAAAGGCTGTTGCTTAAGTACGAGCAAAAATTGGCAAAAATGGCTACCATTCTTGCTTTATCCAAAACAGACGCTGCAACGTATCGAACAAAACTAGGAGCCAAAAACATTCACTATGTGCCAGTTTTTAGTCCTTTCAATAAAGTAAACAGCCAAACAGGCATTGGTTCTTACTGTTTATACCATGGGAATTTAGGTGTTGCGGAAAATGAGAAAGCTGCAGAATGGTTGTTGAAGGAAGTATTCAATGATATCAAAATTCCGTTTGTGGTAGCAGGAAAGAATCCACCCTCTTCTTTAGAAAGTTTAGCACATAAGCAAACTCATACATGCTTGGTATCAAATCCGGGTGAAACTGAAATGCAAGATTTGATACAGAAAGCACAGCTATGCATCATTCCAAGTTTCAATAAAACGGGAATCAAGTTAAAGTTGATCAATACGCTGTCCCAGTCGCGCCATTGTATCACCAATGCAGCCGGTGTTGAAGGCAGCGGATTGGAATCGGCATGTCATTTGGGATCCAATGCAGCAGCTATGAAGAGTTTGGTTATGCAGCTTTACTATCAACCATTTGAGGAAGAAGAAATAAAGCTTCGTCAACATTTATTGGAGGCAGAATTTAACCCCAAACAGTTGGCTCAGCAAGTGATTAGGTGGTTATAGAAGCATTGTCCAATACCTTCCCCTTTTCCGTTCTCAGCATTCTAGCTGGGTATTTATTGATCACCATGTAATCGTGAGTAGCCATGATAATGGTAGTGCCGTAATCTTTACAGATATGAAACAGGAGGTTCATGATTTCATCGGATGTTTCCGGATCGAGGTTACCTGTAGGCTCATCTGCCAATATTAAACGAGGAGAATTTAAGAGTGCTCGGGCAATGTCGATACGTTGTTGTTCTCCCCCACTCAACTCAAAAGGCATTTTGAAACCTTTTGATTTCAAACCCACTTTATCTAACACATCGGCAATTTTTTCAGCAATCAACTTTTCATCTTTCCAACCGGTGGCTTTCAATACGAATCGAAGGTTTTCATTCACATTACGATCGGTCAGCAATTGAAAATCTTGAAACACCACTCCCAAGTTTCTTCTTAAGAAAGGTACTTTTTTCCAGTCCATATCTCTTAAGTTAAACCCCACCACCGATCCTTCGCCTTCTTTTAGAGGTATATCACCGTACAAGGTTTTCAACAAGCTCGACTTACCTGTACCGGTTTTACCAACGAGGTAAACAAATTCCCCTTTGGTAACGGTAAGATTTACATCTGATAAAATAAGTGTAGCGCTTTGATATATATTGACGTGCTTGAGATCGATGATTTTTTCTTCCATAATAGGCTATTGTTAAACGAAATTACATAAAATCATCGAAGAGAAACGTGAAAATCAACTTTGTATGATGTATAAATACAAGGGCATTCCAAAAGTTATGTTAAAGGGAAAAGTAATGGCGAGAGTCATCGGCAAGAGTAATCCCGGGTTGGCTTCGGGTACTACAATTCTCATGGCAGCGGGCACAGCAATATAAGAAGCACTTGCGGCTAGCACTGCAAAGATGAACCGATCGCCGGGAATGGCAGTTATCCAATGACTAGCAAAGGCAACCAATGACCCATTTACCAATGGCATCAACAGTGCAAAAAAGAAAGCAAACCATCCATTCTTATAAAACTCAGGCAGTTTTCGCCCACTGGCAATTCCCATATCGAGTAGAAAGATCGCAAGAAATCCTTTAAAGATATCTGTGGTAAAAGGTTTGATCCCTTGTGCTTGCGTATCACTGGCAATCCAACCAATACAAAGACTACCAACAATCAACAACACGCTGCCGTTGGTGAACGCGTGCTTCATGGTTACTTTAAAGAGCCCGGTTCTGTTTCGCTCCTTGTCAAAGAAATGAATCAATAATACCCCTACTACTATCGCCGGTGCTTCCATCAAAGCCATCACAGCCACCATGTGACCTCCGAATTTCAAATTCATGGTATCTAAAAAAGCAACCGCAGTCACAAAAGTCACAGCGCTCACTGATCCATATGCTGCGGCAACGGCACCGGCATTGGCTATAGAAAACCGCTTTTTTAAAATAAAGAACGCATACAAGGGAATAACAATAGCTATGATTATTCCAAATACAATTCCCCAGAGCACTGTTGTATCGAGATGGCTATGCGCTAATTCCTGACCTCCCTTAAATCCAATGGAAAACAGCAGGTACATGGAAATGAACTTGGAAGTACTCTCAGGGATTTCTAAATCGCTTTTCAGTTGAACTGCAATAATACCTAACAAAAAAAAGAGCAGCGCAGGATTGGATAAGTTTTCGATCAATAATTGACTATTCATAAAGGTTGTTTATTGCTGCTTTTCGGAGTCGTTCATTCAAAGCCTTCCCGATGCCTTGGTCGGGGAAGGACTCTATTAAAATCACAGAAGCATCCATTGAATCTGCTTCAGACATGGCGCTGTATAGATTAGACGCGGCTTCCTCTAATTTTTTCTCTTCTGACAATTGGATGGTCTTATATTGCCGAAAATCGGAATGTTTACCAAACAAAATCAATACGGTACTTTCAGATGGAAATTTTTTAATTGCTTCCTTTATCGACCTTACCATTCTTAACGGTGTATTTGGGGCATAGTGCTTTTTATAATTTCCCGGATGATGCACCGAGTAATCGTTTTGAATGATTGGATATTTTGCTAAATGTTGTGCAGTTATAGCACCTTCTCTTAAAATTTGCAGGTTATTTTCATTCACCTTAATGATGGTAGATTCGATGCCAATGCTGCATTTGCCGCCGTCCAAAACATAAGGAATTTTACCGTCGAAGTAATCTTTCACCTGAATTGCCGTGGTTGGACTAATGCGGGTAAATGGGTTGGCACTGGGAGCCACTAGAGGCGCTCCCACTTTTTGAATCAGTGAAAGCGCCATCTCAGCAGCCGGCATGCGAACCGCAAGGCTGGACGATCCTGCAGTGGCATATGTTGAAATTCGATCCGACTTGGATAAGATAATGGTTAATGGTCCGGGCCAAAACTCGTCGACCAAGTCTTTAGCTAGTTGAAAAGGTTTATCTGAAACCCATTCCAAATCCGATTTGTTGGCTACATGAACAATGAGTGGATTGGAAAATGGACGATTTTTCGTTTGGTATACTTTCTTTATGGCCTCATCTAAAGCAACTGAAGCCGCTAAACCGTATACTGTTTCGGTAGGCATTCCTACCAATTCTCCTGCACGCAAGAACGCGGCGGCAATATCAATGTCGGTACCTACGGTTGTTGTCATTTTTTAAAAAAGCTTGCCTTTTACGGCAAGCCTCTCTCTTACGTGATCAATCTTAACTTTGAAAACAGATGGTTGCTACTCCATCGCCTTAACGGGTGCAAAATTTGAAATTTATTTTCATATATTTACATTAATATATATAATACATTACATAAACTTAAATAAATGAATTATACCATACATCAATTGCTTCTTTTCAAAACTGTTGCTGAAACCTTGAGCATCACAAAAGCTGCAGAGCGGTTGTTTTTAACCCAGCCTGCGGTATCCTTGCAATTGAAGAAATTTCAAGATCAGTTTGATCAGCCCTTAACTGAAGTGGTGGGTAGACAATTGTATTTAACGCCATTTGGAAAAGAAGTGGCACAGGTGGCAAACAATGTATTGATGGAGGTAGAAGAATTAGAAGTAAGAAAACGCAGAAAAACTGGAAGTTTGGTAGGAACCATTCGTGTGTCAGTGGTGAGTACCGGAAAATACATCATGCCCTATTTATTAAGTGACTTCATCAATCAATATCCGGAAGTTGGATTGCAATTAGATGCCACCAATAAAGGCGCCGTAATAGAAAGCTTAGAAAAAAACGAGGTTGATTTTAGTTTGGTATCCATTCTACCGTCGCATTTACAAATTGAAAAAGAGCCGCTGCTTCCTAATAAACTTTATTTAGTTGGCAGAAGTGATTCTCATTTGAGAAACAAGATGAACGATAAAAAAGTCTTTAATACTATTCCTTTGATCTTTCGGGAAGAAGGTTCCGGAACGCGTCAAACTATGGAAAGCTATTTAAAGAAAAACGAACTGCACATTCATCCAAAATTAGAACTGAGCTCGAACGAAGCGATTAAACAAGCAATTATTGCAGGTTTGGGCTATTCTGTTTTACCAATTATTGGCATCAAAAATGAACTGCAGAGAAACGAATTGACCATTATACCTGTGCGAGGCTTCCCCTTAGTAAGTACTTGGCACATGATCTGGTTGAAGAATAAGAAATTTGGGCCGGCTGCTGCGGCATTTTTAAAACACATACAAACCAACAAGTCTACAATTATTGATCACTATTTTAATTGGTATAAAGAGCGTGAACAAAAAGGAAGCCACTGAAAAGTGGCTTCCCGGTACTAAAAGTATTCGCTAAAATACAAATTGACCTTCTTAGGTTATCTCCAGCCGCCTCCAAGCGCCTGATAAATATTAACCATTGCATTCATTTGCTTTTTCTTGGTTTCAATGAGTTCGAAACGAGCATCCAACGCTTCTCGTTGTGTGAGCAATACTTCCATATAGTCGGCACGAGCTGATTTAAAGAGGTTGTTCGAAATGGTAACCGATTGATTCAACATTTCCACTTCTTTGCCTTTTTTATCAAAGGTCTGCTCCAAGTTTTGTATCATCGACAATTGGTTCATTACTTCCATGTAGGCTGTTCGAATAGAACGTTCGTAATTAAAAACAGCCTGTGTTTGTTTTGCATTGGAATTATAATACTCCGCTTTAATTGCATTTTTGTTTACAAGTGGGCCGGCCATATCTGCCGCTAAACCGAATAGAATGGATTCGGGAGTACTGAATAGAAATCGAGGACTGAAGGCTTGATATCCGAGGGCTGCTGTAATTCCCAATGAAGGGTAGAATTTTGCTTTCGCCACTTGAACATCAATTTTTGCCGCAGCCAATTCATTTTCTGCTTTCTTAATATCAGGGCGATTCGATAATAATTGAGAAGGCAAGCCTGCATGAATCGCTTGAACGCTCATGGTTTCGAAATCACTCGTGGTTCTCACGATCGATTGAGGGAATCGACCTAATAAGAAATTGATCCTATTTTCTGTTTCTGTAATCTGCTGTTGGATTCCATAAAGCATGGCCTGGGTATGGAGCACTTGAGCTTCAAATCGGCGTACAGCTAATTCCGTAACGTGAGCCGACTCTTTCTCCAGTCGAACAATTCTCAATACATTGTTTTGCAATTCAATGTTATTTTTAAGAATCTCCAATTGCTTGTCGAGAGCCAACAATTCATAATAGGAGTTAGCAATTTCTGCAACAAGTTGAGTTACCATGAAATTCCTTCCTTCGATGCTGGCCAAGTAGCGAGAAACAGCGGCTTTTCGTGCGTTTCTGAGCTTGTGCCAAATATCAACTTCCCAAGTGGCTACTGCTCCAATTTTAAAATCTGGCAAAGGATCCGGCATTTCCTTTCCGGGTTTAATTTCGGTAGTGGCGTCGTTAGCGCCTTTGCTGGTGTAGCGTCCCACTTTCTCTACCGCAGCACCTCCACCTGCATTAACAAAGGGCAGGTACTCCCCTTTTCTGGCTTGAATCTCATTTTTTGAAATTTCGATTTCTTGCAATACGATATTTAGTTCCTGATTATTCTTAAGTGCCGTGTCAATTAAGGCTGCAAGAAAAGGATCATTAAAATAATCTTTCCATGAAAGAGCACCTGAATTGGCGCTATCGGAAGATCCGGCAAAGGCAGCCGGAGTTCCGTTGCTCTCGGTCTTTTGATTCAATACCGGTGTTTTACAGGCATGTATACCTGCTACCAGTAACATCAAAAGAATTGATCTATTTATTTTACTCAATAACATGATGGTCTTTTTAATTTTTAATTCAGTAGCTGATTAATGCTTTTTCTCTGTTGGCTCATCGTCATCGTCTACTACTTCCTCTTTACCAACCAATCCTTCTGTTAGCGGATCATCATATTCATCGCGAATCATTTTCTTGCCTTCAGACAATCGACCGAAAATGTAGTACAAGCCCGGAACGATGATTACTCCAAATAAAGTTCCAAGAAGCATACCACCCGCAGATGAAGCACCGATGGTTCTATTACCGATGGCACCGGGCCCGGTTGCAAACAACAACGGAATCAAACCGGCGATGAAGGCAAAAGAGGTCATCAAGATGGGTCGGAAACGCACTTTCGCTCCTTCAATGGCAGCTTCCAACACCGTTGAGCCTTGTTGGTGTTTTTGAACTGCGAATTCCACAATCAATACTGCGTTTTTACCCAAAAGGCCCACTAACATTACCATACCAACTTGTGCATAGATATCATTTGAAAGCCCCATCAATTTCAACAGCAAGAAGGCACCGAATACACCTATTGGCAGTGAAAGGATCACAGCAAATGGCAACAAGAAGCTTTCGTATTGCGCGGCCAAAACCATGTATATAAAGGCCAATACAATTAAGAAGATGTAAAGTGCTTCATTCCCACGACCCACTTCATCTTTTGACAATCCCAACCAGTCGATATCATAGCCGCGTGGGAGTTTTTTCGCTTCTTCTTGAATAGCGGCAATGGCTTCACCACTACTATAACCTGCTGCAGGAGCACCATTGATGGCAGAAGATAAATACATATTGTAACGCGTGATTTCATTCAAACCTTGCGACTTTTTCATTTTCATGAATGCAGAGTAAGGCACCATTTCATCGCGGTTATTTTTCACGTACAGTTTCAACACATCTTCCGGTAAAGCTCTGTATTCGGGAGATGCTTGCACATATACTTTAAAGAAGTTACCGAAGCGAATAAAACCCAACTCATAAGTACTACCAATCATAATAGAGAGGTTGTCCATGGCTTTACCAATGGAAACGCCTTTCTGCATGGCTGCTTTGTTGTCGATCTCCAATTCATACTGAGGATAGTTGGAAGCGAAAAAGGTGAACAATCCGGTTAGTTCTTTTCTCTTCTTCAATGCAGTCATGAATTCTTCGTTCACTTGCCCGAAAGCTTTGTAGTCATCTGAATTTGTTTTATCTAACAAACGCAACGAGAAACCACCCGCTGCTCCATAACCGGGAACGGCCGGGGGTTGGAAGAATTCAATTACGGCACCCGGAATGTCTTTTGATTTTTCTTCTAACTCTTCAATGATTTTCACTACCGAATTCTTTCTTTCTGACCAATCTTTCAAGTTGATCAAACAAGTACCGGCATTAGAACCACGACCTTCAGTAAGTACTTCATAACCGGCAAGTGCTGATACAGACTGCACCCCTTCTACTTCTTCAGCAATTTTCTGTAGCTTCTTAGAGATATCATTGGTACGTTCCAATGTAGACCCAGGAGGGGTTTGAATAATTGCATAAATCATACCTTGGTCTTCATTCGGAATGAACCCGGCAGGAAGTGATTCGGAGGTAAACCAAAGACCTGCGCAGAATGCGATTAGTATCCCCCAGGTAACCATCTTTCTATTAGCAATTTTCCTTAAAAGACTGGCATACCTACCTGTAACTCTTTCGAACCATCCATTGAATAAGTCGAGTAACTTATCAATCGGATTTCTCTTTTTCGGTTGTCCATGTGTGTTTTTAAGAATCATGGCACATAGCACAGGAGTAAGTGTTAGTGCCACAAACCCTGAGATTACGATAGAAGTTGCCATGGTAATGGAAAACTGTCTGTAAAAAACTCCCACGGGCCCGGTCATGAACGCTACCGGAATAAACACGGCGGTCATCAATAAGGTAATGGCAATAATGGCACCACTGATTTCATGCAACACTTTCAATACTGCCTTGTAGGGTGTTAGGTGCTCTTCTGCCATTTTTGCGTGTACTGCTTCTACTACTACAATGGCGTTATCCACCACAATACCAATGGCCAATACCAACGCGAAAAGTGTGATCAGGTTAATGGTAAGTCCGAACATTTGCATGAACACGAAGGCTCCTACCAAAGAAACCGGTACCGCTAAAGTAGGAATTAAGGTTGAGCGCCAATCGCCCAAGAAAACAAACACTACAAGGGCCACCAGAATAAAGGCTTCTGCAAGTGTGTGAATTACTTTTTCAATAGAAGCATCAAGAAAGCTTGATACATCGTAACTAATTTGGTAATCCATACCCGGAGGGAATGAACCTTCTTTGATTTCTTTCAGCTTTTCTTTTACCTCTTTAATAACATCGCTTGCGTTACTACCATAAGTTTGTTTTAGGGTAATGGCTGCAGAGGGATGTCCGTCCATATTAGAATAGATATCATAAAATTCACTACCCAACTCTACATCTGCCACATCAGCCAAGTGAAGAATTTCACCATTAGCATTGGCTTTTACGATTACATCTTTGTACTGTTCGGGTTTATTGTATCGACCCGGATAGGTTAGTACATATTCAAGTGATTGAGAACGCTTACCGGTTGCCTGGCCTATACGACCCGGAGAACCGATGATGCTCTGTTCGGCAAGCGCTTCCATTACTTCATCGGTAGAAATGTTGTAGGCGCGCATCCGGTCGGGTTTCAACCAAATACGCATAGCGTATTGACGGCTACCGAGGATCTTTGCACTTCCCACCCCTTTTAAACGGCTTAATTCGTTGATGATATTTACGGCTGCGAAATTGTATAGAAAGTTTTCATCTGCCTTGGGGTCCTTACTATAAAGGTTCACATACATCAACATGTTGGGGGAAGTATAACTCACCACCAATCCCTCTCTTTGAACAAGCACCGGTAAGCGGTTGGTAACCTGTTCAATCCTCGTTTTCACACTCACCATCGCTTGGTTGGGATCGGTACCGAGGTCGAATACAATTTGAATGGTTGCTTCACCTGCGCTGGTAGCATCGGAAGTCATGTATTTCATACCCGGAGTACCGTTGATGGCTTTTTCCATCGGGATCAATACCGAGTTCACCAATACGTTGGCACTGGCACCCGGATAAGCTACATTCACCACTACCATGGGAGGCGCGATGGACGGGAACTGCGAAACCGGAAGCGTTTTGATGGCCAATACTCCCATGAAGATGATCACCACCGATAGTACAATGGCGAGTACAGGCCTATGAATAAATTTGTAAAACATTGAAATTCGATTTTAATAGTTACTGAATTATTCGGCGTGTACTTTCAAATGACCAATCACTTGTTTAGGGTCGAGGTATTCATAAGCGATTTTGTCGTCTTCTTTTACTTTACGGATACCTTCAAGGAGAATTTTTTCACCTTCGTTTAATCCTGATGACACTACGAATAAATCTTCCATTTCAGCAGTAACACCAATCTCTCTTGTTTTAACTCGATTTTCTTTGTCAATTACATACACATATCTTTTATCCAATACTTCAAAGGTTGCTTTTTGAGGTATGAGAATCGCATTTTTGATGGGCTCCGTAATTCTGATGTTTCCGGTTTCACCGAAACGAAGCAATCCGTTAGGATTGGGGAAAGTAGCACGGAAAGGGATGTTACCCGTTTCGTTATCGAAATCAGCTTCAATGGTTTCAACGATACCGGGATGAGGGAATACTTGGTTGGCGGCGGTAACCAACTGCACTTGCTGTTTGTTGATTTTATGGTTAGCGGCGTAGAATAAATATTCAGCTTCAGGAACATTGAAGTAAACCCACATTTTGCTGTTATCAGAAAGGCTTGTGAGCAATTCACCTTCGTCTACCAAGCTACCTTGACGAACGAGGAAGCGGTCGATAATGCCATCGAAGGGGGCGCGAATTTCAGTGAACTGAAGGTGCACTTTAGCTAGAGAAAGTTCGGCATTTGCTTTGTCGAGTTTTGCTTTTGCCATTCGAAGTTCACTAGCAGATACGATGTTACTATCGGCGAGGCGTTTGGTATTTTGGTATTCAACTTCAGCAAAATTGGCTTCGGCTGCGGCTTTTTGAGCTTCTGCTTCGTAGAGGTTAGGCATGATTTGGAATAAGAGTTGTCCTTTCCGAACAAACTGTCCTTCATCTACATAAATCTTTTGCAAATAGCCTCTTTCTTGCGCTCTTAATTCAATGTGCTGAATGGAGCGAATTTGGCACACGTACTCTTTGGTAAGAGTAGTATCTGTTTTTACAGGGCTCGTAGCTACCAACTTTGATACCTCTTCTTTTTCTTCTTTTTTTGTTTTACAGCTGGTATGCACGAGTAAAGCGCATAAGCCGAAAAGCATGAACTGTTTTTTCATGATTGTTTGTTATTTAGCGAATAATAGTTTCGTGTTTACAGCTTGGCAAAAGCTGATCGTTACAGTGCTACAATGCACTGTTCAAATGGCAGGCAATACAATTGATTAGAATCGGGAATAGTAGAAGCTATCAAATCCTGAATGACTGTACTTTCAGATACACAGGATTTGCATCAAAAACAGACGATAAGAATCGGCTGTCAATATTTTTTTGGAGGGGAATAATGTTAGCGGGTCGACGAAACTCAAAAAATAGGGAAGCATTCGAGGGCTGCTTTTTGAAAATGTGAGCCTCCGAATCCTCATCTTCCGATTCTTCAACGTAGATAAGTTCTGTTTTATCTTTTTTAGAAAGGGGAACGGCGGGTGTGAAAAAGGATCTGGTTAACTGAGCTGCTCTTATTTGAATGAGGCGCACAGACTCTTGCACCTGTATATCATTATATACATTGGATACTGGAGTGACAAAAAGCGCTTGTTTGCATCCGGTAAGTACTACCAAACAAAAACTCAGTAAATAGAACAGTTTTGTTAGCAATTTCATCGGTCGCTAAAATAGAAAAAGGATTCCGATGAAGATTTAAACCAATTGTTAACGAGGGTTAATGGGATAAAAAAAAGCGGGAAAAAGGCTAATTTTCGGGAGTAAGGGCACAAAAAAAAGCCTTTCGAAGTGAAAGGCTTTTTTTGTGATCCCGCTGGGACTCGAACCCAGGACCCATACATTAAAAGTGTATTGCTCTACCAACTGAGCTACGGAATCTCCTCATCTTTTGGGGTCATTTGCATGCCCGTTATTGATTTGGGAGTGCAAAAATACATCAATTTTTATTTGTACCAAATTTTTACAAAAATATTTATCTAACAAATGTGAATATCAGGGTGATATGTTGATAGAACCTGACTATTTTTGCATGCAAATAAATTAACCATGTCGTTTTTCAAGGATAAAGTTGTGGTTGTAACCGGTGGTAGTGAGGGGATTGGAAAAGCTTTTGTTGAACTTTTAATAAAAGAAGGTGCGAAAGTTGCAACCTGTGGACGCAATTATGACAAATTGTATCAGTTGCAACTCAATAATTCAACTGTAATGTTGCACACAGAAGTATGTGATGTTAGTAAGGAATCTGAATGCAAAAAATTTATAGACTCTACCATTCAGGTATTTGGGAAAATTGACATATTAATAAACAATGCCGGGAAGAGCATGCGAGCATTGTTCAATGAGGTTGATTTGAGTGTGATGAAGAACTTGATGGATGTAAATTTTTGGGGTGCTGTATACTGCACGAAATATGCATTGCCTTCGATACTGGAAAACAAAGGCTCGGTAGTAAGCATTTCTTCAATAGCCGGCTATCGTGGATTGCCCGGAAGAAGCGGATATTCTGCATCTAAGTATGCCCTACAAGGCTGGATGGAAGCGCTTCGTACTGAATTGCTACCAACAGGGGTAAATGTGTTGTGGATCTGCCCTGGATTTACTGCTTCTAATATTAGGAATGTTGCTTTAAGCAAAGACGGAAGTCCGCAGGGTGAGTCGCCAATGGATGAATCAAAAATGATGAGTGCGGAAGAATGTGCGCAGATCAGTTTGAATGCTATTGCAGCCAGGAAACGCACCGTTGTTATGACAGGAACGGGTAAGCGAACAGTTTTTCTGAACAGGTTATGGCCTTCGTTAGCAGATAAGCTGACTTATAAATACTTTTTCAAAAACGGCGAACTGGTACGTTGATTGCTGCTATATTTGCAATCTAAACTGACTCCATTTCACCTACATGGCCCTGCTAACCCTTTGTTCGGATATTGGTTCTCGCGATTATTTAGCGGGAGCAATCAAAGGTCAATTGCTATCAATTGATGCAGGGTTTCAAATTGTGGACATTTCGCATACCATCACTCCGTTTAACTACAATCAAGCGGCGTATATCTGCAGGAATGCGTACAAGCATTTTCCGTCGCAAACCTATCATCTTATTTTGGTGAATTTGTTTGATCGCAAACCGGATCATTTGTTGCTGGCCTATCATAGAGACCAGTATTATTTGTGTGCAGATAATGGAATCCTCACCATGATTTTGGAAGAGAAACCAGAGATGGTTATTGGGTTGCCTTTAGACTCGAGCACCACCAGAAACACGCTTTATTGCACTCGGATTATGGCTGAGGCCATCCAAAAACTGCAAGAAGGGGTTGGATTGCTGCAAATTGGGGAACCTGATATAACGATTCATGAGAAAAACACGCTACGCCCTGCATTCGGGGACAATTGGATCGAGTGTCAGATCATTTTTATTGACAGTTTCGAGAACATTGTACTCAATATCACCCAACAGCAATTTGAGCAACAGCGCAAGGGACGTACATTTCGGATCGTTTTTAAGCGAGACGAAGTAATTGACCGCATTAGTGAAACCTATGCTGATGTGCCGGAGGGGGAAAAATTAGCCCTTTTCAATTCTGCCGGCTATCTTGAAATCGCCATAAATAAAGGCAATGCCGCAGGACTCTTTGGTTTACAAGGGTTTACAGAAAAAAACTCGAATTTCCAGAACCGCCTCCTCTATCAAACCGCTCGAATCTTGTTCGAATAGGAAAATTCTGCCTAAAAACCTTATTTTCAGCGCCATTTTGAATTTACAAAATAGGTCGAAAACCCTATCTTTGCCCACTCTTAAAAAAATAAACAAAACGCAATGAGAGCACTGGTAAGCATTTTTACGGCTTTATTGATTGGTATTTCAGTGTACCAGCTTTCTTTCACATGGTTTGTAAACAGCCATGAAAGCGAGATTGCAGCCAAGGCATTGAGCCATACCCAACGTACCTACCCTTCAGCCCAAGCAAAGTATCCCGGCAACAAAGAAGCACAAGCATTGTATCAAGACACTTTGGATCATTACACCAATGATTACAAAGACAGCTTGCTCGAAGCTTCGAAAGACAAAAAGATTACTTGGTGGGGCGACACGTATCAGAAAGCAAAAGAAAGTGAGTTATTGTTAGGTCTCGACCTTCAAGGAGGTATCAACGTAACAATGGATATCGCTTTAGATGGTTTAATCAAAGGTTTGGCAAACAATCCACAAGATCCTCGCATTACGAAAGCAATTGCAGATGCTCAAGCAGCTAAAGTTACCAGTGATCAAAACTTTATTGATCTTTTCGCTGCTGCATTCAAGAAAAACAACCCGGCAGATAAGCTGGCTCCGCAATTTGCGAATTCAAACAGAAACAAGCTTAATATCAATGCAAGCGATAATGATGTATTGAGTTACATTAAATCAGAAGCAAACAATGCGATGAACCAAACCTATCAGGTTCTTCGTCGTCGTATTGATAAATTTGGCGTTGCTCAGCCTAATATCAACCTAGATGAGAACAAAGGTATCATCACAGTAGAATTGGCCGGTGCCACTGATCCTGAGCGTGTACGTAAATACTTACAGTCTACTGCCAACCTCCAATTCTGGGAAGTATATACCCTAAATGACGGAGCTTTGGTTTCAGGATTCCAAGCTGCTGATAAAGCCCTTGAGCAAATTCTGAATGGCGATAAAGCAACGAAGATTGATTCTACTACACAGAAAACAATTGACAGCTTGAAAAGCCTCAAAGATTCGGTAAATATTGCTAAAGCTGATTCACTTCAAAAGCAAGCTGACAGCATTTTAGCTGCGAATAAAACACAGCCGTTATTCCGCGTCTTAAATCCTGCTCAACCATATGTTGATCAAGAATCAAGACGTCAAAGCTTTGGTGCGGCCATGGGGTATTCTTTGATCAAGGATACCGCCAAAGTAAACCAATACTTGGCGATCCCAGCTGTTCGCAACAACTTCCCACAAAACCTTAAGTTTTTGTGGAGCAAGCAAAACCGCGATGATAACGGCGCCCTCTCTCCTGTTTTACAATTGTATGCTATCAAAACCGTACCCGGTAGAGATAAGGCAGAAATTGAAGGAGATGTAATTGAGAACTCGCAACAAGACTACGATCAACTCGGAAATATCACTGTTTCAATGAGCATGACGCCAAGTGGTGGCCAGCGTTGGGCAGATATGACCGGTCGTAACGTAAACAAACCAATTGCTATCGTATTGGATGACATTGTTTATTCTGCACCAAACGTTAACCAAAAAATTGAAGGGGGGAACTCTCAAATTACGATGGGAAGCGGAAGTTCTAAACAAAAGAACTTGGTTTTAGAAGAAGCAGTTGACCTTGCAAATATTTTAAAGTCAGGTAAGTTAGAAGCTCCTGCAAAAATCGTTCAAGAACAGGTAGTAGGTCCTACTTTGGGAGCTGCAGCTGTTGACGGTGGTATCATGAGTTTCACTATTTCATTTATCGTGATCTTCGTTCTAATGTTAGTATATTATAATACAGCAGGTATTGTAGCTAACATTGCATTGATCTTGAACTTGCTCTTCACAATTGGGGTGTTAAGTTCATTACACGCCACCTTAACTGCTCCGGGTATTGCGGGTTTGGTACTGACCATTGGTATGGCAGTAGACACCAACGTAATCATTTTTGAGCGTATTAAAGAAGAATTGGCTAGAGGGTTAACTCACAATGAAGCCGTTAAAATTGGTTACAAGCGCTCATTACCACCGGTATTAGATGCGCACGTTACCACTTTCTTAACTGCTGCGATCCTAGCTTATTTCGGACTAGGACCAGTATTAGGATTTGCTACTACTCAGATGTTGGGTATCGTATTAAGCTTGTTCTGCGGTATCATGGTATCTCGTTTGGTAACAGATTTCTGGACCAATAAAAACCGTCACTTCAATTATTTTACCGGTTTATCAAAGTCAATCTTCAAGCATGCTGCTTTCAAATTCATTGAATACAGAAAAGTAGCTTACATTATATCGGTAGTGGTATTGATATTGGGTGTAGGTGCGGTGTTCCATGGTTTTAATGAAGGTGTTGAATTCAGTGGTGGTAGAAGTTATGTTGTAAACTTCGCGAAACCGGTAAACGTTGATGCAGTTCGTGATGGTTTGGATAAAACTTTCGGCAAATTCCCGGTAATCAAAACTTATGGTTCTACAACTACTTTGGAGATCACTACTGATTACAAGATCACTGAAGTTGGTCCTGCAGTAGACTCAACAGTTCGTGGCACCTTATACGAAGGTTTGAAATCATTCTTGCCTGCTTCTGCAACAAGAGATGAATTCATGAGTACAAACAAATGGGTACAAGGAACGAAGAAGGTTGACCCTACCATTTCTGACGACTTGAAAGCAGGTGCGCAATGGGCTACATTCTGGAGCTTAATAATTATCGCAGCATATATCTTTATTCGTTTCCGCGATTGGAGATACTCATTGGGTACGATCATCGCATTGTTGCACGACGTATTGGTAACGCTAGCGGTGTTCTCTTTCTTAAAAGACATCGTTCCATTCCCATTGGAAATTGACCAACACTTCATTGCGGCGATTCTTACCGTAATTGGTTTCTCAATGAACGATACTGTAATTGTATTCGACCGCGTACGTGAATACAGTCATAGCATGCACGGATCACCTAAAGGCACTATCATTAATAAAGCGATCAACGATACATTAAGTAGAACGATCATGACTTCATTAACGGTGTTCTTAACCATTTTGATCCTGTTCTTAGTAGGTGGTGAAGTAACGAAAGGATTTGCTTTCGCTATGTTAATTGGTGTGGTTACCGGTACCTACTCTTCTATCTTTGTGGCGGCTCCAATTCTGATGGATTTCGGAAAGAAAAAGCCTCTCGGAGAATCGAAGGAAGTAGCTGAAAAGAAATCGTAAAAACGTATTCATAAAATAAAAACCGCTCCAAATGGAGCGGTTTTTTTATTGGCGCATGTTACGAAAAGAGACAATTAAGACTTCACCACTTTCGCCTGGTGAGTGTGTTTGTGTACCACGGCTTTCTTCTCCTCCTTTTTTACAACTACCACTCCTTTCTTTGATACTGTATCAACATTTTTTTTAGAAGCGATTGCTGCCACATGTTTCGGTGGCGTTTTCATTGGCTTTGTCTGAGCCTGAACGGAGGCTATAGTTACCAACAATACACCAATAGTTCCAAGAATCCTTTTCATATGAATGTGTTTAACATTGTGAAGCTATTCATTAAATAGTTTCAGAAACGAAAACAGATCCTGCTTAACAGCGGATTAACGGACCTTATTTGAATGCTAATTATTGTAAATCAAATCGTTAACAGTTGTTAACAAGTGATTAACCAATAAAACTGGGTTAACAAATGCTAACGTCGCAATTTTGTAGTGCATGAGAGCGCAACATTTAAAATGGTTTGTATTGAGTGCCAGTTTACTAATTGGTGCCATTATTATTACTCAAATTGTATGGCTAAATAAGGTCTACTCTTTTGAACAAAAAACATTCAACTTAAATGTTGTAAAAGCAATTAGAGGCTTGTATGAAGATGTAGCAATGGTAGACAACCCTACTTTAAACCTACAGAGCTTGGTTGAACATCCGGAAACCGATCATTTCCTTTTTAAAGTAAAAGTGCTACCCAATAGAGATACGTTAACTGAATACTTAAAATTAGAATTAGAAGACTTCGATGTACTCACAGATGTTGTATATGCATTTTATACACCTGGAGACGAAAAATTTGACCAGCTCTATTATTTGTCTACCGTAGCATCGCGTTACAAAAAGGAAAAAAGCTATGAACTGAATGTACTACCAAAGAATACCCCCTATATCATGCTATACTTTCCACATCGGGAGCGTTATGTAATGAATCAAATGCGTTTTTGGATCATTAGTAGTGGGGCCTTGATTGTAGTACTGATTGGGTTAACAGTATCCATTTTCTTCTTATACCGTCAAAAGTTCTTGACTGAAATTCAGAAAGACTTCGTTAATAATTTCACGCACGAATTCAAAACTCCACTGGCAGTCGTAAAAATTGCAGCCGGTGTATTAAAACAAGAAGGGATCGAATCTAAGCCGGAGAAATTACATAAGTATGTAAATATCATTGAAAATCAAAATGAGCACTTGGAAAAGCAAGTAGAAAAATTGCTGAATATGGCAAAAACGGAAAGCACTCATTTGCCGCTCTCTATGTCAATTAATGATATCAATCAAATTATAAGAACGGCAGTGGAGCAGTTGGAGCCCTTGGCCGTTTCGAAATCGGCAAGAATAGAATTGAATTTGGAAGAAGGAGTTTTAAATGCAGCTATTGACCCCATCTACATCACCCAATCGATTGTTAACCTTGTTGAAAATTCAATTAAGTATTCAAAGGATCCAAAAATTATAGTGAGTACTAAAAGAGATGTGGAGCATATTTCCATCTCTGTGAAAGATAATGGGATCGGGATTGATAAGAAATACCATCGACAGCTATTCAATAAATTTTTCAGGGTACCAACCGGTGATGTTCACGATGTGAAAGGATTTGGATTGGGACTAAATTTCGTAAAGAAGGTGATAGACGCCCATCACGGATCAATCAGTTTAAACAGTATCCCCGGAATTGGAACTGAATTCAAAATTAAATTACCTATTTAATATCAACTCATATGGCAAGAGCAACTATTCTTTTAGCAGAAGACGACGAGCAACTTGGTTATGTAATTAAGGACAGTCTTGAAGACGCACAATTTGAAGTAATTCATTGTACAGATGGTCAGTCGGCCATTGATTCATACGACAAATCCAAAATCGATCTTTGTTTACTAGATGTGATGATGCCAGTGAAAGACGGCTTTGCGGTAGCAAAGAAAATTCGTCAGATGAGTGATGTAGTGCCTATCCTATTTATTACAGCTCGTTCAATGGAGGACGATCGTATCAAAGGATTTCAAACAGGTGCCGATGATTACATCGCCAAGCCATTCAGTATTAAGGAACTGATCATGAGAATTGAAGTTTTTTTAAAAAGAACGAAGAAACTGCATTCCGATGGCAAAGTGCAGTTCACTATTGGTAAAATGAATTTCTCTTTTACAGACCTTAAATTAAGTTATGGAGATCAGGTTTCTTCACTCACGCAAAGAGAAGCCGATTTGTTGAAGTTTCTATGTGAGCAACCCAATAAGGTATTGAAACGTGAAGAAGTATTGCTACATGTTTGGGGAAAAGACGATTACTTCTTAGGCAGAAGTATGGACGTATTCATGGCTAAATTAAGAAAGCATTTTAAAGCAGATCCGGAGATCATTCTAGAAACCATTCATGGAGTTGGCTTTCGTTTCAATGCGAACGTTATGTAATATCAGGTCCGTTAACTGATAAATAACATATGTAATCTGCGTATTAACCAATGTTATAATGAGTTTTGTAGCATACCTAGAACACCTACAAAACTATGCGCAAATTCGTAGTAGTTTTGATATGCAGTCTTGCATATCAAAACAGCATTTGTCAAACGAAAACAGATACATTAAAGCTGGATCTCCCGTCGATAGAAGCACTTTTTTTACCGCGAAATCTACAGTTAATAAGTGCCAATTACAATATTGAAATCGCCACTGCATTAAAAGAGCAGGCAAGCTATTGGGACAATCCGGTATTGAATACCGATCAATCAATTTACGATGGTCAATTCTTTAAACATACTGCCACTAGGGGGCAAATTTTTATACAAATTCAGCAGTTAATTAAAACTGCAGGTAAACGTAACAAACTTCTTCTCTCATACGAAGATGAAATTCTAAAATCGAAAGAAGGTTGGAAAGAGCTGCTTCGTCAACTTAAGTTCAGTATCACACAAGCGTATTTGGGATTAGAACAGAGCCAATCGTATTTGACTTTAAATTCAAATGAAGCTCAGCTTCTTTCAACATTGGTAAAAGCAAGTGAAGAACGCTACCAAAAGGGATACATTTCACTGAAAGAATTAACGAGAGTACAAGCTTTACAGCAGCTAAATTCAAAAGAGCGGTTTGATATTCAAACTGAGGTATTGAATCAACAACAGTACTTGAAGGCTTTACTAAGAATTCAAAACGACACCTTTTTAGTTGCAGAAACCGGTAGTCCTATTCCTGTTTCAAAATTCACCCTCGGAGACTACAATAGTTTGCTGGATAGCGCCAATAAGAATAGACCCGATCTCAATTTGGCGAAACTATCGGCTCAACAGAGCCTACACAATTTGAATTATCAGAAATCCTTGGTTTATCCTGATATTACTGCAGGTGTAGAATACGATCGATTAAGCTCTTACCTGCCTAATTATTACGGATTGAGTATTTCTCTTCCAATTCCTTTGTTCAACAAAAACAAGGGAAATATAAAAGCAGCCTCTGCTCAGGTATTACAGCAAAAAGTTCAAACAGAAGATCTCCAGCAAAGCATAGAAAAGGAAGTATGGGCATCGCTTTCCAATTATTTGAACGTTGAAAAATTACTTATGAGTGGTGCTGTTGTATCAACAAGCATGCAAGAGATGATGCAAAAAATGACGGAGAGCTATCAAAATCGTCAAATAAATTTTCTTGAGTTCATTGACTTCTTTCAAACCTATAAGGAGAGCAATAAATTAATCATCGATCGAAAGCTCCTTTGGTGGCAGTCATTCGCTCAGTTGAACTATTCTACAAATACTACCCTTCAAATTATCAAATAAGCCTGTCATGAATATAACCAGAATTTTGGCCTTTGTCATATTTACCACTACCCTACATTCTTGTAAATCAAAGCCAGTTGAAGAAAAGAAGACAGAAACGCGCTATTGTCTCTCTGATTCTCTCAAAAAGATGATTTCAATTGACACCATATCAATTCAATTCGTAGATGAAGATTTGAAACTATCGGGGGAAATTAGCTTCAATGAAAACAAAGTGGTTAAAATTTATCCCTTTAGTAGCGGGCAAGTTTTAGAAACGCTGGGCAGTATTGGAGATCCGGTTCAAAAAGGTCAGGTTTTGGCGAGAATCAAAAGTGCTGACATTGCCGGATTGTATTCCGATTTAAACAGTGCCGGTAACGATGTTACGCTGGCTAAAAAACAATTCGAAAACATCAACAGCTTATTCAAAAACGGAATTGCCAGTGAAAAGGAAATGTTGGAGGCAAAAGAAGAATTATCAAAAGCTGAAACACAATACCGAAAAATAAATGAATCTATTCGCATTAATGGGAACGGAAAGACAGATGCTTCCGGTAGCTATGCGATAAGTGCCCCAATTTCTGGATACCTAGTTTCAAAAGACATCAGTCAAGGCGCATTCATCAGAAACGATAACAGTCAATCTTTGTTTACTGTTGGTTCCATTGAAGAAGTTTGGGTATGGGCCAATGTGTATGAGACCGATATTGCAAAAATTAGAGAAGGCGCCAGTGTTTCAGTAAGTACGTTAGCGTATCCCGACACTTCCTTTGTTGGAGTGATCGACAAAGTGAATCAAGTATTGGATCCGGTAACCAAAGTAATGAAAGTAAGGATTCGAATCAACAACACGCATCACCTCTTAAAACCGGAGATGTTTGCTACCATTCATGTAAAGAATAAATCAACCAAGAAGGCGGCGGCAGTTTCGGCTAGTGCCATTATTTCTGACCATGGCAAAAGCTACATTATTGTTTACAAGGCCGATTGTGATATCGCGGTATTAGAAGTAAAAATAAAGCAACAGACTTCGCAAATCGTGTATTTGGAAGATGCCTTAGAGCCCGGAACTAAGATCATTACAAAGAACCAGATTTTGATTTACAACGGAATCAAAGAAGACTAAAAAGCGATTGCAATGCAAAAATTCATTAAACAAATCATTCATTTTTCGCTGAGGCATCGCTATTTCATTTTTTTCTTAACGGGAGTTATGGTGGCGATTGGGATATGGAGCTATAGAGAAACTCCTATTGAAACCTTTCCGGATGTTACCAATACGCAGGTAGTAATTATCGCACAATGGCCCGGAAGGAGCGCCGAAGAAGTGGAGAAATTCGTAACCATTCCAATGGAAACGGTTTTGAATTCTGTTCAAAAGAAATCGAACCTTAGAACAACTTCTGCATTTGGGTTGTGTTATATACGAATCATATTTGACGACGGAGTTGACGATGCTTTTGCGCGCCAACAGGTATTGAGCAGATTGAGCAATGCCGATTTACCGGACGGAGTGAAACCCGATGTGCAACCGCCCTATGGCCCAACAGGAGAAATATTCCGCTACACTCTAAAAAGTAAGACCAAATCTATTCGTGAGCTCACTACTATTCAAAACTGGGTGCTTGATCGTCAATTTAAATCAGTTCCGGGTATAGCAGATGTGAATAGTTTTGGTGGGGAGGAGAAGGTCTTTGAAGTAAGTGTTCAACCGGAACTGCTCACCAAATACAATTTAACGTCGCTTGATGTATATGCTGCTATTGCAAAGAGCAATATCAATGTTGGAGGGGATGTAATTGAACGAAACGGTCAATCGTACGTAGTACGCGGAATCGGAATTTTGAATGATAGTGTTGATATTGAAAACATCATTATCACCAAAACCAACGGCGTACCGCTACTCATAAAAAATGTAGCGAAAGTAAAAGAATCGGGAAAGCCCCGGCTAGGGCATGTTGCGCGTGATAAGCAGGAGGACGTAATCGAAGGAATTGTGGTGATGCGAAAAGGAGAAAATCCGAGTGAAGTATTGGAGCGAGTGCGGGAAAAAGTAAAAGAGTTGAATGAGCAAGTGCTACCTAAAGAAGTAACTATCGATGTATTCTATGATCGTACGAATTTGATGGATTATGCTCAGGAAACAGTGATTCATAATCTAATTGAAGGGATCCTTTTGGTTACATTGATTGTTTTGATCTTCATGGCCGATTGGAGAACTACTTTAATAGTAAGCATCATTATTCCCTTGAGTCTATTGTTTGCCTTCTTTTGTATGCGTATAAAAGGAATGAGCGCAAACCTATTAAGCATGGGGGCTGTGGACTTTGGGATCATTATTGACGGTGCAGTTGTAATGGTAGAAGGGCTGTTTGTAGCATTGGATGCCAGAGCCAAACAAGTGGGCATGGAGAAATTCAATCTATTGGCCAAACTAGGTTTGTTTAAAAACAAAGGAACAGAAATGGGAAAAGCCATTTTCTTTTCAAAGCTTATTATTTTAACCTGCTTGGTTCCCATCTTTGCTTTCCAAAAAGTAGAAGGCAAAATGTTCTCTCCCCTCGCCTATACACTGGGCTTTGCTTTGCTTGGTGCCTTAATTTATACGCTTACTCTTGTGCCCGCTTTGTCGAGCATTTTGTTAAGAAAAAACGTAAGGGAAAAACACAATCCAATTGTTCATTTCTTCGAACATGGTATTGGAAATTTACTCGATAAAATTTACCGCAACCAAAAGAAAAGTCTGCTAATAGCAGTTGGCGTAATGGCATTAACTTTTTTCTCGGCTCGCTTTCTAGGAACGGAATTTTTGCCTGAACTAAATGAAGGTGCATTGTGGGTGGAAGCGGAACTTCCTATGAGTGTATCCATAACTGAAGCTAACAGCGTTTCCAATAAAATGATCGATATTCTATCGAAGTTTGAGGAAGTGAAACAAACCTTGTCACAAGTTGGTCGTACCAATGACGGTACTGATCCGAAAGGATTTTTCAACGTACAGATTCAGGTAGACTTAAAACCAAAGAAAGAGTGGAAACGCGATTTAAGTGTGGAACAATTGATTGAAGAAATGGATGAGCAGCTCCGAAAAATACCCGGTATTGTATTCAATTACTCTCAGCCGATACGTGATAATGTGGAAGAAGCGGTAGCAGGTGTGAATGCGGCTTTAGCGGTGAAGGTATTCGGTCCCGATTTTGATGAATTGGATAAGAAAGCCGACACTCTACTCAAAATATTGAAAACAGTTCGCGGCATTGAAGATTTGGGAGTGTTGCGAAACCTCGGCCAACCCGAGTTTAGAATTGAACTCGATCAGCAAAAGATGGCTTTATATGGCATCACAACTGCCGATGCCAATGCTGTTATTGAAATGGCCATTGGTGGAAAGGCTGCCACTCAACTTTATGAAGGAGAGCGCAAGTTTGATGTTCGACTTCGGTATCAGAAAGAATTCCGTGATACACAGGAGGCCATTGAACAGTTAATGGTACCCGCCAATGATGGCAGCAAAATCCCACTTAAAGAAATTGCTACCATTCGAACGCTAACGGGTCCGGCTTTCGTTTATCGCGACAACAATACCCGTTATATTGCCGTAAAATTCTCTATACGAGAGCGCGACTTAGGAAGTACCATTGCTGAAGCGCAAGAAAAAGTGAATCAAATCGTGCATTTAAAAACAGGGTATCGTATTACTTGGAATGGAGAATTCGAAAATCAGCAACGTGCCGCGGGTACACTTGCTCGAGTAGTGCCCCTGTGTTTGCTGGCCATCTTTATCATTTTGTTCATCACTTTTGGTAATGTAAAAGATGCGTTTCTAACTATCATGAACGTACCTTTTGCACTCATTGGAGGAATCATGGCCTTGCATGTAACCGGAATGAACTTCAGCATATCTGCCGGTATTGGTTTTATCGCCTTGTTTGGAGTATGTATTCAAAATGGAGTGATACTAATCAGTGTATTCCGAAAATTGTTGGAAGAGGGCTATCATTTAGATGCTGCCATTAAAGAAGGCGTTCGTTCAAGAGTTCGTCCGGTAATCATGACAGCACTGATGGCGATGATTGGCTTGTTGCCGGCTGCAATTTCAACCGGTATTGGAAGCGAAACTCAAAAACCTTTGGCGATCGTAGTAATTGGAGGGCTGGTAACAGCTACTTTCTTAACGCTTTTGATACTACCTATTATTTACGCGATGGTGTATCGGTTTATGCACCGAAGAGAAAACAGGAGAATATTGAAGAAATCGGGGTTGGTGCAGTAGAGGTTTGGGTGTTAGGTATTAGGCTTTGGGCTTTAGGCTTTGGGCTTTAGGCTTTAGGCTAGAAATAAAAAAGTCCCGCTCGTTGAACGGGACTTTTTGTATGAAAAGAAGTTAACTTAAACTGCAAATGAAGTACCGCAGCCACAGGTTTTAGAGGCATTTGGGTTATTGAACACAAAACCGCGGGCGTTCAAGCCATCTTGCCAATCAACTTCCATTCCCATCAAATAGATTCCGTGGGCCTTGTTCATTATAAAACTCAGTCCTTCGAATTCGAACTGTTCGTCATTTTCTTCTTTCTTATCGAAACCTAGTACATAGGTCATACCGGAGCAACCACCACCTTTTACGCCAACGCGGAGGTATTCAGTTGTGTTGAAGCCCGGTGCCGCCATTAAACGTTTGATTTCGTTGATGGCATTTTCTGTAAAAGCTATCGGAGCCGTCATCGTAAGTTCCATACACTCAAATTTTGACAAAATTACAAAGTATTTCGCAGATTCAAAATCTGCTAAATTTCCGTCAATTAGTTGATTTATACTCAATAAGTTCCGCTTACAATCGTTAATTTTACCATACAAAATCATCCTATTTTATGACCACGGAACAAATGATCTGGGCGATATTGATTGCTTTTGCTATTGGAGGTGCGTTTCTTTACTTCCAATTGAAGCTCAGAAAAGATCTAAAACAAGAGCATTTAGAGCAACTGAATGCCCAGAACAGTCCTAAAGAAAAAGCCTCTTCCAACATGCAATTACAGGCGTATGAACGCTTGATTCTTCTGATTGACCGTATTTCACTTCCCAACCTCATTACTCGTGTGAATCAACCCGGGCTGAGTTTAAAGGAAATGCAATTATTATTGACTCAAACCATTCGCCAGGAATTCGATTATAACATTACCCAACAGATCTATGTAAGTCAAGAAGCTTGGGATGCCGTAAAAAACATGAAAGATCAAAACATTTTGATCATCAACCAGGTGGCAGGATTTATGCCGGCAGAAGCCAGCGGAACAGACTTAGCCAAGGCGATTCTTGAAATGGTGATGAATAATCCGAAAGTTTCCTTGCAGGAAGTAGTAAGTGAAGCATTGACTTTTGAAGCTAAAAAGCTTTTGAAATAGATTCTCATTCCAAAATTGTTGTTTATGAGCGGCACTCAACGTTTTACGGACAGTGGTATTGAAATCAAGGAATTGTACAATCAGCATCCCGACTTGGGCTATCTCAGTTCTCCGGGGCAGTATCCCTATACAAGAGGCGTTCAACCCGATATGTACCGTGGGAAGCTGTGGACGATGCGTCAGTACGCCGGCTTCAGTACTGCCGAAGAAAGCAATGAACGGTATCATTACCTTTTGAAACAAGGGGTGAACGGGCTGAGTGTTGCATTCGACCTCCCTACTCAAATAGGATACGATAGCGACCATGAACTCTCCGAAGGAGAAGTAGGAAAAGTGGGAGTTGCCATTGATAGCATTGAAGACATGCAGCGCCTTTTCAAAGGAATCAAGCTGGAAGAAGTTTCAACTTCTATGACCATCAATGCAACGGGTTATATTTTACTTGCTTTCTATGTAGCACTTGCCAAACAACAAGGAGCTGACCTCAAGAAGATCAGCGGAACCATTCAAAACGACATCTTAAAAGAATACGCTGCCAGAGGAACCTATATCTATCCTCCCAAACCCTCCATGCGCATCATTACCGATATCTTTCAATGGTGCAGTCAGGAAGTGCCAAAATGGAACACCATTTCAATTTCGGGATATCATATTCGTGAAGCAGGAAGTACGGCTGTTCAAGAAATCGCCTTTACACTCAGTAACGGAAAAGCATATGTTCAAGCCGCTCTCGAAAAGGGGTTGGATATTAATGTGTTTGGAAAAAGATTGAGTTTCTTCTTTAATGCGCATAACAATTTATTTGAGGAAGTAGCAAAATTTCGTGCGGCAAGAATGATGTGGGCGCAAATCATGAAAGAGTTAGGCGCCACCGATCCCAAAGCCATGATGCTTCGTTTTCATACTCAAACGGGCGGAAGTACATTAACAGCGCAACAGCCATTGAACAATATCAGCAGAGTAACCATTCAAACATTAGCAGCAGTTTTGGGTGGAACGCAAAGCTTGCATACCAATGGTTACGATGAAGCGCTCAGTTTACCTACCGAAGAGGCTGCTCGCATTGCGCTCAGAACGCAGCAGATTGTAGCGTTTGAAAGCGGGGCTCCTGATACAGTTGATCCATTAGCGGGAAGCTATTTCATTGAACAATTGACCAGTGAAATTGCACAAAAGGCTTGGGATCTGATCCATAAAATAGATGCAATGGGCGGCAGCGTTAGCGCCATTGAGCAAGGCTTTATTCAAAACGAAATTGCCCGAAGCGCTTATGAATACCAACGTCAAATTGAATCAAAAGAAAAAATAATAGTGGGAGTGAATTCCTTTCAAGTAAATGATGAAAGCCCCATTCCTATCTTAAAAGTAGACGACTCCATTCGAACTGTTCAAATACAGAAATTGGAGGCTTTGCGCAGTCAGCGTGATCCTGCAAAAATTGATCAATTGTTACAAATCCTAAATGATAAGGCTGTGAGCGGAGAAAACATCATGCCAGCTGTTTTAGAAGCCGTTGAGCATAAATGTACGTTGGGAGAAATTGCAGATGAATTGAGGACGGTGTTTGGGGAATACAGGTAAGAATTAAGAGTTAAGAATTAAGAATGGAACAGCCAGGGTAATTAATAATTAATAAGTAATAATTAATAATGGAACAGCTGGGGAAATAGTTGGTTAATTAGGGAGTTTGTGAATTTGGGAATGAAATACAGAGAAAGAACAGGGGGGAAAAGCAAAAGAATATTTAGAGATGAGAGATGGGGATTATGCTCAAGAGTGAGCACAACTCTCAAGTTCAGAGCAATGTGGCCGGTATCTGTTTACAATCCTAAAACTAGAATTTGAAGTTGAGTGTAGCAGTAGGGATTACGGGGAAGAGGGATACTTGACGAGCATCTACTTTTAATGTTCCGTCGTAAGGACTTCCCGACTGATTGAAATAAATGAAATAAGGGTTCATTCGATTGTAGGCATTGTATACACTGAACACCCAATAGTGAGAATACCAATGTTTCTTCTTTGGAATAGGCGTATATGTTGCTGAGAAATCGAGGCGATGATAAGCCGGTAGTCTGTAAGCATTCACTTTACTGTATTCCTGCGTAAGCACTCCATTTACTATATAAAATCGCTCAGGCAGCGTGGTAGCATTTCCAGTGCCGTAAACAAAAACTCCCGACAATTTCCATTTTTTATTCACTTCGTACATAGTCACCAAACTTAGGTCGTGGCGACGATCGTATTTTGCCGGATAGGTAGCCCCACCATTCAATTGTGCGAATTTGCGATTGGTCCAACTCAAGGTATAGCCCAACCATCCGGTGAACTTACCTCTTGCTTTGTTGATGTAAAATTCAGCACCATAGCTCCATCCCTTTCCAAATATGAACTCTTCCTCCGGATCCTTTAAACTTTGTGTGTAACCTTCCCTGTATTCAATTTGATTGTCCATTTTCTTATAGTACAATTCAACAGAGGTCTCCCACATATTGTTATTAAAATTCCTGAAATAGCCTGCTGCATAGAGCCATCCAATTTGAGGCTTTACCCGATACGTACTAGGAACCCAAAGATCAGTGGGTAATGTTGAACCGGCATTGCTTACTAAATGGATGTACTGGAGATTTCGAGTAATAGAAGCCTTAATAGAGCTTTCATCAGTTAGTGTATAGCGGAGTGTTAATCGAGGTTCCAATCCACCGTATTGTTGAATCGCCTTACCTCTTCCATAATAGGTGCTATCGGTTTTGTTACCGTTTACATCTTTCTCGAAAACCGTATAAGGTCCCATTTGAGTGAAACTGCTGTAGCGAAGACCCGAACTCACTTTTAGTTTATCGGTTGCATCCCAATCGTGTTGAATATACAGTCCTGCTTCACCCGCATATTTCGTGCCTTCATTATTCGGAGTGAATTGAGTGGAACCTTGACTACCGCTTACTACATTAGGGGTAAATTTATGATAGGTGTACTGAACACCGTATTTGATCTTGTGTTGAGGTGCAGGGTAATAATCAAAATCCACTTTACCAGAAAGATCACGAATACCAGAATTCAAACTAATGTTGAAATCATTCTGCGCACCTGAGAACGTAAAAAAGTAATCGTTGTAAACTAAGGTTGTATTGGAGAAAAGCTTTTTGTTGAAAACGTGATTCCATCTAACCGTACCGGTAGCATTTCCCCAAGGAATATTTGCCTTGAACGACTGACCTGAATTATTGAAGGTGAACACATCTCGTCCAAAATAGCCACTTATAAACAAGCGGTCCTTATCGCTGAATTTGTAGTTCACTTTCGTGTTCAAATCGTAGAAATAATAGCCCGAACCGTAGAAATCGCTTGTTTTAGGAATGAATGGTTTTGCGAGTACATCGATATATGTTCTTCTGGCAGAAATGATATAGGAAGCTTTGTCTTTTTTCAATGGTCCTTGAATACTCAAACGCGACGCAATGGCACCAATTCCTCCCTCTACTTCAGTTTTCTTCATATTTCCATCTTTCATTGCCACATCTAAAACGGAGGAGATACGGCCTCCGTATTGGGCAGGCATGCCTCCTTTTATAATGGAGGTATTCTTGATGGCATCCGAATTAAAAATGGAAAAGAAACCAAATAAGTGACCGGTATTGTAAACCACTGCATCATCGAGAAGGATCAAATTTTGATCTGGTCCACCGCCCCTTACATACAAACCGGTATTTCCTTCACCTGCATTTCGAATACCGGGTAATAGTTGCAATGTTTTTAGAATATCCACCTCACCAAACAAAACAGGAACTGATTTTATTTGAGTCATCGATAAATCAAACTTGCCCATTTGAGAACTGGTCACATTTAGATCCTTGCGTTTGCTGGAAACTACCACTTCCTGCAAAACTGATTTCTGTTTCAATTCAAAATTAAAGGACTTGCTGGAATCGATTCTTATTTGGATGAGTTGAGGATTGTAACCGGTATAGGAGGCGAGCACCTGATAAGTGCCCTTTGGTAGTGTAATGGAATAGAACCCGTATTGATTGGATCCAATGCTTTTGTTAGCTCCAACTATTGTAACGGTAGCTCCGATAAGGGTTTCACCAGACAAAGAGTCTTTTACATATCCACTCAACGTTGCTTTTTCTTGAGAATACAAGTTCAGCCCATTCAACAACAGCAACAATACAAACACGCCATTCTTCATATACATTGGAAACAATAAATTAGGAATAAGGTTGATCTAAAAACATTAGTTTTTAGAATAGTCGATAGAATCGGTAGCATTTGCGCAATCGGGTGTTTCCTTTCCGAGGTAAGGATTCAACCGTTCTTTTTGGGCAGCGATCCAAGAACCACCATTGTTATTCAAAGCCGAACTGCAATTGATATAGTATAATTTCACTCCTTTGTATTGAACCACACGAGCAAGGTTCCAAAGATATTCAGAGATCATTTTGAATTCTGTTCTCTTAGCCTCTAAGTCAGCTTCTTTCTGAAGCGCCTCTGCAGATGCTCTTAATGAGCTCACCAAATCAATCGCTAACAGTTTAATACTTCCTGTGCTGTCTCCTTGAATTTCATTTGTCTTTAAGCTATCGGCAGATATAATGATAGCTGCAGCAGCTGCATTCACAGCGTTTGAATCGCTTGCCGTAAAGCCTGCTTTTAAAACCTCATAGGTTTTCAAGAGCTCTTGAAATGAAGCGTTAAAACCTGCGGTGTTCTCACCAATGGCCAAGGGCTTGTCTTTGGGTGTATCCGGGCCGGAATTGCTTCTAAAGAATAAAAAATAAACGGCAAGTACGGAGGTAAGTAATAGGAGGATCCAAAGAAAGCGACGGTTCATGTGATATTTTTTTTGCAAAGTTAAAAGATAAAATCGATCCCGCTAGTTTCCTGTAAATTTGTAATTCGTTTTAATACAAGGTTTTAGGTTTTAAAATGAAGGAGATTTTAAGAGTCTCATAGTCAACTTATTATAAAAAGAGGCAAAAACAACAAATTATATTTTTATTTCATGTTAGCAGGATTAACGAACGTAACCTTTGAATTTGGGGCAAGAATTATTGTGGCAGAAGCCACTTGGCATATTCAGCCCGGAGAACGGATAGGATTGATTGGATACAATGGAACCGGAAAGTCGACCATGTTGAAACTATTGGTGGGAGAATACCAAGCAAGTGAGGGAGTAGTTGAGAGAAGCAGAAGCACCACCATTGGATATTTACATCAAGATCTACTCAGTTTCGACACGAACAGCACTATTTTAGAAGTTGCACTAGGCGCTTTTGAAAGAGTTCTTCAATTAGAAAGAGAAATTGAAGAAATAGGGAAAGAATTGGAAAAAACGGGAGACGAAAAAACGCTGATCGCCTATACAGATCGGTTGCACGAAATGGATACCTTAGACGGTTACAATATTCACCACAAAACGGCCGAGGTGTTGCAGGGATTGGGCTTTACCAACAACGATTTGAACCGACCTTATAAAGAATTCAGCGGAGGTTGGAGAATGCGGGTACTCTTGGCAAAAATGATCTTACAACAACCTGATCTTTTGTTGTTGGATGAACCTACGAACCACTTAGACCTTCCTTCAATTGAATGGCTGGAGAAATACTTGCAACACTATCAAGGTTCAGTGATTATTGTGAGTCACGATAAGTACTTCCTAAACAGAATGGTCAATAAGATCGTTGAGTTGTATCAGCAGCAGATTCATATTTACAACGGCAATTACGATTTCTATGAAAAAGAGAAAGCAGTAAGAGTGGAATTGCAACAAAAAGCTTTTGAAAACCAACAAGACTATATTCGACAGCAAGAACGCTTCATAGAACGTTTCAAAGCGAAAGCCAGTAAAGCCGCACAAGCTCAAAGTATACAAAAAAAATTAGATCGATTGGATAGAATTGAGGAAGCAGAAATTGAGCGTCCCAATATCAAGATCAATTTTAGAGTAGATACCATACCAGGCAAAATCATTGTAGAATTAAAGAACATCACAAAGGCATTCGGTAACAATGTTATTGTGTCGAATACAGAAGCGACCATCAACCGAGGCGACAAAATTGCGTTGATTGGAGCAAATGGTAAAGGGAAATCAACCTTATTGCGCATCATTGCAGACGCCGAACCATTTATGGGGGAACGTAAATGGGGGCACAATGTTGACGAGAGTTTTTACGCACAGCACCAATTGGAAGCGCTGGATTTGAACAATACCATTTTAGATGAAATGAAAGGGTGCGGAAGCCAACTAACGGAGCAGGAACTGCGTAATTTATTAGGCTGTTTCTTGTTTGGCGGAGATGATATAGATAAAAAAATTAAAGTGTTAAGTGGTGGGGAGAAAGCAAGGGTGGCATTGGCAAAAACCATTGTAAGCAAAGCCAACTTTTTGATGCTGGATGAGCCTACGAACCACTTAGATATGCACTCTGTTGAACTTTTGGCAGACGCTTTGATGAAGTATGAAGGAACGTACATTTTTGTTAGTCACGATCGCTATTTCATTTCAAAAGCCGCCAATAAAATTTGGGAAATTGTAGACCAGGAAATCAAAGAATTCAATGGTGGTTATGAAGAGTGGGTAGCTTGGAAGGAAAGAATGGCGAAGACTGCCGTACCGGAAAAAACATCATCGAAGGCAGTAGCACCTGTAGTAACTGTTCAACCTGAGCCTGTAGCAGTGCCTGTTGACAAAGGAAGCCAAGGTCCGATCAACAAGGAACAGAAGAAAGAATTGCAAAAATATCAGAAACGATTTCAGCAATTAGAGGAAGAAGTGGCAAAACTGCAAAAAGAGCAACAGGCTGTTCAACATGCCCTGGCATCGCCAGATATTTATGCTGATAAAAACAAGTTTCAAGAAGCAGAAAATCGTTATAAAACAGTTTCAGATAACTTAACTAAAGCTCAAAAAGAATACGAACAGGTATTTGAGAAGTTGATGGAACTAGAATCCTAAAAAAATCACATGAAGCAATTCCTTTTCGCTGCGCTCCTACTCTTTTCATTTGAAGCTATGGGGCAACGTCCTAAAATTGGGCTAACGCTCAGTGGCGGAGGAGCAAAAGGATTGGCCCATATTGGTATCTTAAAAGCCATTGATTCTGCTGGGCTCAAGATCGACTATATCACGGGTACCAGCATGGGTAGCATCGTAGGTGCCCTCTATGCTTCGGGCTATTCGGCCGACCAACTTGAACAAATTGCCAAGAGATTAGATTGGGAATTACTATTAACGAATGCCTCTTCGCTTCGTGCACAAGTAATGGAAGAGAAAAGTGAATACGGCAAATATGGGGTGGAATTACCTTGGATCAACAATCGTTTTCGTTTACCAAGTGGCGTGTTAGAGAGTGAAGAATTATGGTTGAAGTTCTCTGAATTATTTTTTCATGTATATCAGATCAAAGACTTTAGCAAGCTCCCGATTCCTTTTAAATGTATTGCAGCGGATGTTGCAACAGGAGAAGCAGTAGTACTAGACAAAGGGGATATAGTAACTGCCATTCGTTCCAGTATGGCCATACCTACCGTATTTACGGCGGTTGAGAACAATGGAAAGAAATTGGTTGATGGAGGAGTGGTCAGAAATTTTCCGGTGAAGGATGTTCGTGAAATGGGCGCCGATTATGTTATTGGAAGCAATGTTTCCACCGGTCTATTGCCCAAAGAACGCGTGAACAACGCTTTGCAAGTATTATTGCAGATCGCCTTCTTTAAAGAAGCTGAAGACCTAAAAATACAAATAAAGGATTGTGATTTGTATTTGCCGCTTCCCATTGAAAACTACAATACAGCCAGTTTTAATAAATCGGATGAAATTCTTCGACTTGGAATTGAAGAAGGCCGACGCCTGTATCCGATCTTCAAACATCTGGCCGATTCTATCAATGCGCAATACGGTGAAACCGAACAAAGTAAGATAATTCGCCCGTCGTTCACAGATTCAGTAAAACTTACCAGCATTGAAATACATGGCTTGGAAAGAACAACTCCGGCATTTTTCGCTCATATGGTAGGTTATTACGACAATCGCTATTACACGGCTGCGAAATTGAACAACATGATTCGCAAAGCTTTTGGAACGCGTTATTATAACAAAATAACCTATACCCTTTATCCGGATGAAAACCATGGCGCGCGAATCATTTTTGACGTAATAGAGAACCCCGAAACTTTTGCCAAAATAGGGTTGCATTACAACAAGTTTACCGGTATCAGTGTTTTAGCCAACATTACTTCACGCAATTTTTTTACAGCAAGTTCTCGCTCTTACTTAACACTAAATTTTGGTGAACGCTTTCGATTGAAAGGCGAACATTTACAATATTTAGGTCGCGGAAAAAATGTTGCTGCAATTGCTGATATTCAATTTGAAAATCTCATTTTTCCTGCCTACACCAATTTTAAAAAGACGGGGGAATACAAGAATTATTACACACAGTCAAATCTTAAAATTCAATATTCGCGCAATCGATCGTATACAGTTGGAACCGGCATAAGGTACGAATCAACAGAATTACAACCTTCAATTGAAACCGCCATTCAGTTTAACGGCGATAATCACTTCTTTACACACTTTTTGTATTGGAATGTAAATACCTTAGACAGACCAACTTTGCCTAAAAAAGGTTTAAAATTGGAAACCGAACTTGGCTATATATTCAATCAAAGAGCGGATGTTACGATCACACAAAATGGAATTCCATTAAATAAAGATTCTTTAGGAATTAGCTTTAACAACTACCAGCGCTTGATGGCCAATTTTGAATTGTACACTCCTCTAGGCAAACGATCTGTATTTTCATTGATGTTTCAAGGGGGTGTAAACTTCAACTATGCGCAAAACATCTTTAATGATTTTGTAATTGGTGGAATGGTTAGAACCTTCAGAAATCAAATTGTTTTTGTTGGATTGGAAGAAGGAAGCTTTTTCACTCCAAGTGTAGGAGCGCTTCAAGCAGGTTTGAGAGTAAACGCGAATACGAATTTGTATTTTGCAGCGAGAACAAATGCTTTGGTCAATAACTTCATTAGCCAAAACAACCTACTGCAAAAGCCTGAGTTTTTATCTGGTCACGCTTTAAGTGTTGGATACAATACGGCGTTGGGTCCGTTAGAATTGAGTTTTCAGTTCAATGATCAATCTTCGAAATTCAGTTCTTATATTAATTTCGGAATCAACTTTTAGTGAGCAAAGGCTTTGATAAAATCGCTTACCAAATAACTAATTAGTTTTCCTGTAGTTTCCGACTTTCGTCCGTCGGTTAATTGTGAAGCGCCTTCGGCAATGTGTAAATAGGCGGGCTTGGCTTGAGCGGCCACCATATTGATGTATTGACGAGCATGAACACTTGAAATACCTGAAGGTGTTTGAGCACTGGTTAAAGTGTTTTCCACGATGTCTAGATCCAGCTCCACTCCAATCAAATTATCGTCGGTAAAACTGATGGCATGCCCCACGGCTTGAATAAAGTTCCTTTTTTCATGAAGGAAAATATCTTCAAAAGTCACCATATCAAGAAAAGGATTGTTCACAAAATCTGTCCAAACATTTTGAGGAAGATAATTTTCTTGAACGCCCACTACACAATACTTCTGGAGGTATCCATCTTCTTCAGCGTAACGAAAGGGGTTGCCACTGTGTCGGCCTTCTGCCGGTCTAAAATCAGTGTGAGCATCTAGGTTTACAACATTTAACTGTGCCAGTTGCAATACACCTGCTTTGTGCCAGCCCTTAGCCGCACCTTTAATTAGAGGGTATGCGTTGTTGTGCCCTCCACCGATGGCAACAGGTATTTTCTGAGCCTGAGTAATGGTTTTTGTTAGTTTTTCAACTTCTTCATCAATGGTTTGAACGGCGTGACGATAGGCGTCTTTCTTTTCATCGAAACTCGAAGCATTCTGTTCTATTAAATATTTGAGATCACCGAAGTCGAAATGACCGGCAACTAAGATTTCGCTTCCTTCTAAAAAGTCGTTGCTTTGTGTATTTAGAAAAGAAAACAGAAAAGGAATCCAAGCAGAATCGGCACCCCCTACTCCATCATTACCTCGCACTCCCAAGTCTTCCGGAATTCCGAAAAGAACAAATTTCACTTCCGGGTTTTTTATAGCGGCTTCAAACTCGGCAGCGGAATGTGAGGTGTGCACTCGTTCCCCCAATTTTGTTTCAAATCTTCTGATCTTGGTTAACGACAAAACGTCCTCTTTTTGGTAGAATTTGAAGTGCTGCATAAACAGAGTTTAGATGAAGGAACCACTAATCATGACGGCTTCTATTAAATTAGAGCCAAATGAATAAGGAATATACGACAAAGACGGCATTTTAGCATATAAAATAAGATTGGCTTTTTTGCCTACAGCAATGCTTCCCACTTCCTGATGAACTCCCATAGCAAAAGCCCCATTAATGGTAGCAGCATTGATGGCTTCAGAAGGTAATAATTTCATTTGAATACAAGCCATCGACACCATTTGGTTCATATTACCGCTTGGACAAGACCCCGGGTTGAAATCTGATGCCAAGGCGAGCACTGCCCCGGCATTTATCAAATCGCGTGCAGGTGGATAGCTCATTCGTAAAAAATAGGCAGCGCCGGGAAGGAGTGTCCCAATAGTAGTACTACCACCAAGTGTTTTAATTGAAGCATCGTCCATCGACTCAAGATGGTCAACTGATACCGCCCCTAGTTCAACTCCCAACTCTACAGCACCAAAACAATTGAGCTGATTGGCATGAATTTTTGGAACTAGCCCATGTTTCAACCCTGCATTTAATAGCCTGCGAGATTCCTCTATTTCAAAAAATCCTTTTTCGCAAAAAACATCCATATAGTCGGCTAATTTCAACCGCTCAATTTCCGGAAGCATTTCGTGAATAATAAGATCTATATAAGCTGAATGATTTTCTTTGAACTTAAGTGGGTAAGCATGCGCACCTAAAAACGTTGCCTTTATTGGGATATCATTCACTTCCTTCAAACGTTTGATCACGCGCAGCATCTTTAATTCAGCCTCAGTGCTCAAACCATATCCTGACTTTATCTCAATTGCACCTGTACCAAGTTTGATCAATTCATTCAACCGAATTTGCGAACGTTCATAGAGCTCTTCTTCATCAATTTGAGCGATTTTGGACGCAGAGTTCAAGATTCCTCCTCCACTTGCTGCAATTTCTGCATAAGTAGCTCCTTGTATTTTTTGTACGAATTCTGCTTCTCTACTCTCTGCAAAAACCAAATGAGTATGACTGTCTACCCAAGTAGGCAGTATCGTCTGCTGATTGATATCGATCACCTGCTCCGGTTTTACAACAACCGTCATTTGCTGCATAGAACCAAAAGAGTGAATGCGATCGTTCTCAACTAAGAGCCAAGCATTTTCTATAATACTCAGATTCTTGAGATCATTTCCACGAAGCGGATTTTGAGTGGAAGACACCCCCACCAACTGTCCTATATTGATCAATAATTTGTAGCTCACGCTTTTAATTGCTTAGTTTGAGGTATTTATCTTGAAAGAAAAAATAGAGGCTCTTCTTCCAAAAATAACGCTTATCCCAATTCAAATTCTTTTGGTAAGGCAGCTCCAATAAATAATAATTGGCAGCTCCTACCCTAATGGCGGCAATAGTTTCGAAATTAAGTCTGCTCATTTGCGCTTCCCACTCCTCGTATTCATCGTCTAAGAGGTCATCAATTTCAAACAAGCCAAAGGGCCAGTTGCATAAAACTGAAAAAGTTTTAACTTCAGCAAGTTTTTGCTCATCCATCACTTGAAGTAATTGTTTCTCGGCAGCATTCCAAAAATAGTTGCCTGAAGGAATAAAAACAGCCCCCCAGTTTTTTACTGCTTCCACATTTTTTGTTTGAGAATAGGAAGAAATTGCAAACAGGGAAATAAAAATCACTATCAAGAATACCGATCTCATTTAAACCGCTTTTGCCATTTCAGTAATTGCTTTCACTAGTTGATCCAATTCAGCTGTTGTAGTATAAATATTAGGAGTAATTCTACAACCGTGTACATTCGCATAGTCTATTGCAACTGTATAAATTTTGTATTCTTTCAACAAGCGCTCAGCTAGTAAGCCCGGTTTTATTCCTATAATCCCAACATTAGCGATACCACAAGAACGCTCAACATCTGCAGGTGTATTCACTGCAACATTTTTCACTTTTCGTAGCTTAGAAGTCCAATACTGTTGTAAGTACCGCAATCGAGCTTCTTTTCTTTCCGGGCCTAACTTGTAATAAAAATCGATTGCATTGAGTATCGTTAAGTCGGTATGTACAGGGTGCGTTCCTGTATGATTGAGTCGATAAATATCTGTCAATGGTTTAGAATCTCCGTCTGCAATTAAAGGCCAAGGATCAGGAATACTATTCTTGTTCACATATAGTATACCTGCCCCAAGTGGTACACTTAACCATTTATGTAAGGATGCTCCGTAAAAGTCGCAGTGTAAACTTGGGATATCATATTGAATATGAGCAAAGGCATGTGCTCCTTCAACCAGTACTTTCACACCGTGTTTGTGAGCCATATCTGCAATTTTTTGAACAGGCAGAATATGACCGGTAATATTGATCATGTGGCAAACCATCAACAGTTTCGTTTTCGGGGTAATGGCCGCTTCATATAGGGCTACAATCTCTTCGTCGCTAGCCGGATGATTGGGTACTGAAATGATCTTGTTGACTACTCCATGACGCCTAGCAATTTGTTTAAACATATCAAGCATCGCTCCATAGTCTTGCTCTGCCATCACAGCTTCATCACCTTCCTTCCAAGCAAGTCCACCTATAATGGTATCAAGTGATTCAGTAGTATTTCTTGTAATGATTATTTCATCTGAGTTACACCCTGCTATTTTAGCAAGTGCTGCAGCAGCCTTTTTCTTATTATCCCATTGCACCGTTCTCATATAATAAGACCCTTGATAGTTTACTTCACGAACATTCTTAATGAATGCTTCAAGTATTTCTTCGGGTTGAAAGCAATAGTAGCCATTTTCCAAATTAATATAGTCTGGTTTGATCCGATATCCTTTGCGAATTGCTTCCCAAAAATTTTCATCTTGAGCTATTTGAGTGGCAGGAAGATGCTTTTTATCATGCAACGCTGCAGTGATGTTTTCGAATGCCGGAAAAGTAAACCCGGTAAGTGCAAGTGATTTTAGGAAAAAACGTTTGTTCATGTTAGATAGTATGTTAAAAAACACTAATACATTGTTTAGGCTCTTGACTTCAGTCAATAATACTTTTAAAGTTGAATGGAAGTCTTACCTTCCAACTAAGAGTCGTCACTTAAATCTATTAAAAACAATATAAATAAAGACAGAATAGTTGGATAAGCCGTTATAAATTACAGCGTATGTCTCTCAAATTATGAATTTATATAATAGAAATGGCTGAAAATCAAGAAAGAATTTCTGATTTATAAGGCAAATTAAAGATGCACCTTGGGGACACACCATAAGCTTTCTTGCCACTATTTGAATCACCAACTCAAGCTATTGTTATGAATTTGGCCCCGTTTAATTTAAGACCGTTTTTTAATGATATGACCGATGCTGTAATCAGCATCAGATCGAATGGAACCTGTTTGTTTTGGAACAAAGCAGCGGAAGATCTATTCGGTTGGAAATTTGAAGAGGTTGATGGTAAATTCTTACCTGAAATAATTATCCCTTTGGAAGACCGCGCCCAACACATAGAAGTGGTTACACAAATCATCACGAATGCGAAAGCCACTTCAGGTGCTGCGCGAGCAGAAACCAAAACCGGAAAGATCTTTCCGGTAAGTTTTTCTGTGATACCCATGCAATTAGAGGACGAACAAATATTCTGTGTATTCTTTCGCGAGAATTCATCACAAGAAACGCATTTTATTCAAGCCATCATCCAAAGTATTCCGGGTATATTTTACTTCTTTGACCACACAGGGAAAATTCTCCGTTGGAATAGCAACTTTGAAAAAGTAACAGGGTATAGTGGATCAGAAATTTCTGAAATGCACCCCTTAGACTTTTTTGACGATAGCGACAAAGCCTATATTCAAAGCAGAATTGAGAAAACATTTATAGACGGGGTTGCCGATGCCGAAGCTCCAATGAAAACTAAATCAGGAGCTCGTCCGGTCTATTTTCTTACCGGAATCCAAACAGAATATGACGGCATTCCTTGTTTAGTTGGTATGGGGGTGGATATAACCCGTTTGAAAGAACAAGAAAAAGCATTGCTTAAAACTCAGGAAGAAATTCGATCCTTAGCAATACATTTAGAATCTGTGAGAGAAAAAGAAAAGCAAAAGATTGCTAGAGAGATCCACGAAGATCTAAGTCAAGAACTTGCATCATTGAAATTGTTACTTTCTATGACTTTTGATAGAACGAAAGAAGTTCAAACAAAAGAAAGCATTGAACGAGCTACTTCGCAGTTATCGAACTCCATTCAAAAACTTAGAGTAATATCAAAAGAGTTGCATCAAACTATTTTGGCCGACTTAGGACTCCGTGAATCTGTGAATTCAAAACTCTTAGAATTTAGTAAGAAATGTAACATAGAAGTGCAGTTTGAGTCAAATTTGAAGGTAAACCATATTGCTTCTACCATCGATGTCACTATTTTGAAAGTACTAGATGCAGCTTTGTCTAATGTTCAATTGCATGCAAAAGCAAGCATGGTAAGCGTTTCACTTCAAACAGAAAACAAAGAACTTGTATTGAAAATTAAAGACAATGGCCGTGGATTTGATCAAACACAGGAAAAAAAGAAAACAAGCTTAGGCTTAGTAAACATAAAAGAGAAAACCCTTGCAGTATCCGGGAAACTTGAACTTAGAACAGCCGAGGCAATGGGAACTGAAATAGTTGTTCGCATTCCATTACCTCAAAGTTTAGCAACCGTAAATGCCTAGAACTTATTGCACTCCAAAATAGTATACCAGCCAACAAAGGATACCTCCCACTATGATTACCGCCAAACCGGCTATTCTTTTTGACTTCAAAAAGAATAGCATCATTAGTCCGGTAATTGATACTAAAATCATCAATACGGCACTAATATCAATCAGCCATTTCCATTTGGAACCGGTGTCTCGTCCTTTGTGTAGATCATTGAGCACTCCCACCCAACCAACATAGGTTTCATTGATTTCAACAATCCCATTCTCTCGATTAACAAAAGCTGCTACTGCATAGCCGGGGCCATTGAATGAAACCGTACATTGGTATTCGTCTATTATAAATTCGGTAAGGGCGCCTTTGATACCAAATTTATTTCGAAATCGTTCTACGATCTCTAGCTTTTTAATTGCGATGGTATCCAATTTAGCTTCTACCCATGCCATGGGTACCGTGTCTTTTAAAGTGGTCGTTTTTTGCTGGTCTGCAAACCACTCAGTATGATTCAATGTAATGCCGGTAATTGCAAAAAAAAGGAGTATTAGAAAACTCACCATTGACAAGTACAAATGAAACCATCTCGACCAATGTGCTGTTTGCTTATAGATTCTTTTACCTAGCGGTTGTTGCTGTTTCTCCATCTCTTTTAAGAAGCTTTTTTGTATTCCACCGACGCACTTGCTACCTCTGTATTGGCTTCTAATGCAAATTTAGCTTCCTTCTTTTTACACTCAACTGCTTGCTTGATAATTTGATAGGTACCGTGTTCTCGCGCCACTTCAATGATAATAGTATAGGTACCTTGCGATACAAACTGTCCGGCATCGTTCTTTCCGTCCCATTTGATCACATAGTTACCGGCGGGTCGAGTAGCTGAACTAATGGTCGTAATATCGGCACCCGGCGTTTCACGATAGCGGGCATTGTTTTTCCTGAACCATTCTTTAAGGTCAGGTAACCAACGAGGCTTATTGAACCAAAGTGCGAGTGTTCTTTGCGTTTCTTGTTTGTCGTTTTCAACCCAAATAGCTACGAAGGGTCGATGTGAGCGACCTTCAAATTTTGCTAATTCAAGGTTGATCAAAACTTCATAATTTTCATTCCAAGTTTTTTGATTGGGAGTGGTAACTTTTGCCAATTCAGCAGGTTTCACCAATGCTTTCCAAGCGCTGTTGTAACGCACTTCTCCTTTCACATCTGTAATCATGAAGGCCATTCCGGGAATAGCACTAGCTAGCGTTATCGATTCGTCTAGGGAAAGAATATTGAATGCAGTTGCCAATGCGCCGGCTGTTGTTGCGTCGTTGGCCACTACTGTAGCGTTTTGTATTTGTTGAGCAGGCGCAGCGGTTCTCGGGTCTAAAATATGAGAGTACCACTTGTTATTTACCAAAAAGCCCCGTTTATAGTTCCCACTAGTAGCAATTGCTTTGTTCTCAATGGATATCTGAATAGCGGGCACTTCGTTGTCTGCTATTTGCTTTGATGTAGCAACACCGATAAGTTCAGGTTGACTCCCTTTCACAACCACGTCACCCCCAATATTTAAAACAAGTCCCTGCACTCCGGTTTCTTGAAGTGCTTTTGTAGCTGCTTTGTCGATAATATATGATTTAACGAAAGTGTTGAAAACGAGGGGCAGAGATCCTATATGAGTAGCGGTTTGATTCACCGGATCTAATACCCATTGTGCCTGTTGCATTTCAAATGCCATGGCAGACAACTCATTGGCTGAGGGAAGCATACCGCTTTTTTGCGCATCCTTCCAAGATTCAATAGCGAGTGCAATTGAGGGATTCAAAGCACCCTTGGTTTTTTGTTTCCAAGAATCAAACAATTCAAACAAGGTATATAGATCCTTACTTAGTTTAATAGGAGTTTGTTGCGTTTTTAACCAGAGACTCAATTCACTATTGGGATCATAAGAACTACTGATTGCCGATAGTCGGTCAATTTCGTTCAAAGCAATATCCGTTGCTATATCAGCTTTGATTTCTGAAGTAGTGAAAACTTTGAGATCGAAAGAAGTTCCGAGTACGTTTTCATAGTGCGATTGGAAAGATTTGATTGGTTTTACAGGGTTTGAAAAACCAAGGAGGGCAGTCGAAATAAGGAAAGACGAGAGCCAAATTCGGGTCAAATTCATATTAAACGCTTATTTTATACTAATAATAGTATAAGACGTTCGGTTGACAAAAAACTTTTGGGGATGGCTAGTAATTTGATAAGATTTTAACTTCTCGCAATTTCATAAGTGCTTCCTGAAGGGCCGTATCTTCACCATATTTGCTTTCTATTATGATATCAGGCTTCATTCTCCCTTCCTGTATTCTTCCTTTTCGATCGGCTTCTTGACACACGCTTAGTACTAACATGGCATTATTGGAGAGTTGATAGGTAGCATTGGCTGTTGTAAGTCCGGCAGTAGGCAGCCCCATCATGATCGTTTCTTTCATACCTCGAAATGCGAGCGCCACAATTTCTCCGGAGCTGGCGGTTCGGTTCCCTGTTAAAACGATAATTTGAAGAGGTTTATTTGCAAGCTGATAGCCGGGTTGAGAAGTGCCACAGCGTTCGTACTTTCCTTGGTAGGTCTTCCCATTTTTATAGATAACCGGAACACGCTCTTCATTTCTAATAAAATAAACACAAGTATCTGTTTGCAGTAGTGGGCCAATTCCCGTGAGCATCGGCCAACAATTCCCACCAGTATTTTTTCGTAAATCAATAATCCAATGCTTAACTCCGGATCGATCGAGATGAGCGATGAGTGATTGCAAACTATCCGACATTTTCTCACAAATCCATCGATCCGTAGAGCTAATAGCGGGTACTTCCAAATAACCTATTTCGGGTTCAAGAAGTTCCGCTCTGCAAGACCCCACTTGTTCTTTCCAGTTTTGAGAGAAACAAACATAAGAGGTATCGTTGTTATAGGTAGCCGCTTTTATGGCAGGCATAACAAAACTATGTTGTTCTTTGAGCAATTTAAAACAATGATTAATGGCATCATAAGCGCCCTCGCAGGTGGTACTGGCTTTCACTTGCTGCTGAGCCAACAATTGAAGAGAATCCCAGGCAATGAAGTCTTTTTTGTAATAATTCTTCTTCATTAAATCGAACACTTCTGTAAGTAGTTTAGAAGCATTGATCACGCATTTTTCATAAGACGCTACAGGAGGTGCACTATTGGTGGTAGCCAACTGGTCTTGCGCCAAAGCTGGGGTAGAAAGAAACACTAAGAACAGGAATCTCCAAGGCATAGCAGCGGGTTTAAACTGTCTGAGATTCCTAAGTTAAAAAATTCCATAAAAAAAGGGGCCGTAATTATACGGCCCCATTTCCACATATGTAAAGTCTAGGGGGTTGACATTATTGTTTCACGAAACGAGAAGTCAACTTCACATTGCCACCATCAGCAGAAACGGTAATATTGTACATTCCTTTCGATAAACGATTTACATCCAATGATGTAGTAATAGCCGTTCCTTGGAGTTCCATCGTACTCATACTGAGAATTCTTCCTGAGAAGTCAGTTACAGTAATTTGAGTGCGTCCTTTAATTCCTGCTGGAATTTGCAAGTTCACGGTACTTGTAACCAAACTTGGATAAACTTCCAAATTAGACGATACAGCACTGCTTCTTACAACAACAGCATTACTGTAAGTTATTTTACCATCTACAGATACCATTGCCAATCGATAGAAGGTTGTATTGAGAAGCGCTTCTTTGTCAACAAAATTAAATTTAGACTGACTAGCAACGGCTGCAACGGCACCTAGAGATTTGAAGTTGCGACCATCGGTGCTCTTTTCAATATTGTATTGAATCAAACTCTTTTCTGTAAGCGCTTTCCAGGTTAATTCTACACCTACGGCATTTCTTTGAGCAGCAAAAGCTAGATCGTTGAATGGAAGGGAGAAACCGTCGTTTTGGAAGGCAGCGATAGAAAAGTTCTTATTACCTGCATTTGAAATATATCCACCTGCATAAATGTATTGATCACGCATTTTTACATAACGAACGAAGTCGTTTTGTCCTCCTGCTAAGTCAGCTGTAGCAATACCGTCGCCACTGAAGAGGTTATCCAAGGTTCCGTTAGAGTTGTAGCGAACCAGGGTAAAATCTCCGTTATCGCTGTTTCCTGCGATAATGATATGACCATCTTTCATCAAGGCAACTGCACGAGCCTGATCTTCGGTTGCACCAGGTCCGATATTAGTGATCACAATTCCACCTGTACCAAAAGTATTATCAAGTGAACCATCTGTATTGTAACGAGCTGTTGCAAAATCGAAATCAGAGCTTGTAGAAGCGCGCGTCCATCCTGTTCTTACAATTTTACCATCTGCTTGCAGTGCAATGCCATAGCAATGGTCGTCACTAATTCCGGCAGGCCCTATCGGTGTTACTACAATACCACCGGTACCGAAAGTTGCATCTAAAGTACCATCGGTATTATAACGAGCCATCGCGAAATCGTAGTCAACGTCTTTTGAAGAACCTGAGGCGATGATTTTATCATCTGATTGCACAACAAGGCTTGAGATAAAGTCTTCAGTACAACCTGTAATACCGGTTGTAACGATACCATCGCCACTGAAAGTATTATCGAGCGTTCCGTCGGTGTTAATGCGCACTACGGCGAAGTCACCGGAACATCCTTTGTTTCTATAACCTGCAATAACAATTTTACCGGTAGAAGTAAATTTTACGTTTGAGCCATGATCTTCCGAACCGGCGTCAATGTCTACAGTAAGAATACCATCTCCACTAAAAGTATTGTCGAAAGTTCCGTCTGAGTTTAAGCGAATACAAAAGAAATCGTAGGTAGGAGTACTATTGGTTTCTCCGATAACGATGATTTTGCCTGAGCCGTCAATTTCAACACCAAAAGCATCGTCGTTGCCACCGCCCAAGTCAATTTGAACGATACCGCCTGTTCCGAAGGTATTGTCTAAAGTACCGTTTTGGTTGTAACGAACTACTGCAATATCTGTAGTTGCGCCTACAACTGTATATCCTACGGCTACAACTTTACCGTCGGTTTGAAATTCAAATTTGCGAACTTCTTCGTTTCCTAGGCCAATTGGCGTGTTAGTAGCACCATTTGTACCGTACGTGTTAACGAGGCTTCCTACTTGGGCATAAGACAAGGTTGATAATCCAAGAATAGAAGCAATGAGTAAAAGCTTTCTCATGACTTTATGTGGTTTAAAAAATTACAGAGTATGTGGCTTCTTGGAAAATTGGATAGAAAGAGGTTCTATCGATAGGAGTAGGAAGTGCTAAATAAGAAAAGATAATCCGTAAGTAAAAGTATTTACGAGAGTTTTTTTTTGCACGATTTCACTTCATCGCTATTTTACTAAACATTTTTCGTAGTTCCAACACCCAAATTACCACAAATAATTGATTTTCAATACAAACATAGGTAATTTTTATGTGTTGCAACATTAATTTTTTACTATTTCGGCTGTATCAAATCCCATAAGTTTCCGTATAAATCTTCAAATACGGCTACTTTTCCATAGGATTGTTCTTCGGGCGGCCTTACAAATACAACTCCTTTTGATGAATAGTTATCAAAATCGCGGTCAAAATCGTCGGTATAAAGAAATAAAAATACACGCCCTCCGGTTTGATTTCCCACTCTTGAAAGCTGCTCCTCATTCGCCGCTTTTGCCAGCAAAAGTTCAGCACCAACGGTGCCTTTGGGACGAACCCGCACCCATCGTTTGGTGGTACTTAATTCGGTATCCTCCAAAATTTCAAAGCCTAAAATAGTGGTATAAAATTCAATGGCTTCATTGTAGTCGCGTACCACCAATGCCAATTGCCCTAGTTGCTGATTCATTATTCCGGTAAGTTTTGAAGTAAGAAATCGCGAATATTGCCTCCCATTACCTTTTCAATATCAATTCTTGAAATGCCCAGTTTTTGTAATGCGGATACTACTTCTCTAAAACCATTGATATCATAACTAGCTTCAATGGCACCATCGAAGTCGGAGCCCATGGAAACGCGCTCCACTCCTATTCGATCCATTACATATTTGATGGCTTTAGCAGTGGCCATGGCGTCAGTTCCACATACGGCGGTTTCCCACATTCCTATACAGATCAGTCCTTTTCGTTTGCCAATTTCATCAATTTGCGCGTCACTTAAATTTCTCACATTATCGCAGGTAGCTTTTACTCCGGTATGTGAAACCAACAAAGGAACCGATGTGTATTTGAAGATATCATCGATCAATTTGGGAGATGCATGAGCCAAATCTATAATGATGTGCTTTTTGATCATGGCATCTATCAATTGCTTTCCTTTTTCTGTTAAGCCACCTTTGTCTACTCCATGAGCTGAGCCGCCCCATTCATTGTCGAAAAAATGGGTAAGCCCAATGTATCTTACTCCGGCATTAAAAAAGGTGTCCAAATTAGTAAGATCATTTTCCAAACAATGTGCACCTTCTAGTGCCAACATTCCGGCCGCAATGGAACGGTTCTTTGCCCTATCGTTGATGAATTGCTCCAAATCGGATTTGGTTTGTATCACTCGAAACGTTCCTTCTGAATATTCGGCAGTTTTATGTAGCGCCTCACATTGGTGAAGGGCTCTCGACTTCATACTGAACCAATCGTGCCAGTTGCGTAGTTGAGCAAAACTCAATAAGGCAACTTGATCGGTTTCTGCGGTATTCTTCTCATAATTGATTCCTCTTGGAGTTTTGCTCACAATGGAAAAGACTTGAAAAGCCTCGTTGGCTTCCAGCATTCGAGGAATGTCTACATGTCCGTGATCCGCTTTATTCAAAATATTACGATCCCATAAAAGAGCATCACAGTGCATATCGGCAATAAATGGAATGGAATCATACCATTTTGGTACACTATCAGTGATACTCTTATGGAGGGTTTTGTTCATCGATTGATCGATGTATTTTGGAGCGAAGAAGAAAAACCCGATAGCGGCAACAAGAATAATAATGCCTAAAATGGAAAGAATTCTGCGAATAATTTTCATGAATTTTTATGTCTTAAATAAACTGAATAAATAATAAGTAAGCTTTATAACCCTCTATATTTCAAATATTAATTCAAAAGCGCAAACCGAAATTTCATCAATAAAAACCCGTCACGATCATTTGTTAGTAGCTTGCTATTCAATGAATTGGGTTACTTTTTAATATTTTTTGTATTAAGGTATGTAATTTTGCCTTTATCTACGATTGCTTGGCGAAAATCAATTGCTTTTACAACCTTCAATAAACCAAGCATTATGGTAACTAAGACCTACTACAAAACCAAGGATTACTGCAAAGTAAAGTTTTCATTTGTTGCAGATAACGCCTCTTCTATTGAAATCCTCGGACTGAACAGCGACTGGATGCAGCCGCTTGTTATGAACAAGAAAAAGGATGGTACGTTTTCAATAGACGTTAATCTTCCCAAAGATTCAAAACATGAATTCAAGTATCGCGTGAACGAATCAGAGTGGTTGAACGACCCTGAAGCGGACGCTGAAGCACCCAATGTTTACGGTGGTACAAATAGTGTAATTACCCTATAAACAATCTGTACTGTATTTTAAAAAAGCTGTCTTGGGAACTCAATTGAGTTTCGAAGGCGGCTTTTCCGTTTTAAATCCTCAAGAGTCCAAATTTATGCAGACCACTCATTGGCTTGTTGTCCCAAAACAGTTCAAAATCGTCCCATCCATTTTTCTCGTAGCTGTCTTGAACTTGCTTTAAGGATTGTTTTGCTTTTTCCGGTCCTAGCGTTGGTAACAATTCGAACAACCACTTTCCTTGTTCGGAAGGCACGGTAAGCGTATAAGTTTGCTTCTTTGTAATGAGTGTTATATTGGCCATTTCTCTCGAATTCCCTTTTTTGGTTTGAGTGAAAAAGTCGATTGACACAGATTTGTTCAACCAAATTACTTGAGACTCTAGTTTGAACGGTGGAAGTGGTTCATTGGTGATGTAATTCAAGATCAGGTCGGGAGCAACCGCAGTTTTGGGCACTTTAAAATCGAACCACTTGTGCAGGGGTTCCTCAAAACCAAGTGCATGCATGTAGTTGAACAGGGCTTTCCGAAGTCCGTCGCCAAAGCGCTCGTGTTCTCCAACAGGGTCGTGGTGATCGCGGTCATTATTAGCGAAACGCCCTTCTCCCGTTCCAATTCGCTCTACTTTAAATGCTGCCGGGTTTTTACCTACTGGACTGTGAGCGGTCATAGTAAACAGATGCCAAAAAGCCGACTGTAGTACTCCTGTTTTGAACAATTGCCTCACCATTTCAAGAGAGTCGATCGTTTCTTGCGCGGTTTGAGTAGGGAATCCATACATCAGATACGCATGAACCATGATACCGGCTTCGGTAAAATGCTTGGTTACTTGTGCCACCTGTTCTACTGTTATCCCTTTCTGAATAAGCGCAAGGAGTCGATCGGAAGCTACTTCAAGCCCTCCCGAAACCGCAATACAGCCCGACTCTTTTAAGAGCAAACAGAGATCGCGGGTAAAATTCTTTTCAAAACGAATATTGGTCCACCAACTAACTACTAACTTTCGTTTGATGATTTCTAGCGCCAATGCTTTCATTAGCGAAGGTGGTGCGGCTTCGTCAACAAAATGAAAACCGTTCTCGCCTGTTTGTGCCATCATTTCTTCCATTCGATCGCAGAGAATACTTGCGTTGATGGGCTCGTAGCGTTGAATATAGTCGAGGTTAATATCACAGAAAGTGCATTTCGCCCAATAGCAACCATGCGCCATGGTTAGTTTGTTCCAACGGCCATCGCTCCACAGCCTGTGCATGGGATTGGCCACTTCTAAAGCAGAAATGTATTGATCAAGTTTAAAGTCGCTGTAATCGGGCGTGCCCACTTGCCCTTGCTTATAGTCGGTACAAGCAGCATTGTTGATATACGATACTTTCTCCCCATCATTTAGCAAACAGCGCTTCAATTGATCTTGTTGAATAGTTCCTTCCACAAACTTGATGAGTTGTTCAATGGGCGCTTCTCCGTCGTCGAGGGTAATAAAATCGAGCACTTCGAACACTCGTGTATCTGAAAGAGATCGCAATTCAGTGTTTGCATATCCGCCACCCAAGGCCACTTTAATAGTGGGATGATGCATCTTTAACCATTGAGCGCATCTCAAGCCCGCATACAAGTTCCCCGGGAAAGGAACAGAGATGGCCACCAACTTAGGTTGTTCTTTTTCTATGATTGCTTTGAAAACTTGAATGGTTTTTTCATCAATAAAAGTCAAAGGTTGACTGAGGGCTTCATAGAGTTCATCGTATTCGGAAGCCGCTCTTCCAAGACGTTCTGCATACCTACTGAATCCGAAATGGTCGTCTAAAGTTTCTTTAATTAAATCAGATAAATCTTCCAGATACATGGTTGCCAAATGCTTGGCTTGGTCTTGAATGCCCATAGCACCGAAAGCCCAAGTAATATCAGCGATTTGCTTGAATCGATCGGCTTCGGGAAGAAAATTACGTTGACAAATTTGCTGGGCCATTGTGGGGCGCTTTCCCTGAAGAAAGCTCATCACAATATCAATTGTTTGTACGTACTGGTCTTGTAAGGCGATGATTCGTTTGCAATTGTCTGACCATTCAGCCTCTAATCCTCCAATCCTATTAAACACATCTTTTAGTCCTTCAGATGAAAAGACCAAGTTGGTTACTTCGATGCCCAAATCGGCCTGGAAACTACTGACGCCTCTCGTATTTAGAAAGCCTTTGAGATAGGCCGTAGCAGGGTACGGCGTATTCAATTGCGTAAAGGGAGGTGTTATTAAAACAACAGTAGACAAATCGAGAAATTTTCCGCAAACATACATCATTTGCAGCGGCTTATGCCCGCTGCCATTAATTTCCTAGCTTTGCAGCATGCAAGACGATTCTATAAGTTTAAACAAGTTTATTAGCGATACCGGATATTGCAGCAGAAGAGAAGCGGATGAGTTGATTCGTCAAGGTCGTGTTATTCTAAACAATGAACTCGCACAGCTCGGCAATCGCTATACCCCGGGTGACATTGTAGAGGTGGATGGCAGCTATTTATCGAATGGCAAGCCGAAAAAAGAGAAAAAGGTATACCTGGCATTTAACAAGCCGGCAGGCATTACTTGTACAACCGACACGAATATTGCCGGAAACATCATCACATATATAAACTATCCAAAACGCATATTCCCTATTGGTCGTTTAGATAAGGATTCGGAAGGACTGATCTTTTTAACTAATGACGGGGATATCGTAAATAAAATTCTTCGTGCATCGAATGAGCATGAGAAGGAATACATTGTTCGAGTTAACAAATCAATTACGCCTTATTTTTTAGAAAAGATGAGTAAGGGTGTTCCCATTTTGGATACCGTTACCTTACCCTGTAAAATTTCAAAGCTGGGAAATCACACGTTTAAGATAGTGTTGAAACAAGGGCTAAACCGACAAATTCGAAGGATGTGCGAGTATTTTGAATTTGAAGTAGAGAGTTTGAAACGTGTACGAATCATGAACATTGCTTTGGATAAAATTGCGCTTGGAAAATGGCGCTATCTAAGTGATGTTGAAATTGCTCAAATTGAATCGATGGTAAAAGATTCATCGAAAACGGCGCTTAAACCCATTAAGAAAGCGAAGCCTGTAGAAGCTAAAAACGCAAAAAAAGCAAAATTGGATATTCCGAAAGAAGCATTCGAATTGCCTTCTAAATCGAAGAAACCGAAACAATCGAGCTTCAAGGAATATAGAAAAAATAAAAAACGTTAATCCTCTTCCAAGGCAGTTACTTCGCGTTGGTATTCATATTGAAGATCTTCGTGCAAAGAATTGAGCAGTGTTTGCACCTTCTTCAATTGTTGGTCGTATAAATTGCTGATCACAGAATTACGGCGAACGGGTATTCCGGACTCGCGGATTTGTTGACAGAAATAAATCCGAAGTTGAATCTCCGTTTCCTTATTCCCGCTGTACCGCGCATATTTGGTGATGATACGTCCCATTTTGCGAAGGGTTTTCTTGGCAAAATAAAGATGGCTCAAGTTGATCTGTTCCATGCATTCATCCAGTTCTAGTTTAGCTGCAGCGATAAAAGCCGGTTCGTCATGAGCTTCAAACAACAAATAAGTAAGTAGTTCTTTGTTGTCTTTTTTGAACTTGATCAATCGAAGGCATATCTCCACCAATTCCTTGGCAGGCAATTGTTGCAATTCCTTTTTAATATCTTGAACCGTAGCTGCTTTCATAGTATCGAAACTATTTTCTGTTTTTTGTTTTGAAAATTGAATTCATCGCCCTCTTTCTTACCTCTCAACTCCAATGCTACCGGGGCATTGGGTGCTACGAGATAGAAATCTTTCCCTTCAACAGTAAGCTTACCCATACCACTCAACAAATAGAAATTGCCTGCAGTGGTTAAAACCAACGCTCCTGCTGAAACCGCACCTAATTTGTAATTCTTTTGAATTTGAATTGCCGTCTCTTTTTCTTGAAGGGCCGCCGCCAATTGTTTGGAGAACATTTCTTTGTTCAATTGCTGCATCGCTCTTTCGGTTTCATATTTATCGCCCGCACTGCTCTTGGTTTCGTTGTTGGCGGCTTCCTGAGCTGCATTCAACTGTAAACGGATACTATGCAACCGTTGATCGAACAGTTCCATTATTTTTTCAAACAAGATTTGTTTTAAAGAGGCATCACTCATCCTGTAAAAATAATTGAATAATTGTGTAGATTGTAGCATAAATCATTTGCTATGCCATCAAGAAGAAGTTTCGTTAAACAAACGGGTCTGGCCTCCATGGCTTTTTTGACCTCTCCCACTGTTGATTTTCTAAAGTCGCAGGGAGTATCAAATGTGGGTATCCAGTTGTTCTCCATCCCAAAAATGCTTTCTGCAAATCCGGTAGCAGCTATCGGTATGCTACAACAAATGGGCTATAAGGAACTGGAACTTTACGGTCCTTATACATTTAGTGCGGAATCGGCGAAATCAGGTTGGAAACAAGTAACCGGCATGTTGGGTTTCTCCGGAAGTGGTTATTTTGAGAAAAGCAGTTCCGAATTTTTGAAGTTGATCAAAGATAGTGGCATGACAACGCCATCGATGCATACAGATCTTGACACTCTCGAAAACGATATGCCGGCGCTTGCAAAAGCAGCACATGAAATGGGGCATAAATATGTAGTATTACCTGCTATTCCTGATGCAAGAAGGAAGACTTTAGACGATTACAAAAAAATGGCAGACAGCTTCAATAAAATAGGCGCTGCCGCGAAAAAAGAGGGCATTCGTTTTGGTTATCACAACCACGGATACGGAATAAAACCGCTTGCCGATGGCACGGTTCCCTTGGAAGTTATGTTGAATGCAACTGATCCGGATACCGTATTCTTGGAAATGGATCTGTTCTGGACAGCAGCAGGTGGTGCAGATCCGGTGGCATTACTGAACAAGTACTCCAAGCGTTATAAAATGCTCCACATTAAAGACATGAGCAAGAAAGCAACCTTTTCCGGCGACGGTGGTGATGCCAGCCAATGGTTTGCTTTATTCCCGCTGATGTGTTCTTGTGGCGATGGAGTGTTAGACCTCAAAAACATTATTGCTACTTCTCAAAAAATTGGAGTAGAACATTATTTTATTGAGCAAGACATGGTTGCCAACCCGGAAACAGCATTGAAGAAAAGTATTGATTATATAAAAACAGTGTAAGACTTAGCGCTTGTTCAAAGGCTTTAAAGAAACTGACCTGAGCAAGAACAATTCAAAATAATCGGGGGATGCAATGATTTCATTGTGCCCCCTTTTTGTTTCTATAAAAACTACCGGAACGCCGAATTTAGATGCTTTTAACTCCGACTCTTGGTAATCGGCGTAAGGAATAGCTGCTTGCTTTAAGGATACTCTTAACGTATCAGACATTTCATCAGTACCACCACCTTCGTGCGTATACAAATTGATGAATCTTGGGCTTTTAGTTTTATGCAGCCATTTCATAAAAAGTGGGACTTGTCCATACATTCCATCGAACAGTAAAATCTCTTTTACATACGGCTGATTGGAAGCAATTTTCGCAATCACTCTGTAAGCACCACTGTGACCGGCCAGCACAAGACTTTGCACTTTGGGAATGAAGGATCGCTTTTGTTGAGAAGCCAATTGAGAAAGTAGGCTGTTCATAAAAAGATTGAAATAACCGGAATCTTCAAACTTACCGCCGTATGAATCAGGTGCATTCTTAGCCATTTCAGGAATCACTAAAACAGCATCGCGATTGGAATGTAGGAACTGCTCTTTCAGTTTAAAATAGTTGTTAGCACTATCAATATTGTTGAACCAACCATGAAACCAGATAACGATATCAACTTGCTTTTTCAATTTGAAATTTGCTGGAAATACAACAAGCATTGTGGAATCATTGTAATGCTCCTTTAAAGGATAGTGTTTCCCATCGTAGTGGTGACCATTGCTTCTCAAACTATCGGGAAAGGCAGGATAGCTATTGATGAGTTTTACAGAACGAGCAGGCTGCGCGACTCCACTAAGAGAGACCAATAGAAGGGCAACAAATAAAAATCGACAAAAACTAGCCATTTTTGAAGATATGAATTTGTAAGTATTGAAGCAGCATGATTGTTTTACCATCTTTTATCTCACCCGTTTCAATCATTTTCAAAGCTGTTGCAAATGGGATTTCTAATACTTCAATTTCTTCTTGCTCTTCGGCAAGTCCTCCCCCATCGTTCACTTTTTGATTATCAGAATAAGCTCCAACAAAGAAATGAAGAATCTCTGTCACGGAACCGGGGCTCATGTAACATTCATATACTTTTTTCACGTCTGTAAGTCGGTAACCCGTTTCTTCTTCCGTTTCGCGCATGATGGCCTCTTTGGGATGGTCGTTGTCGAGTAGGCCGGCGCAGGCTTCAATAAGCATACCTGATGGGTTGCCATTTACAAAAGTGGGCATGCGGAATTGGCGGGTTAATACAACAGTCTTCTTCTCGGTATTGTACAACAGAATTACCGCACCATTACCCCGGTCGTATACTTCCCGATGCTGAGTTTGAATAGAAGAACCCGATTGTTTGGTAAAACTATATTTGTAAAGTTTATACCAATTGGCAGAAAGAGTTTCTTTGGCTTTTATTTCAATAATAGGATCCATTTGTTAAGGATTAGGTACCCAAATAACGCATTCTAATTTCACTACACCAATTTTACCATAATACTGTGCACGTAATTGCATTTCTCGTTCACTTACTTCTCCAAATCCATAACCTTCATAGTGCAATCTGGCAGGGTCAATCCCTTTTGAAACCAAATAATGAATTGGAATGAGCGACAAAGCTTGCATATATTCTTTGGTGTTACTTTGGAAGGGTAATTGCATACTCAACGATGCTTGGTATAAGGGATGTTGCTCTAATAAGGCTACCAAACTATCGAGCTGCTTAAAGCTATACGGTTTCAATTGTGGCAGTAAAACATTAAAAGCTAGATTATAGGTTTCAATTCGATCGAATCGCTTGGGACGTTTGACAATTTTCTCCAGCTTTGAATAGTTGATTGGTTGATAGTCTGATTTTGACTGTTTATCGTTCAATAAACGAATTTCTACTCTTCGGTTTTCCTTTTTCTGGAACTCATCTAATTCAGCTGTCAATTTTCGATCGGCTCCAAAACCTTGGTAGGTTAAGCGACTTGAATCGATACCACAGGACTTTAAATACTCCACTACTGTTTTTGCTCTTCTAATGGACAGATCCATTCCAAAGGAAGTAGTTTTGGGTTCGCAACAGATATGCCCTTCCACCTTGATTTTTAGTTTTGGGAACTGTTGCATCACTTCTAATAAGTAATGGAGCGAAGGATAGCTTTCACCTAACAACACATCTTGCCCACCAACATAGTTCATGTTTCGCAATCTCAACAGCGTACTATCGTCTGAAAGTTTTACGAACTCTTCATCTTTGATAATTTTTTCAGGTTCGCGGGGAACAAAGCTACTATCGGCAACGGGTTCCGTTTTTTGAGGAGTTGGTTCGGGAGTGGGTACAGCAATTTCAGTTTTTTGGGGTGCAGGTTTGGCCTCTAGACTGTCTTTGGGCACTTTTACCGGCATCCATTCCACAGTAATTTCTACTCTACGATTCAATTGCTTTCCTTCTTCAGTGCTATTGGTTGCTACTGGTCCATAAGCACTAAAGCCTCGAAAATATACTTGGACCTTGGGCATCATGGCTACTCGCAAATAATTGGCCACTGCCTTGGCTCTGTTTTCAGAAAGCGTTTTATTGAATGTAGCGGTTCCGGTGGAATCACAATATCCGGCAACACTCACATGCTTTACATTTATCAAGGTCCGTGCTAATGAGTCAAGGGTTTGTCGAGTAGCTGAAGAAAGATCGTATTTTGAAGATTCAAAATATACTCGAGTTTGCGCTTTCAACCCTATGCAAGTGAAGAGGATTAGCGAAAGTAAAAGGCAGCTTATTTTATTCATAGAAAAATTGTAGACGAAATTTACGAAATAAATGGGTGCGGCTCGCTAGAAAGAGTGAAAACCAAGGGAATTCACTTACATTTAAAGTACCATGAAAAAACGTTTGCTTTGTTTATTTATTTGCCTGTTCAGCATTTTAACGGTTTTTTCGCAACCGAAAGTGTTGTGTTTTTATAGTCGTTATAACGATCCCGCCCACTTGAGTTTTATTGAAGAAGCCAATACTTGGTTCAATCAAAAATCAAGAGAACTCGGCTTTCAGTATGATACTTGTTTGGGTTGGTCGAAACTGAACACCCGAGAACTGGAGAACTATCAATTGATTCTTTTTCTTGATTCCCGACCCGAAGACAGTGCGAGTAGAAAAGCTTTCGAACGATATATGGAGCAGGGAGGCGCTTGGATCGGCTTTCATTTTGCAGGTTTTGCGTTGACTCCTTCTGATTTTAACGATGATTGGAACTGGTATCATCATCAATTTCTGGGGTCGGGGGCCTACAAGAGCAATACTTGGAGGCCTACGGGAGCTTATTTAAAAAATGAATCACCCAAATCTCCTTTTTTACACCAGCTAAAAGACAGTTTTTGGGTCGGGCCAAACGAATGGTACCGATGGGAAAACAATTTGAGAAAGAATAAACGTATTCAAGTGTTGCTCTCGATACATCCGGCTTCTTTCCCACTAGGAACGGGCCCTAAACCGGAGGAAATTTGGCATGAAGGAGACTACCCGGTTGTTTGGACAAATAAGAACTACCGTATGCTTTACATAAACATGGGACATAACGATATGGATTATTCGAAGAATCCGGCTCCTAGTTTAAGTCATCAGTTCAACAACAGCAATTATTGCCGTTTGGTAGAAAACGCGCTTTCAATGTTTCTAAAACTACAAAAGCGCTAAAAAGGCTGCTTCGGACTGCTTGGCAGCATCGTATCCGGCTTGCATAATTGCAGCGGATTTTTTCACATCAAACATCCCATAACTACTCAATTCCGGCTCAATAAATACCGCGCATTTCGACGACTTTGAATGAATTTCAGCTGCCGTTACCAAGTGAAAGCAGCGATCGATCATTTCTCTTGAGCCGAGGGGTGTTTTCTGAGCACTTAAATCGGCCAACTTATTCACGTGAACTCCGATAATGAGATCTGTGGTTCCTATCAAAGGTTCAATCGGGAAATTATTAAGTACACCTCCATCGTTCAAGGCTTCTTCTTCAATGATAACAGGGGGAAAGATCACCGGAACGGCTGCAGAAGCTAGTACCATTTCGGCTAAAGCTCCGGTTGATTTGGTTACCACGGTTCCACTTTTAACATTGGTTGCTGTAGCGAAAAAAGGCAATTGTAACTGTTCAAAACTATTATGAGGGATGGCTTTTAGCAATACTTTTTTTAAAGCATCGAGAGAAAAGATGCCCGCCTTGCCCCAATAAATGGCATTCCAGCCAAAGTAATTGGTTGAAATCAGGAGTTGATAAATTTCATCCGCCTTATAGCCCGCGGCAATTAAAGACCCTGCAATGGCCCCCGCACTGGTACCCGACACAGCTGATACTTGAATGCCTTTCTCTTCTAAAAACTTCAATACTCCTAAATGAGCAAAGCCCCGTGCACCGCCGCCGGAAAGCACCAAACCGATTTTCTTCATGAATGAAATTTGCTCAAAAATAGGAGTAATTCTTCTGCGCCCCCCTACTTCCCGCTGTTCTTTTTGCTCCTCATCGGCCCACACAATATCAGTGTTTCCCCTTACGTTTGTATTTATAACCTGAAACCTGTATTTTACTTAAAATCCTGTACCGTGAAACGCCTTCTTACTGCATGTTTGCTGACATTTTCAGCATCCTTATTTGCTCAAGCTCCGGCAGATACCGCGGGCAAACTGATTCCTCAGAAGGAATTGGCAATTAAGACGAATACCATCATTAAGATTGAAAACTTGGGGCCGAATATCAATAGCGACCTTCCCGAACTGCGTCCCACCATTTCAGCGGATGGAAACATCTTATTCTTTATTTGTGAAAACCATCCGGCCAATACAAAATACAACTCGGTACCTAACTCTCAAGACATCTGGTATTCTTGGAGAGACGATGATGGAAAATGGTCGGAAGCGCGCCACTTGAGTTACCCACTCAATACCATGCAGTACAATGCAGTGTATTGGGTATCTCCCGATAACAATAGAATTCTCATCAGAGGTGCTTTTCACAATGGAGCGTTTCTTGGAAAAGGAATTAGCATGAGTGTGCTTCAATCGAACGGCAGATGGTGCGAACCCGAAATGTTACGCATCAAGAACTACGAAAAATATGACAAAGGTCGACAGTCGGGCGCTTCTATGTCGCATGATGGTCAAACCTTACTTCTTTATATCAGTCCTGTACCCGGAGGAGAAGACAGCGATCTCTTCTTTTGTCAATTACAAAAAGATGGCACTTGGTCGGAGCCCAAAAGTTTGGGCAAACAGATCAATGGGGATGATACTGATGAAATGACGCCCTATTTGGCTGCAGATGGAGAAACCTTGTATTTCAGCAGCAATAGAAAAGGCAGTTTAGGCAGTAACGATATTTGGATGTCGAAGCGATTGGATAAGACATGGCAAAAATGGTCTGAGCCAATTAATTTGGGATCCCCAATCAATACACCTGATTGGGATGCATTTTTCACATTGGATGCCGGTGGTGAATATGCTTACTTGACCACCAAATTGAACACCATGGGAGAAAGCGATATTGTGAGAGTGAAATTGCTAGAGAAAGAACGTCCGAAGCCGGTGATCCTCGTGAGTGGTAATGTATACAATGCGCATACGAAACAGCCATTGGCTGCATCTTTGGTGTATGAAACCTTACCCGATGGTGCCATTGCAGGAAATGGAGTTTCAAGTGAAATGGACGGATCTTTTAAAATTGTGTTGCCATACGATAAGAACTACAGCATTCACGCAAATGCCGATAAGTTCTTCGCTCAATCTGAAAACCTGAATTTGGATTCAATGGTTAAAGCAGGTTACAAGGAAATTCATAAAGACCTTTACCTAGTACCCATTGAAATTGGTCAAGTAGTTCGATTGAACAATGTGTTCTTCGATTTCGATAAGGCTACGCTTCGTCCTGAATCATTTGTTGAATTAGACAGAGTGGTGGAATTGTTGAAGGAGAATCCCAAAATTGAAATTGAGTTAAGCGCTCACACCGATAGTTACGGAAGTGATGATTACAATATGAAGTTGAGTGACAATCGTGCCAAGTCGTGCCGCGAATACATCCTAAGCAAGGGCATTAAAGAGTCGCGCATTATTTCGAAAGGATATGGAGAAACTATGCCTGTAGCACCAAATGATACTGACGAAAACCGACAATTGAACAGAAGGGTGGAATTTAAGATTCTGAAAAATTAAATCGCTAAATAAAACCAACTGAAAGAGGCTTGTGCTAAATTTAAGCATGAAAGCCTCTTTTTTATTTATTATAGCTTTTGTTGCCGCTGTTTCAATTCAAGCGCAGAAAAAAGCAATTCTCTATTTTCCTCCGGCCGGCAGTTGGCAGCATCAGAGTGCTGCTTCGCAAGGATTTGATAGCATCAAACTGCAAAACGCTATTCAATTTGCCATTTTAAAAGAAACCAAACGGCCTCGATCCATGAAAGAGAGTCAGGTACTTGATTTTGGCAAAGAGCCTTTTTCGGAACCTATTGGTGTGCAAGCAGATCGTGGAGCGCCTTCCGGCATCATCATTCGTCATGGTTATATTGTTGCTGAATGGGGAGAACCCATGTCAGTAGATATGACGCACAGTGTTACGAAGAGCTTTTTAAGTACGGTTGTTGGAATGGCTGTTGATCGAAAACTGATTCAATCGATTCAAGACCCGGTAAGTAAGTACATTGATGAAGTAGCCCTGTTTCAACCCGGTGGTGAACCACAATTGATTCAACCCTTTGGCACGGTGCATAACAAGCGCTTGAATTGGGATGTGATGCTTCGTCAAACCAGCGATTGGGAAGGAACGCTATGGGGAAAGCCTGAATGGGCCGACCGACCTGAAAAGGACAGCACTAAATGGATCCGAAAAGAAAGACGAGAACCCGGTTCTGTATTTGAATACAACGATGTTCGCGTAAATGCCTTGGCATTAGCAGCCACATGGGTTTGGAAACGCCCATTGCCCGAAGTTACCAGAGAATTCTTAATGAATCCAATTGGCGCCTCTTCCAGCTGGCATTGGAATGGGTATTCGAATAGCTTTATAGTTTTGGATGGAAGACCGATACAATCGGTAAGTGGTGGTGGACATTGGGGTGGTGGATTGTTCATCAATGCCTATGATATGGCGCGATTTGGCTTATTGAGTTTGCATGAAGGCAATTGGAATGGCAGGCAATTGCTTTCGAAAGACTGGTACAAGAAAGCGACTACTCCAACAACGGCCAATACCGGTTATGGCTTCATGAACTTCTTTTTAAATACAGAGAAGAAATTGATTTCAACTGCTCCTGAATCGGCGTATATGCATATAGGTAATGGCGTAAACTTTATTTATGTAGACAAAGAACACGATCTGGTTATTGTTTGCAGGTGGATTGAAAATTTGGAGAAAGGGAATTTTGTTGACAAAGTGTTAGAGGCAATTGTTAATTAAGAATGAAGAATTAATAATTAATAATTGCGCTTTGAAAGTGTTGTATTTCATGCATACGAGATGAAAGGCGCCATATAAAAGTGCAATTTTCTATCCGAGCGACTCCTCCAACCGATATTTTGAGTGGGTCCCACGAGGTCACTGAGTATCCCGAAGGGATTATCGAAGGGCCGACGTGGGAGCCACGAAAAATATCGAAAGATTAATAAAAAAATGCGTTGTCATTCCGAACGACTGAGTTTGCAAAGCAAACGAAGGAGAGAGGAACCTCGGAACGGGTTTTATAGAAAGAATCCGATATCGAAGCATTGACGCTAAATGATATTTAGTGCTAGGCTATAGAGTAATTTAGTTTTTAAGTTGATACACTATTGAAGCATGGAACTCATCTTCACGCAAAAATGCCCAAAAGAACAAATTCAAACCGGTATCTTTTGTAATGCCCAAACTCAAAAACTAAACAACTAAATCACTCAAGAACTCACTAACGAGTTTAGTGAAAAAAATCCCTTTCGAAAGCGTCTCTTCCATAACAACGCATTTTGAGTTTCCTCTCTCGCTGCGGCTGCTTTGCAGCCTCGCTCGTTCGGAATGACAGGGATGTTTTATAACCACCCAGATTTCTCGCATCCTTCTTCAGGCCTTCGGCCTTGCGAAGCATGCTCGAAATGGCTTCGGACATCGTTTTCGGCAGAGATGGACGAATGGTACTTAAAAAACGAAATCATTTTAAATATATAAAAAGTAAGCAACAGAGCAAATGAAGAAGAATGGAAACTTACTTATAGATACCATCAGTTTTTCTTGATTAGCCAAGAGCACAATGTGTTAATTAATAATTAAGAATTGCGCTTTGAAGGTATTGTATTTCATGCATACGAGATGGAAGCGATGTTGTGAGAGTAATTGTCAAAGTGAGGCGAAGCCTCTATTATTAATTAAATAATTATTACTTTTTAATTGCTCACTGTATATATTGAAGATAATTCGGATTGAATTTCAGGCTCAGCTCCCAGCCCTCTTTCCAATAATTGGAGGTAGTTCTCGCCCAAATAATTTGATCCTGAACTTTCACACCAATTAAATAGAAAGCGCCCCAGTATTGTACTTCAGAAACTACTCCGTTGATATCACCGGCGCCATATTCACCCAAATGAACATGTTCAGGACGAATCCAAACGTAGGGTTTGTAATGGTTGATGTATTCTAAGTGCGGAACAACAGTGGTAGGGAAATGATTGAAATCGCCTAATAGTCCTGCTGCATATAAATCGACAGGATTGTTATAAAGGTGATCCGGACTGCCTTTTTGAATAATGTTTCCTTGTTTTAAGACCATTACCTGATCGGCCCAGCTCAATACATCCACTGCTTCATGGGTAACCATGATACAAGAAAGATTTTTGTGGGTCGCCAAATCATGCAAAACAGATTTCATGATCCGTTTGTGATGTGCATCCAAGTGCGAGAATGGTTCATCAAGTAACAATAATTCGGGAGAAGTAGTGAGCAATCGGGCCAATGCAATCCGCTGGCGTTCACCTCCCGAGAGTTGATCTGTTCTTCGTTTTAGCAAATGGGTAATTCTACAGATATCGTATAACTCGTTTGCTTCTTCCTGCGTTAATTCGTTGGCATAATCCATCAGTTCATGAACCCAATAGTTATTCCGAAGTTCAAAATACTGTGATAAGTATGCGATCTTTTTGTGACCGGGAATCAGTTTGTCGTTAGGCCCCAAAATTCGTTCATTACCCAAAAAAACACCGCCGGAATTGGGCTGCAGCAATCCTGCAATCATTTTCAAAAGCGTTGTTTTTCCGGATCCCGTTTCGCCAACAATAGCCAGCTTCTCTCCTCTTTTCTGCTGAAAATGGATGTCTTTTACCGTATAATTACCCTGCTCAATTCTACTCAGTCCAACTACATTGATCAAATACATAATTCTTCGCTTTGCGCGTCAAACTTAATAAAGAAATTGATGGCAGCCTATTATTCTCCTATATAGGGGTCTTTGATGGTATGTTTCCGGTACTTTATCTGAGTGAATGTAACGGTATTCGAGCTTCCAACGGGCGCTTGAGAGAGAAATCCAAGCTTCCATTCCAAGGCATTGTTGATTTGCAAATGCCGGATCAAATACCAGTTTTTACCCGTTTCACTTACATAAATGGTGATCACATTTCCGGCTTTGGCTATTTTGAAGAAAACTGCATTGCCTTTAATGGCTTGGGAATTGCAATCATCCGACACATCTTTAGTTACTACGGTTACAATTCGATGAAATCCTTGATAGTCTTTTTCAAAACAACATTTGATCCAATTCAAACTATCGGCTTTCAATACCAAAGCTCCTCCGTCCCATTTGGTTTTGAAGGGATGGTGAATTTTGGCTGTAAGCACAAAATCACTATCGGGTACAAACAAAAGCTTGGGAGCATTATCTGTATTGTAGGTTACATTGGGATCTCGAAACATATCCGTTTTTTCACCACTTTTGATTACTAAACTATCCCCTTTAATGCTGTATGCAAGGGGTTGGTTTTCCCAATGAAGTGGAAATAGAATTGATTTTAAACTAACAGGCTTCTGAGCAAGGGAAGCTAATGTACATGATAGACCGAATAAAAGCAATCGCAACTGTTTCATCGTTTATTGAGTTATCGGTTTAAATTTAGAATTGGTGGCAGCTATTTGAACTTCATTTAAAATTTGATCAAGCTGTTGACGAGAAAACAAGTTCCCCGATTTCATTACCGCATGAATTTTCTGCGTAGCTGAAATATTCTTCAATGGATTTTCATCCAGTAGTAGTAAATCTGCCGCGAACCCCGCTTCAACTTTTCCATAATTGTTGCTCAACTTGAAATAGGAAGGTCCGTTCAAAATGCTTGCCTTTAAGGCCTGTGCAGGTGTAAGTCCGTATTTCACCAATAATTCCAACTCCAAGTGCAAGCCCAGTCCCGGATACACAAAAGAATTCAAATAGCCGGCATCAGTACCCGCCATAATGGTCATCCCAGATTGTACTACCAGTGGGATAAGCGAAGCTGTTGCTTCAAATACGCGGTGACGCATCTCAATGGCATCCGCATTATCACCTGCGGCTCTTTTGATTCTCCACCAATAGGTGTTCTTCAATCCCGTTCCGAGGTATTTTAAGTAGGAATCGTTCCAGTGATTGGAATTATCGAAATTAGAAGTAATGGAACTAATCAAAAGGGTTGGAACGATACCCGTCCCCTTTGTAGCCAAATAACGATACGTAGCCAAAGCTTTTGCGGTATCGAAAACAGCAAGTGCTAGGGGCATTACTTCTCGGCCTTGCAAAAAACCTTTCGAATACAAATTAGAGATCACCTCATCGGCTCCGGCCTTTAACAAATATCCCATGTGTTCGATGGTGGTAAGCCCGGCATCGGCTACTTGTTTCATGGTGAGGGCATAGGGTATGTGTCCACTTACCGGCCAATTATTCGAACGCGCAAGTTGAACGGCTTTTAAATACAAATCCGGTTTTAGCGTATTATCCGTGATCTTAATAAAATCAACTTCCAATTTCTTCAATGAATCAATTGCCTTTCCCAACCCGGCTTCGTCTCCAATTTCAATATCACCGATCCAAATAGAATTGATGCCTTCGATCTTAGGGCCCGAGGTGAAGATTCGAGGGCCGAGCAATTTTCCTTCTGACAGTTCTTTTCTCCATTGCAGTACTGCCGGACTAATATCTGCAGCAGCATCCCTTACGGCGGTAATGCCGTGGGCCAGATAAAGCGGCAGCAGGTTCTTATTTTCTTCCAATAAACTATCCCCGCCTCCAAAATGAACATGGTTATCCCAAAGTCCGGGTATCAAGTACTTTCCGGTTCCATCAACAATTGCAAATGATTTGTATTTGGTATTCTTGTGAGGCAATATGGAAAGAATGGCACCCCCTTTAATGAACACATCTTTCGCGGTCAACAAAGAGTCGTTTTCAATATCTACCACATTTACATTCGACAACACCCAATTGCCTTTTTGCTGCCCTTGAGCAGTCATGCCAATTAGAATAAAAAGCACAGCAAAAAATCCTTTCATAAGTTTCCAATTCAAATTGGAATTTAGTTGATTCAAAGGATTTCACCATCAGATGTGGTTGAATTTTGTGCACATAGCGGTGTCGGTTTCATTCATTATTTTTGCCGGATGTATTCAATAGAGGAAAAGGTAAAAGAGCTGATTCAATTGATCGATTTGGAAGAAAAAGCGCAGCAAGAGCAGTACAAACTCGATCAAACCCATACTTTAAAAACATTGAAAGCAGAAGGACTTGCGCTGCATCCCATTCAGGTGCAACGTAAAACCTTTGGCTTTGCCGATTACCCCGAAGTTCAATTCAGTTTGGGCTTTCCTGCCGAACAACACTTTTTTCGAGACAATGCTCCCATTGAATGCTTTTTAATGGGCGAAGAGCCGGTTAAAGGAGTTCTATTAGAATTCAATGGAAAATCAGGTGTCGTGCGCTTGCATGCGCCCGATTTTCCGGATTGGATAGAAGACAATGGTGTGGGTATTAAGCTAAGTCCTGATACGCGCACCACCACCATCATGAAGAACAGTTTGCGCGGTGTACTCAAAAATAAGACCCTTTCAAACCTCTTTGAGAAAATCTACGGCGAACAGCCTTGGCATTTGCAGTATCAGCCGAATACAAGAGAAGTAAGCGTGAGTGAGCGTTTCAATAAAAGTCAACAAGAAGCGATCATTGCCATGAACAGTGATTTGCCCGTCACTATTGTACATGGTCCACCGGGCACCGGAAAAACCACTACACTAATTGAAGGAATCAAACAATTGGTGCAAAGAGGTGAAAAGGTGTTGGTAAGTGCGCCCTCTAATACTGCAGCAAATCATATTGCTCGCGGACTGTTAAAAGCAGGAATCAAGATTGCAAGGGTGGGAAATGCAGCCAAAGTAAGCGAAGACTTGTTTCCGCATACACCGGAAGGTTATATGAATGACCCAAAAATTCAGAAAGAAATTAAAGATCTTCAGATTCGTGCCGCTGCTTTTCGGAAGATGGCATTGACTTATAAACGTCAATTCGGAAAAGCAGAACGTGAGCAACGAAATCTCCTATTTAAAGAAGTGCGTCAGATTCGGGACGAAATAAAGAAGATCCAACATTACTATGAAGAGAAAATGATGGATCAAGCCGCCGCAGTAATTGGAACGCCCATAGGAATTGTAGATGCAGAATTGTTTCAACACAAATTCAATACGCTTGTAATTGACGAAGCGGGACAGTGTTTGGAACCGTTGGGTTGGACATTGTTTGGAATGGCAGAAAAGCATGTGTTAGCAGGCGATCCCTTTCAGCTGCCGCCCACTGTTATCAGCCAAGAAGCTACTCAAAAAGGATTTCAATCGTCCATTCTCGAGCGATTTATGAAGGTCGTAAACCCAGTATTTCTACTCAATATTCAATACAGAATGCGACCAACCATTGCAGGTTTCTCGAGTGATTATTTTTACGAAGGCAAGCTCCAATCGGCCCCGCATTTAGAAAAAGACAGCAATTCCTTGGTATTTATTGATACTGCCGGTTCAGGCTTTCAAGAAAATGCGGGTGAAAATGGCAGCAGTCTACAAAACGAGGGTGAATTACAATTGGTTAAAAAATTGATTGAAGAATTAGGGACAGAATTGCCAATTACATTTATCACCCCCTACTCCGGTCAAACCTTGGCAGCATCTCAGCAATTGCCTTCCAATATCAAAGTAAGTACCATCGACAGTTTTCAGGGGCAAGAACAGGAAACCATCATTATATCTTTAGTAAGAAGCAATGATGAAGGGATCATTGGCTTTTTGAGTGACTATCGACGCATGAATGTTGCTATGACCAGAGCCAAGCAAAAATTAATTGTTATTGGAGACAGTGCTACGATCGGTAATGATCCTTTCTACAAAAAATTTATGGAATATGTAGAAAAGGAAGGAGTATATAAAAGTGTTTGGGAATACGATCTTTTTTAATTGCGATTTTGAATACAAGTTTTGTAAGACCCTGGCGTAATACCTTCCATTTTTTTGAACAATCGAACGAAGTAATTGGTATCGGAGAATCCACATTGAACACTCACATCCGTAATGCTGTTCTTGTTATCGGTCATCAATTGCTTCGCTAACTTAATTCGTTTCCTATTTACGAACTCTAAGGGAGTAATTCCAAATTGTTCCTTGAACCACTTGAAGAAATCGTTTCTACTCATATAGGCTCTCCTACAAAGCGTATCGACTTCTATTTTTTCAGAAATATGCTCATGAATGTAATTCAACACATAGTGCATGCGCGTATGATTTGATGCAGCATTGGCTTCGGTATTGATTTGAAGAAGGTGTTGACTTTGCACCAGCCGTATTAATAATTCTTTCAAATTAAGATCGGCATAAATATTCTTCGTTAAATCGGGACTGCTACAAACGCGAATCAATTTATTAATAAGGTCTGTAACTTCAGTATCGTTGTCGAAATGGTATTGATTGAACTGCAATTCCCAATTTCTTTTTTGATCGGGATCGCTGTTGTAATAATCATTTAGGTAGTGTATAGTATCGTTGATGTATCGAGCATCAACAGCCAAAGCGATGCATTGGGTTGGGTTTTCCGTTTGGGCTTCGGGAAAATCAATCACCATGGTTTCATTTGCAGGAACAATAACCGTTTCACCGGGAAGATAGTCGAAAGCAGGTTTCTCGAAAAGGTGCATTACTTTCTTGCCACGCACCATACTGGTGATCACAAAATCGTTGAACGTTAGAGGAACTCGGTAGGTTTCTTGATAGCTTTCAAACACGTTTAATTCACAATTCTTTAGGTTGAAAACACGGCGATTTTCTACCAAAGTTTGCAAATACTTGGGGTGTGTTAAATCAATCTTATTGAGATAATTGCGAGGCGGCATGAGCAAATCGTTTAAACCAGTAAATTACGAATTGAGTAGAAGTGCTCCCAACACTTCGGTACAAATGTGCTATAAAAAAATACAAAATTCAATGATTAAAATCAGTTTTAGGAAGAAGTTAGCTGTATTAATTCATTTCTAAAACGATTCCATATGAGCACAGCTACAGCGGCAGCGCCCGCCTCTAACGTGGCCAAAAGGCCCCAATTCAAAGAAAAATACGAGCATTACATCAACGGTTCTTGGGTAGCCCCCAGCAGCGGTGAATATTTTGACAATCTATCTCCTATCGATGGAAAAGTGTTTACAAAAGCAGCAAGAGGAAATGCTCAAGATATTGAAAAAGCTATCGACGCGGCTGCGGAAGCCTTTAAAACTTGGAGCAAAACGGCTGCCGCAACTCGTAGCAATATTCTTTTAAAAATAGCGCAGGTAATTGAAGACAATCTTGAATACCTCGCCATCGTAGAAACCATCGATAATGGTAAGGCACTCAGAGAAACAAGAGCTGCTGATATTCCATTAGTGGTAGACCACTTTCGTTATTTCGCCGGTGTTATTCGTAGCGAAGAAGGCAGCATCAGCGAACACGATGAAACAACCGTGAGTATCAATTTACATGAGCCTATTGGTATCGTAGGTCAAATCATTCCTTGGAATTTCCCACTTCTAATGGCTGCATGGAAAATAGCTCCGGCATTGGCAGCAGGTTGTACCGTTATTGTAAAACCGGCCGAACAAACTCCCACCAGTATCATGGTATTGATGGAATTGATCGGTGATTTGCTTCCCAAAGGTGTTTTGAATGTTGTGAGTGGGTTTGGGCCGGAAGCAGGTAAGCCATTGGCTACTTCGCCCAGAATCCAAAAAGTGGCCTTCACCGGAGAAACTACTACCGGACGATTGATCATGCAATATGCATCTGAAAACTTGATTCCTGTAACAATGGAATTAGGAGGTAAGAGTCCAAATATCTTCTTTGAAAGCGTAGCAGCACAAGACGATGACTTCTTCGACAAAGCAGTTGAAGGTGCGGTAATGTTTGCTTTGAACCAAGGAGAAGTATGTACTTGTCCTTCAAGAATTCTGGTTCACGAAAACATCTACGACAAGTTCATGGAACGCGTTGTAAAAAGAGCCAATGCCATTAAGTTGGGAAATCCGCTCGATGGAACAGTTATGATGGGTGCTCAGGCTTCAGAAGATCAGTACAAAAAGATCCTCAGCTATATTGAAATTGGAAAACAAGAAGGCGCTCAAGTTTTATGTGGTGGCGAAGCGTTCCATCAGAACAGTGGTTTGGAACATGGCTATTATATCAAGCCAACCATCTTCAGAGGCACCAATAAAATGCGCATTTTCCAAGAAGAAATTTTTGGGCCGGTTACTTCCGTCACCACTTTCAAAACTACCGAAGAGGCCATTGCTATTGCCAATGACACTTTGTACGGCTTAGGCGCCGGTGTTTGGAGTAGAGATGCGCACGAATTGTATCAAGTACCCCGTGCTATTCAAGCAGGCCGTGTTTGGGTGAACTGCTATCATGCTTACCCTGCACATGCACCGTTTGGTGGCTATAAGAAATCAGGTTTTGGTAGAGAAACACACAAAATGATGTTGGCTCACTACCGTCAAACTAAAAACATGCTGATCTCCTATAGCAAAAGCAAACTTGGTTTCTTTTAATAAATCAAACAGACTCCCGAGCATATCGGGAGTCTCCTTTTTACTATGTTAGTACCAAGAGTTACCACAACCGAATCAGCTCGCCAGTTGATTGATCGGTTAAAACTTTTACACGGGCCCCTGATGTTTCATCAAAGTGGAGGCTGCTGCGATGGAAGTCAGCCCATGTGCTTTACCCTTGGAGAATTTAAGGTTGGAAGCAGTGATGTTTGTTTAGCAGAAATAGAAGACTGCCCCTTTTACATGAGTGCCGACCAGTTCGAATACTGGAAACATACCCAGTTGATCTTGAATGTAACACCGGGCCGAGGTAGTAGTTTTTCCTTAGAAATCCCCTTGGGCGTACGATTTTTCATCGAATCACGTTTATTTAGTGAAGAGGAATTAGAACAGCTAAGTCCCTTAATTCCGATAGAACACTAAACCTTAAACCGCTGTTTCGTTCTCTCTTTTTAGAGGCATTTTGTTGAAGCCCTTTTGCTCTGCGAGAGGGCTTTTTCATTGATAAGTTGTGGATATCGAAGGAAGATTTTTAAATATCTTGCCGCTTCAATCAACTTGTATGACAAAACGCTCAATACTGATACTGGGAGCCACTCTCCTACTTTCCTCATTCGGATTTAGCCAAGCTAAGAAAGACGGCAAATGGGATGTTTCCAATCCTGAGGGCCCTTATAAAACAGTCAAGTTTACTACTACCGAAGGAACCTGGATGAGTCTTGACCTTTCTCCAGATGGAAAAGAAATTGTTTTCGACCTATTGGGCGATATCTATACCCTTCCCATCACAGGAGGAAAGGCCAAATTGCTCAGAGGTGGACATGCGTTTGAAGTGCAACCGCGTTTCAGCCCCGATGGTTCGAAAATTCTTTTCACTTCAGATGCAGGAGGCGGCGACAATATTTGGTTAATGAAAAAAGATGGATCTGATGCCAAGCAAATCACCAAAGAGAATTTTCGGTTATTGAACAACGGTACTTGGTCGCCCGATGGTAATTACATCATTGCACGCAAACACTTCACTTCCGGCAGATCGCTGGGCGCGGGTGAAATGTGGATGTATCATATCAGTGGTGGTTCGGGAATTCAATTAACAGCGCGCAAAAATGATCAACAAGATGTAAATGAACCAACTGTGTCGCCTGATGGTAGATATGTATACTATAGTGAAGACATGTACCCCGGAGGATTCTTCCAATACAATAAAGACCCTAACAATCAAATTTTCGTCATCAAACGCTTTGATAGAGAAAAAGGCACCAATGAAATCATCACCGGAGGAAATGGTGGCGCGGCCCGACCTCAGCTATCTCACAGTGGCAAGTTTCTAAGCTTTGTAAGAAGAGTAAGAACAGAAACCGTGCTCTATTTGAAAAACTTGGAAACAGGCGAAGAATGGCCGGTGTATAACAAACTCAGCAAAGACCAACAAGAAGCTTGGTCGATCTTTGGCGTGTATCCGGGTTATGCTTGGACACCTGATGATGCTGCCATTGTATTGTGGAGTCAAGGCAAAATCATCAAGATCGATGTTAACAAAGTAAACACCGCTACTGAAATACCATTCACGGTGGATGCAAGTTTACGTGTAACCGATGTTGTGAGATATCAGCAGAATTTGAATCCAGCCAGTTTCCAACCAAAAATGATTCGTCAGGCCATTACATCTCCTGATGGTAGTTTGCTGATCTTCCAAAGTGTAGGCTATCTCTGGAAAAAGCAGTTACCGAATGATAAACCCGAGCGACTAACCGGTGGAACGGATTTTGAATTCGAACCTAGTTTTAGCGCCGATGGTAAAACATTGTTGTTTGTTACTTGGAATGATGAAACGGCAGGTGCTATTTGGAAATTGAGTTTAACTCCAAACAGCAAGCCTGTAAAAATTAATAAATCAAAAGGTATATTTCGACAGCCTGCTTTTTCAGCAGACGGCAAATGGATCACCTACAGAAAAGAAGACGGGTCTGATGAGTTGGGGCCAGCTTATACCATGGAGCCGGGTATTTATTATGCAACGGCAGATGGCGACAAGGAAAGCTTTGTAACCGAGGGAGGCGACAAACCACAATTCAATAAAGAAGGAGACAGAATCATTTACCAAACCTATGCAGGATTGGCATCTGTGAAATTATCGGGAGACGATACCAAAACCCTGGTAAAAAGTGGTTATGGCAATCAGTTTACCATTTCTCCCGATGGCAAATGGATCAGTTTTATTGACTTGCACAAGGCGTATATAGCAGCCTACCCGCAAACCGGCAAAACATTGGATCTGGGCGCCGGCACCGGAGATATACCGGTAAAAGTTGTCAGTAAAGACGCAGGCTTCAATTTGCATTGGAGTGGCGACAGCAAGCAATTGCACTATACACTCGGCAATCAATACTTCACCATTAACCTCGAAGAACGATTTGAGTTTATTGCAAACAAACCCGATTCTGCGTTTAAAATACCGGAAACGGGATTGGCCATTGGATTAGAAGTACCTACCGACAAACCAAGCGGTGTAATTGCATTAACCAATGCTCGGGTGATCACTATGAAGGACAGTGTGGTGTTGGAAAATGCAACGGTATTGGTAGAAGGAAACATGATCAAAGAAATTGGCGCTTCAGATAAAGTAAAAATTCCAACAGGTGCTACCATCATCAACTGCGAAGGCAAAACGATTTTGCCCGGTTTTATAGATGCGCATGCTCATGGAAATCATTTCAGTTCAGGCATCACCCCTCAAAAGCATTGGGCCTATTATGCGAACCTTGCCTATGGCGTAACTGCTATGCACGATCCTTCGGCTGTGAGCGAGTTTGTATTCGCGCAGAGTGAGTTGGTGAAAGCAGGCAAGCAAGTGGGGCCACGTGTGTTCTCAACCGGATATGTATTGTATGGAGCCGATGCTAACTTCAAAGCCGTGATCAATTCAATTGATGATGCTAGAAGTGCGCTGAGAAGACAGCAAGCATTGGGAGCATTCTCTGTGAAGAGCTACAATCAACCCAGAAGAGAACAGCGTCAACAAATTATCCAAGCGGCTCGTGAATTGCAAATGGAAGTAGTACCTGAAGGTGGTTCTACCTATTTCCATAATATCACGCACATACTCGATGGTCATACAACCGTAGAGCATAATTTACCGGTTGCACCTTTGTATAATGACGTAATACAATTATGGAAAGAAGCGAAAACAGCATATACTCCAACCTTGATTGTAAACTATGCATCGATCACCGGAGAATTCTACTGGTATCAGCACAGCAATGTGTGGGAAAAAGAGAGGCTCTTGACCTTTACACCACGTTCAATTATTGATGCTAGAAGCAGACATCGTACCATGATTCCGGAGGAAGAATACACCAACGGACATATCCTCACTTCTCAAACCCTGAAAAAACTGGCAGACGCCGGAGTAACCGTAAACATGGGGGCACACGGGCAACTTCAAGGACTGGGGGTGCATTGGGAAATTTGGATGATGCAGCAGGGCGGTATGACCAACTATCAAGCTTTGCAAACCGCCACTATTAACCCGGCAAAATCATTGGGCTTCGATCAATACATTGGTAGCATTGAAGTGGGAAAACTGGCTGATTTGATTGTATTGGATAAAAATCCTTTGGAAAACATTCAAAACACCGAATCAGTAAAGTACACCATCGTTAATGGTAGAATTTATGAATCAAGCACCTTGAATGAACTCGGTTCAAAACCCAAAAACAGAACAAAATTCTATTGGGAAGTGAATAAGAATGCATTTGCATTCCCATGGCACGAAAGAACGGACGCCGAGACCTGTGGATGCGGTCAACATTAATTTATCCAACAATACTTGTGCTAAGCCGGATCCAGTTCCGGCTTAGTTTTTTATGACACCATCATTTACATATCAAACAATACCATTTAGCAACGGAGAGAAAATTGATATCTGTCTGCCCAATGCAGCGCAAGTGAAGTACGAATACGAAGTGAAACTTGAAAGCGATGGCTCTGAACCCTTTCCATTTTGGGCAAAGCTTTGGGACTCGGCCATTGTGTTGTCGGACTACTTATTGAAAACGAATTGTTGTTACCAAAAAAGAGTCATTGAGTTTGGTTGTGGATTGGGTCTTCCCAGTATTATTGCTGCGCGTACTGCAAGCACTGTAATAGCTACAGACAAGGAGGCAGCTTGCGAATGCTATATCCAAAAAAGTGCTGAAATCAACCATCTTAAAAACCTCAGTTTTCAGGTATTGGATTGGACAAAACAGTCTTATCAAATTGACACAGACCTGGTACTATTGAGTGATATCAATTATGAACCGGCCATTTTTGAGAAAAGTATTGAACTCATTCGCTACTTCCACGATTCAGGTATTCAATTAGTTCTTACCACGCCTCATCGCTTGACTGCTAGGGAGTTCGTAACGAAACTCGAACCCTATGTAAAGGAGCATATCATCTTCCAAAAAGAAGAGCTTGGACTAACTGAGCCAATAAGCTTGATCAATATTGCATAAACTGTTGTAAATTCAATAGTTCAACAAACTTGCCATGCTAAAAATAATTTTGTCCTTGGGGCTCAGTCTCCTTTTAATTACTTCTTGTAAAAAAGGCGATAAAAGTGCACCGGTACAACTTTTATCAATCGAAATTTCAACTGGTGAAGTGTACACTTTTAAGTACAATAATTCCAATCAATTGACCACGATACTGTACACGCCTTCTTCTGTGGATCCGGCTACCTGTAGTTCTCTCGACCCCTATTGCAACAAGAGTTCTACCAGTTTTAGCTATACGAATAATGAATTAAGCGGATCAGGATTTACTATTTTAGGAACAGGAGTTACTCCCGGAGACTTGGTGACTTATACCATTGCAAAAACGACGGATTCTATAAAAGCAAATATTCTCTATACATACAACGGATATAACAAAGTAGTATCGTATCGAGGAGAAGGGGTGAGTTTAGAAAAAAGAGAGTTTTTCCAAGATCGGAGTCAAGACTTTGTTTTAAAATTTGGACAAGACAATGAAGGTGTCGCTTTCAAACAATTCACCAATGGCAATACAGTGGGGCAGGAATTGTACCGCTTAAAATTATCTGGTGTTAAGAACCCTTTCAAGCTCAGTAATTTAAATCATCCGGTTATTGCAGAAGCCTACACCTATTTTATTCAGAAATTAGGATTTAATTGGAATGTAAAGTTTGCATATGCCTTTGATACCATGCCTTCGGAAATCATGTATTACTTTAGTGGGCCTAAATACGTATTTACCTACCAAACAAGAGCAGATGGCTATCCTACGAAAGCTACAGCTGTGAATGATTTTGAATCGAAAACAGTTACCGTTACGTATACTTATAATAATTAACGCGTTGTGCTATTGAAATAAACGGTCTCCAACATTTCATGACATACTATTTAATGAGCGATAACGCTTCGATAAAAATGTACTCTTCTATCGAAGCGACTCCTCCCGCCGATATTTTGAGCGGACCCCACTAGGTCCCTGAGCGGACCGCAGGTCTAGCCGAAGGGCCGACGTGGGTGCCACGAAAAATATCGAATGTTTAATAAAAAATACGGCGTCATTCCGAACGACTGAGTTTGCAAAGCAAACGAAGAAGAGAGGAACCTCTAAACGCGTTGTTTAAAATGGACTTCTTTTAATGCGATTCTTTCTCAAAGCTCACCAATAAGTTTTTGAGTTGGGGCAATATACAAGTTACCGGTTTCATTCTGTGCTTTAACACAGTAGCATGAACTTGAGTATCATGTTTCAATAGTGTAGCAACTTAAGAACTTGAAAACTAAATAACTAAAAACATCAGTGCATTAAGTGACAAAAACGCTTTCAAAGAAGTCGCTTCTCTAACAACGCGTTTTGAGGTTCCTCTCTCGCTGCGGCTGCTTCGCACCCTCGCTCGTTCGGAATGACGGGCTTGGGGTTAAAGGACCCAGATTTCTCGCATCCTTCTTCAGACCTGCGGCCTTGCGAAGCATGCTCGAAATGGCTTCGAACATCGTTTTCGGCAGAGATGGACGAATGATACTTACAAAATGAGATCGTTTAAGACAAATAAAAAGTAGGCAACGGAGTAAATGTAAGAGTGAGGAATCCTTCCTTTAGATACCATCAGTTTTTCTTGATTATCCAATAGCACAACGCGTTAATAATTAGATACTGCCTTTCTTCAATTCAGTTACAGCATAATCAACCGCCCTTGCGGTGAGTGCCATATATGTGAGTGAAGGGTTTACACAGGAACCCGATGTCATACAACTTCCATCAGTAATGAACACATTTTTCACCTCATGCATTTGATTGAACGCATTGAGTACTGATTTCTTCGGGTCTTTACCCATTCTCGCAGTACCCATTTCATGATTGGCATTTCCGGGGAAAGACATATTGTTTGAAATGCGCACATTCTTATATCCTGCTTTTTCCAACATGGCGCCAGCCTGCTCGGCCATGTCTTTGTTCATTTTCTTCTCATTGTCCTTAAACTCACAATCGAACACCAATTGGGGTCTACCAAATGAATCTTTTTCTGTTTTAGAAAGTGTAATTCTATTGTCTTCATAAGGCAGGCATTCTCCAAAACCATACACGCCTATTCCCCAACTACCGGGTACGGACATGGCTTCTTTCAACTCAGTTCCAATGGTATCAGAAGGTATTCCTCTGCCTCGGTATGCAGATGCACCAAAATGATAGCCTCTTAAAAAATCAGTATCTTGTTGTTTTACATTTCTAAATCGCGGCACATAGAGTGCGGTTGGACGTCGGCCATTGTAATACCAAGCCTCAAATCCTTCCACTTCAGCGTTGGCGCTGATACCCTTGTGATGATCCATTAAGTTTCTACCAACTTGATCGCTTCCATTGCCCAATCCAGTCGGGAATCTGTTAGAAACAGAATTCAATAAAATGAATGTTGTGGCAGCAGTAGCAGCATTTAAAAAGATGACTTTGGCAGTGTATTCTATTGTTTGCTTGGTTTTTGTATCAAGCACTTCTACTCCACTCGCTCTTTCTTTTTGTTCATCGTAGAGCACTCTATTCACTAAAGAATTGGTCTTAATTGTAAGGTTACCGGTTGCCTGTGCTGCCGGTATCGTTCTCGCATTGGTACTAAAATAACCACCGAAGGGGCATCCACGGTGACAAAGATCGCGCGCCTGACATTGATGGTTCCCTTGTACAGGACTCGTAGCATTAGCGGTTCTGCCAATAATGATTTGCCGATCAGTGTAAGTACCGGCGATGCGTTGCTTAAAATCTAACTCCACTTTGTTCATCTCAAAAGGAGGTAAACAAATACTATCCGGAAGCTGCGGAATGTTATCTACTGTACCGCTGATGCCAACAAATTTTTCTACATAGCTATACCAAGGAGCAATGTCTTTGTATCGAATCGGCCAATCAATTCCATGACCGTCTTTGGAATTGGCTTCAAAATCGAGATCGCTCCAACGGTAACAGGCTCTCGACCATAGCAACGAACGCCCGCCAAACACACCACTTCTGATCCAATCAAAACGTTTTGATTCTTGATAGGTATTTTCCAAATCGTTTATGTAGAAATGCTTGCTATCTTCCTTTAAACTCCAATGCCGGCTTTGAATGGGGAACTGATTGCGGTCTTCAGGAGAAAGTCGCAATCGGTGTTTGTACTGCCAAGGATCCCAAGTTGCGTTGGGGTAATTGGGATGAACCACCGGCTCACCTCTATCTAATAGTAAAACCTTCAATCCTTTTTCACAGAGTTCTTTTGCTGCCCAACCACCGGAGATTCCTGAACCTACCACAATGGCATCGAAATGGTTTTGCACAGCGGCTTTCGTGTTAATGTTTGGAGCTTCACCGGGCATGATTACTTATTTAAATGGGCCATAAATGCTTTTGGATAATCTGCAAATGCGAGTTCGGGGCCATCCAATTCAGGATGCCACATTTTCTCCCACTCAAAACTGAAGGAGCCGTTGAATTGATCTTTCACTAAAAGATCAATGGTTTCAAAAATGGGCACTTGGCCTTTACCCAAATACACATATTTCGGTTGGCCATTAACCAAAAGAGCGTCTTTTATATGTGTGTGAAAAATATACTTCTTTAAACTTTGATACACTTGCATGGGGGGCTCTTTGGTGATGGTCCACATATTGCAACAATCCCACACCAAGCCAATGTTCGGATGTTTTGCCTGCTTCATCAACCACTCAAGGTCTTTCAAATACACCAGATCACCATGGGTTTCAATCAATACGAATACACCATGTTCCATTCCAAATTCACCCAATTCATTCAGTCCATCGGCAATTAACTGAAGGGTTTGCTCTTTGGTTTGTTCCTTTAGGAAGTTGTTGGGGAATACTCGAATATTCGGACATCCCAATTGTTCTGCCAACAGAATAAAACGTTTACCTTCATCAATATTTTTGTCTCTAATATCTCCTTTGGGGAAATGTAGGGTTGCGGAAGAACCAAGGTTGGTGAATCGCAGTTTCTTTGCTCTCATTTTCGCGCGCACTTCATTGATTTCTTTTTTGGAGAAGAACTCGGGTCTTTTAGTAAGATCCAGCTCTCGCTGAATGCCTCTGAGTTCGATCCCTTGATAGCCGTTAGCAGCGGCAAACTCGATGGATTGATCCAAAGTCCAATCGGGGCAACCCAAGGTTGAAAATCCCAATCGTGGTTTGTATTCCGATTGAAAGGGGATGCGAGCCATTAAGGGACTCGCCGCCAAAGTGGCGGAAGCGGCAAGAAAGTGTCGACGGTTCATGAGAGGAAATTACTAATAAAACTGAATCAATGATGTTATTAGCTTCGATATTACATATTCGGCAAGCATTTTACCGTCACCAACAACTGCCCCGTATGTCGCATGGTATGCTCCGCAGTATGAACAAACAATCCGATCATTGTAGATGGAATAAGTTTTCTGCCAACGAAGCGAATTTCCGTTAAGTTTTCGGGCGCTGTGTTTTTAAGTGAACTTAAACAAAGATCGAGTTGGCGCTTCAAAGCCCCCAGCAAATCTTCTTTGGTAGTGCCCGGCTTCTCCGCTCCTTCTTGTTTCAAATACTGTAATTGAACTTCGGTTAATTGCTCACCCGCTGCATAAGTGAACAAGCGGTCCATTACTCCGGCTATGTGCTCAAGATGAAATCCTACAGATGCCATTCCATTGGGCTTGATCCAAAGTTTTGACGCATCGAAATCCATCAACAGGTCTTCAATTTCATCAACCGCTTGTAAAAGTGCATGTGCTACCGGTTGCACCAATACCGGATATTCAGGAAGCGGGCCTCTTAACCAATATTCTGTTTTCGCCATGTTTAGGGGAGTTTCGTGAAATCAATCCATATCGGCTTTGCAGTACTCGTGAGTGTTATAACCTTCTTATAATGAATCGTAGGATTGAAGAATCCGCAATTCTTCAAATAAAACCAATTACCCTCCGCACCACCATCGTAGTCCATTCTGCACTGCTTCCGAGCCGTATTGTCGTAGGTGAACTGAGCCGCTGTTACCGGAATCCAACCTCTCGTATGCTCGTACACCCATGCATTTCTATAAAGCCCCTTTCTCGAAATATGTCCGGTTTCAGGAATAAAATTTTCCAAGAACGAATGAAACCTAGTTAGATAAGCGGGTTTGGTTGGACGATCGAAACTGGCCATCAAATTCCAATTGCCTTTAATGGGATCGTAAAACCAAGCCGTAAAATTCGTGTAGCCATTGGATTGAGGAATCCCTTTTACCAGAAAACGGTACTTCGTTCCGGCTTTCCATGAAAACACGCGGTAGCTTTGTCCACCCGATCCCTCGTTTCCAAACTCTCCCGTTTTAACGCCTTCTCCTTTTTTGATCAATCTAATTTTTAAAGAGTCGGGTATTGCTTTCGGGTCATCCGTTTGAAATGGACTCCAAACTGAAAACAAGACCCTTCTTTCTGTTTTACTGTTCACTTGAATTCCAAAATACCCATGCTGAAAACCAATAGCCATAAAGTACGATCCAATAACATCTTCCCCTTTAGGAATCATCATTTCATTGTAGAAGTATTCGATTTTTTCATCGGTCTCTTGCTGCCATTGATAATTCAAATGAACAGAGGGTCCTCTTCTCCCCCAGTAAAAAAAATGATCGGTATTGTCTTTTACGAATTTAGTGGCTTCATTCACCGCAGTTCCTGAAATCTCCATTGTCTCGAAAGGCCCAAATAGTTTATCCGTCTTGCTTCCCTGAATCGTAATTGCGATATATCCTGTATCGTTGATCTTCCATTCACCAAAGTCGAGGCTGTTGCCATTGTTTCGTGAATTGTGTGAGCTGTTATGAATGGTAGCAACATATTCACCGTTTGCGTCGGCTGTAATTGGAAGTGCTACTTTCAAGGTTCCTTTTTGCGCCAAGTACACATAAACTGTGAATTTCACAGAAGCGTCTTTCCAAGCCAACCATCCACGCTCTGTCACCGTTCCTTTCTCACTCCATGAATTGCCGCCCAATGGCACCCCTATTTGTTGTGCAAAACTCACCGTAAATAACATTATCAATATCAACAGTACCAGCCCTTTCTTCATTCTTAATTATTCATTATTAATTATTAGTTCGCCTCAAATTTCCAGCTTATTCGCTTTTGCCGTTTCCTTTGCCAATTCATATCCTGCATCAGCATGACGGATTACACCCATGCCCGGATCGTTTCTTAACACTTTACTCAAGCGAGCCGCCGCAGCATCGGTACCATCGGCTACAATCACCATTCCTGCATGAATACTATACCCCATGCCCACTCCGCCACCATGGTGTAAACTCACCCAACTGGCACCTCCTGCAGTGTTCACAAGTGCATTCAAGATCGGCCAATCGGCTACCGCATCGCTGCCATCTAACATGGCTTCGGTTTCTCGATTTGGACTCGCAACAGAACCGGTATCCAAATGATCTCTCCCTATTACAATGGGAGCTTTTACTTTTCCTGTGCGAACCAATTCATTAAAGGCCAATCCAGCTTTCTCCCGTTCGCCCTGTCCGAGCCAACAAATACGTGCCGGCAAACCCTGAAATGCGATGCGCTCTTTGGCCAAACGCAGCCATCGTTGCAATCCCTTATTATCAGGAAACATGTTTCCGATCAGTTCATCTGTAACCGCAATATCAGCAGGATCGCCACTCAAAGCCGCCCAGCGGAAAGGGCCCTTCCCTTCACAAAACAGTGGACGAATATAGGCCGGAACAAAACCGGGGAAATCAAAAGCATTTTCCAAACCACGCTCTTTTGCGCGGGCACGAATATTATTACCATAGTCGAAGGTAATAGCACCTGCTTTCATCAAGTCCAACATCAAACTCACATGCTTTTTCATGCTTTCATAACTGCGTTCTATATACGTATTTGGATCTTGTTCACGCAATGCTTTTGCTTGATCGTTGGTGAGTGTATGCGGAATGTATCCTATTAACGGATCGTGTGCGCTGGTTTGATCGGTTAAGGTATCTGGAATTACTCCTCTACTCAACAGTCGCTCGAGTAAATTCACCGCATTACAGAGCACTCCAATACTTTTTCCAATACCCGCTTTTTTGTATTCAAGGGCTTTGTCGATGGCTTCATCGATGTCGATGTATTTTTCATCGAGGTATCTTGTTTCCAAACGTTTGTCAATTCTCCACAACTCTACTTCAGCTATTAAAGCCACTCCTTCATTCATCGTAATGGCGAGTGGCTGCGCACCACCCATGCCTCCCAAGCCGGCTGTTACATTCAAGGTGCCTTTCAAAGTTCCACCAAAATGCTTGTCAGCAACCGCAGCATAAGTTTCATAAGTACCTTGTACAATTCCTTGAGAGCCGATATAGATCCAACTGCCGGCCGTCATTTGCCCGTACATCATCAATCCCTTTTGTTCCAGCTCAGTAAAATGTTGCCAATTCGCCCAATTGGGAACCAATTGAGAATTGCTCAACAACACGCGTGGAGCATCGGGATGGGTCTTCAACATGGCCACGGGTTTGCCACTTTGTATTAATAGACTTTCATCGGATTCCAATTTTTTTAAGCATTCAATAATTTTATCCAATGCAGGAAAATTGCGGGCAGCTTTTCCTCTTCCACCATACACGATTAAATCATCGGGGCGTTCCGCTACTTCAGGATCAAGATTATTCAACAACATTCTCAATGCAGCTTCCTGCACCCATCCTTTACAATTCAAGGTAGTACCGGTGGGCGTTTTGTATTTAATTGGATCGTAACTCATAGCAAGCGTTTGTATTTTTATAACTGAAAAGATTCAAATCCTTTATTTAATGTGGTAGCTGAACTCGCTTTGTCTACAAATGAAAAATCGCGAATCAATTCCACCATTTTATTGATATCATCTGCGAAAATTCGATCCTCACTCGCAAAGCCCACAAAGCTTCGCACGTACTCATGTGCAGCTTCCAAATGCGGAGAGCTCTTAAGCGGACGACGGAATTCAATAGCCTGACAAGCACTTAGCAATTCGATCGCTAATATATACTCCAAGTTATCGATCACTTGGTTTAATTTTCGACCACTAATAGAACCCATGCTCACATGATCTTCCTGACCTAAAGATGTTGGAATACTATCGGCACTGGCCGGAAAGCAAAGGGTCTTGTTTTCTGTAACCAAGGCCGCAGTGGTGTATTGAGGAATCATGAATCCGCTGTTCAATCCTACATCTTTCATCAACAACATGGGCAAGCCCCATTTTCCCTCCAATAACAAATAACACCTGCGGTCACTGATGTTTCCAATTTCAGCCGCAGCAATGCATGCATAATCGAGTGGCAAAGCCAGCGGTTGACCGTGAAAGTTTCCGCCGCTGATCGTATCGTCTGCACTTAAAATAATGGGATTATCGGTTACCGAATTCAGTTCTATTTCTGTGAGCTCTTTCAAATGCAACCAGGCGTTTCTGGAAGCACCGTGTACTTGAGGCATGCAGCGCAAACTGTAAGGATCTTGAACGCGACCACAATCGATATGACTTTCCATAATATCCGATCCGGCTAGCAACAACCTCAATCGCTGTGCAACAAGTTTATTCCCTGCATAGGGTCTCAATTCATGCAACCGTTCATCAAAGGGTGCTTTGGTGCCCGTAAGGGCTTCCAAACTCATCGCACCAATTATATCTGCGGCTTCTAAGCAATTGTGTAATCGTTGCACTGCCTTTACAGCAAAGGCTAAAATAAACTGCGTTCCGTTGATCAACGCCAACCCTTCTTTTGGTCCAAGTTGAATGGGCCCCACCCCTTCTTTTTTAAAAATTTCAGAAGTAGGCGTTCGAACGCCTTTATAATAACATTCACCAAATCCAATTAAGGGTAGGAAAAGATGCGCTAGTGGAGCGAGATCCCCACTGGCTCCTACACTTCCTTTCTCAGGAACAATTGGTATAATATCCTGTTCAATATGCCAGCAAATACGCTCCAGTGTTGACATTTGAACTCCGCTGAAGCCTCTTGCCAAAGCATGCACTTTGGTGATCAACATGATCTTCGCCACTTCAGCAGGAATGGGATTGCCTACTCCTACCGAATGGCTCTGTAATATTTTGTATTGAAGGGTTGCGGTATCTGCCGCATCAATAGGTGTATTGGCTAGGATTCCGAAACCGGTATTCACGCCATAAACCGTGCGTTCCGAATTCACGATTTCTGTGATCTCGGCTTCGCTTTTTCGAATCTTTTGAACAGCATCTTCCGACAAATAGGCTTTTTTTACCCCATTGGCAATTTGAATGGCAGCACTCACCGTTAGGGTATCTACCCCATATTGGAATTTCTCACTCATAACAAGGAATTGGTCAACAAAATAGGGAAATCCCCCTCCCTGAAAAAAACTTTTAATGCACCATTTTCTAGTCAATCGTTTCCGCAAAAACAAGGCTTTTATTTTGTGAATGGAGTTGAGAATCTGCAATTTGTTTGTAATTTCCACCATTACTAAAACAACTGCAATATGAAATCTAGGATCAGTGTGCAACTCGCCATTATGATGTTTTTACAATTCGTAATTTGGGGAGCTTGGTATGGTCAACTTTCAAAGTATCTATTAGCCATCAATTTTACCGGAACCCAAGTTGGTAATATCTATGCTACTTTCTCCATCGCAATGATTGTTTCTCCCTTCTTTGTTGGAATGATCGCGGATCGTTTTATGAATGCCGAAAGAGTACTGGGTATTCTCAATTTAGTGGGTGCGGCGCTTTTATACTCATTAACACAAACTACCGACTATAACACTTTCTACTTTTTAATGTTATTGTATTGCTTGTCGTTTGCGCCTACCATTGCATTAACCGCATCTATTTCCATGCGTCAAATGACCAATCCGGAAAAGCAGTTTCCCCCGATCCGGGTACTGGGAACAGTAGCATGGATTGCCGTTACCAATTTAATTGGAAGCATGGGCTGGGGCGATAAAGTAACGATCTTCTATATTTCTATGGCGGTAGCGATTGTACTAGGATTGTATGCATTTACATTGCCTAAAACACCACCTGTTACCACCGGAAAAGCAAGTTTTGGTCAGATTTTAGGAAAAGATGCATTTGGATTGTTTAAAAACACTTCCTTTACCATCTTCTTCTTTTCAAGCGTTGCCATCTGTATTCCACTCTCTTTCTATTATGCGTTTGGCAACCCATCTATCACCGATGCTTACAAGAACGCCTTCATCGCTGCAAACCCCGGTGCACTTTTACCGGATACATTCTACGTAGAAAATAAGATGTCGCTTGGTCAAGTGTCTGAAGTAGTATTCATGTTATTGCTGCCCTTTGCCTACGGCAAACTTGGAATCAAAAACATTCTGATTTTAGGACTGGTCGCTTGGATCGTTCGTTTCGTTTGCTTTGGCTATGGCGATGCCGATTCCAATTCATGGATGTTGTACGCAGGTATCATTTTACATGGTATTTGCTACGATTTCTTCTTCGTAAGCGGAATGATCTATACCGATCAAAAAGCCGGCGAAAAAATCAAATCTTCTGCTCAGGGCTTGATCTCTTTAGCAACCTATGGTATTGGAATGTGGATCGGCTCTGTATTGTCGGGTATCGTAAAAGACAAGTACACTACAGGCTCGGGAGCTACTGCAGTTACCAATTGGACAAGTGTATGGCTGGTTCCGGCGGGAATTGCCGCTGTGGTATTGGTGTTGTTCTTTTTGTTGTTTAGAAACGATGCAAAAACAAAAACTGCCTAATTCAAAAATTATAATAAAGCCATTATGAAAAAGATTGCCATGCTAGGTTCCGGATTCATCGGCCGCTTCTATGCCGATTCTTTACAAGGATACCGTAGCAAAGACAAAATCGTAAGCATTTATTCCAGAAGAGAAGAAAGTGCCAAGAAATTCGCTGAAGACTACAAATGCGATCATTGGACTACCAATATGGAAGAAGCCATTGCGCATCCCGATGTGGATGTGGTGTGTATCTCTCTTCCCAATCATAAACACGAAGAAGCTGTGATGCTCTGTTGTAAACACAAAAAAGCAGTAATCACTACCAAACCATTAGGAAGAAATGGTGAGGAAGCAAAACGCATGTTAGAAGCCGTGGAAAAAGCAGGCATCTTCAACGGATACTTAGAAGATTTGGTGTACACTCCCAAATTCATCAAAGCACATGAGAGCGTAAAAAAAGGCGCTTTGGGAAGAATTCTTTGGGCGAAATCAAGAGAAACCCATCCCGGGCCTCACAGCGATTGGTTTTGGGACATTGAACAAGCAGGTGGCGGATGTATCCTCGACCTAGGTTGTCATTGCGTAGAAATTACCCGCTCGTATATTGGAAAAGACATCAAGCCCATTGAAGTAATGTGTTGGGCCGATACACAAGTGAAACCTATTGATGCAGAAGATCATGCTATTGGATTGATCAAATATGAAAACGGCGCCATTGCTCAATTTGAAGTAAGCTGGACATTTAGAGGAGGCCTCGATCTAAGAGACGAAGTAATGGGCACCGAAGGAACCATTTGGATCAACTCGTTCTTAAGAACAGGTTTTGATATGTTTACTACCGGCAAAGGTGCCGACTATGTAGCGGAAAAAGCAGAAAGCAATAGCGGATGGCTGTTCCCGGTAGGCGACGAACTCAATGAACTCGGCTACAACCACATGTTTATGGACATGTTCAACAGCATGGAACAAGGAGTAGACCCGAAGGAAACCTTTTACGACGGATATGTAGTGAACTGCGTGTTGGATGCCGCCTATCGTTCGGTGAAAACCAAACAATGGGAACCGGTGAAATTGGAAATTTGGAGAGGAAGAGAAGGCGTTTCCAAAGACAGCCACCTAACTGAATACGACGCCGATCACTATTTAGTAAAAGAAGAGGTAACGCACTACGGCGCGAAGAAAGTGATCCTCAAGAACAAACAAACCGGAAAGATTTCCGAGAAAGTATTAAACTAATAAACCTCCACCGGCTTTTTGTAAGAAAAGCCGGTTCTTTTTTTATGAGATACGGTCTTGCCATCAGCCTTGCAATGCTTGCTTTCAACTCCTGTAAAGAAGTTGCAGAGAAAAAATATACGAACTGGGAATCTTACGGAGGTTCCAATGAACGCATTCGGTATTCAGATTTAACTCAAATCGATACCAATACCATTGCCTCCTTAGAACCAATTTGGACATACAGCAGCGGCGATGCCGATACGGCCAACCATTCTCAAATTCAATGCAACCCCATCATCATCGGTGATCGTTTGTTTGGCGTAAGTGCTCAAATGAAACTATTTTGCATTGATGCTACCACAGGCAAACAGCTATGGATATTCGATCCGAATATTAAAAGCAAAGATGATCCGAATGCGGCTTCCAGTCATATCATGATCAACAGTCGCGGCGTTGCCTATTGGTCAGACGGCGGCGCCAATAAACGCCTCTTCTTTACTGCCGGGTCCTTCACGTATGCTATTAATGCCGACAGTGGCACCGTAATTACTAGTTTCGGTAAAGCCGGAAAAATTGATTTGCACGAAGGATTAGACCGAAACGTCTCTGATTTATTCGTAGTGAATACCTCACCCGGAACCATTTATAAGAACCTATTGATCCTTGGTACCCGAGTGGATGAGGGCTTACCTTCCGCACCGGGTCATATACGCGCTTACGATGTAATAACGGGCGAACGAAAATGGATCTTTCATACCATCCCGCAGCCGGGAGAACCGGGTTATGAAACATGGTCGGACAGCAATTCATACAAGATAACAGGGGGCGCGAATGCATGGAGTGGCTTTTCTTTAGACGAAGCCAACGGAATATTGTTTGTACCCACCGGATCTGCAGCTTATGATTTTTATGGTGGGAATAGAAAAGGCGCCAATCTCTATTCGAATTGCTTGATTGCATTGGATGCGGCAACCGGAAAAAAAATATGGCATCAACAATTGGTACACCACGATCTATGGGACAAAGACCTTCCCACCCCTCCTGCATTGGTAACTTTGCAAAAAAATGGCAGCGCTATTGAAGCCGTTGCGCAACCCACCAAACAAGGACTCTTGTTTATTTTCGAACGAAAAACAGGAAAGCCGGTATACGATGTAATTGAGACTCCAGTTGATACTACCGGAGCCTTGCCGGGCGAAGCAGTATGGCCCACACAACCCATTCCGGTGAAGCCTGAACCATTTTCACGTCAAACCATAACCGAAAAAGATATCAATCCATATTTGGCCGATAGTAGTAAAGAAAAGGTGTTGCAACAATTTCATGTCGTTCGAACCGGCAAAATTTTCATGCCACCCGGGAAGCAGCCATCGCTGGTATTTCCCGGCTTTGATGGTGGTGCAGAATGGGGAGGTCCGGCTTTCGATCCCAAAACAGGACTCTTGTATGTAAACACGAATGAAATGCCTTGGGTAATGGAGATGCTGGAAAATAAACCGGAAAAGGTAAAAGTGGAAACGAATCTGGTAGCGGGTAAACGACTTTTCGGACAGTATTGCAGTACATGTCACGGAGCAGACCGCAAAGGTAGCGGCAACAATCCCTCTCTATTGGCAGTTGATAAGAAATACGACACGGCGTCTTTCTATAGCTTGCTTGGTTCGGGTAGAAGAATGATGCCGGCATTTGGTGCCATTAGTAAAGCCGATAAAGAAGCGATCGCATCCTATGTATTGAACCAAACCACTCTTCAGAAAAAGCAACACATTCCTACAGAAGTACAGACTCCGCAACTCCCCTATCGAATGAAATCGTATTCAAAGTTTTTAAGTCCGGAAGGATTTCCTGCGATTAGTCCGCCCTGGGGCACATTAACCGCCATTGATTTGAACGAAGGAAGCATCAAGTGGAAAATTCCCTTGGGAGAATATCAGGAATTCATGAAACCCGGCATTCCTATAACCGGTACAGAAAACTATGGAGGCCCTGTGGTAACAGCGGGAGGTTTGGTATTCATCGCGGCCACCAAAGACAGCAAGATCCGCGCGTTCAATAAATACAGCGGTAAGCAGGTATGGGAATACAAACTCCCTGCGCCGGGATTTGCAACACCGGCCATCTATGAAATCAAGGGAAAGCAGTATTTAGTGATCGCCTGTGGTGGCGGAAAATTGGGAACCAATTCAAGTGATCAGTACATTGCATTTGGGTTGAAGTGAGCGAAGAATAATTAATAATTAATAATTATGAATTAATAATTCTTAATTCCCTCTACATCCACTTCGCCAACATCGACTTTAAGTCTCCTGCCGAATAAGGCTTGGCCAAATAGTCATTCATTCCATTCTCGCGGTATTGTGACAACCGGCCGTCGGAGCTGTTTACAGTAAGCGCAATAATGGGCATGTATAACTGGAGCTCTTTGCGAATGTACTGAGATGTTTCAAATCCATCCATGCCGGGCATGTTGATGTCCATGAATATCATGTCGGGATGATGTTCGTCCATTACACTTAGTACTTCAGTTCCATTGCTTGCCTCCAATACTTGATAGCCCTGAGATTTCAACACATGCGAAGCCAACCTTCTGTTCATTTCATTATCATCCGTCACCAATACTTTTTTTCCTGTACCTTCCGCTTTCTCGCTACACTGCAATTCAACATCACGCACTTCGAGAGGCAATTCAACTACTATTCTTGTTCCCAAACTTGGTTCACTACTTACAGTAATGATTCCATCCATCAATTCAACCAATCCTTTTACCAAGCTCAATCCCAAACCACTTCCGCCCGACTTCTTAATTGCATTGAAATGATACAAACTGTTCTTCGTAAAAGCCATCTTTACAAATTCCTTAGTCATACCTAAGCCAGTATCAGTGACCGTTATACGAATGCTATGAGTAGACTTATTATCTGTAATGCGTTCGATCGAGAATCCAACAAAGCCGGTCTCAGTATATTTCATCGCATTGTCGATCAAATTCTGCATTACTTGCGTGATGCGCTTTTGATCACCAAAGTATTCTTGTTGGTGGCAAAGTTTGTCTAGAGATGATTTGTATTGTATCCCTTTTTCTAAAGCCCACTGCGAGAATTGCTTCACTAGCTCGTCATTTACTTGAGCAAAAGAGAACCAATTTGAATGCAAATTGATCTTGCCGCAATGAATCAACGACGCGTCTAACATATCATGAATCACATTGCTTAATCGCACAGTTGATTTACTGGCCTTGTTCACAAGTTCTTCATCGGCAGCTTCTAAATTCGACTCCTGCAATTGATCCAAAATTGTTTTTACAACATTCAAAGGAGTTTTTAACTCATAACTCATGCTGTCCAAGAAATAATTCTTAGCAAGAATTGCCTTGTTAGCTGCTTCCTGCGCATGAACAATGGATCGCTCCAGCATTTGATGCGATTCAGGAGCTCCTGAAAAAATCCAGCAATTTTTATTTTTGATGAAATGGAACTTCCCTCTAATCTGAAGGTCCTCAATTTCAGGGTGAGTAATCGAAACTTCCGCCTCATGAAACAAATCCATATAACCTTCGAAAGGTCGGGAAGAACATGGTAAACTTACGGTTGCAAACTCGCCCAATACCACCGGTTGCGTTAATGCCGGCCAAGGAGAAGCGGCATGGGTTACCACGCCAAAAGAATTGACTTGTAAATAATACGGAATGATCTCTGATAACTGCGCCGGTGAAAATTGAATAAGTTCCATGCTGGTGATTTAGCTTAAAAAATCACACCATGTAAAAGAGAAAACTACTGAGAGAGCAAGCTTTCGATCACATTTAACATATCGGCTGTAACCGTATCGTTCTTGAGTAAGAAACCATGTGCGCCTTCTAATAGTACGCGCTCCTTGATATTCTCATCCTGATCTCCGGTAACAATAGTAACATATACCGAAGGATTCATTGAACGTACTTTTTGAACCAATTCTAGTCCTGTGCAATCGGATAAGTTGTAATCGGCAAAAACCATAAAAGGGTTCTCATCGATTTGCTCTAACATCGCTTTCCCCGAGCTGAAAAAACTCACATTCGTGAATCCTTGATTGGTGAAAAAATTCATGTACATGAATCCACACATCGGATCATCGTCAACTAAAAAAATAGTAGTGTTTGCTTTTACAGACATAGGTGCGTATTCGTCTTCACCAGATTAATGCCAGAACATTAACTTGCACTAAGACCTTGATTTATAGTTTTTTATAGAATATATAACAATTAAAGTTAGCCTATTTTGGGAAGCCTTTTCCAAAATTGGGAAAACTTTATCACTCGTGTCGAGATCCAATGATCACCCACTGTTTAGCACTCCAAACCTTCCCCCTCAATACTGCATGAAAACTGAGCGTATCGTAAAAATGCTCCGTTAGTCCCGATGGAGCATCTTCAATGGAGGGAACTCTGTACAAACCACTTACAAAAGCCTTTATCGCATACTTCGGTGTGTCTGAACTGAGCTTCTTCATTTGGTCTATTTGAACGGTATCAATTAACCATATGCCCGCCCCTTCGGTTATACTTTGCTGTTTGTAGTTCAACCGAATCAGTTCCATTGCTTTCTCGTCGGTTAGTCGATTACCACAGGATACTAAAAAGGTTCCGAATATCAAGAGTATTCGGAACCCGGTATAGAATTGCTTCATATTATAAGTTCATATCGGCAATAATGCCTTTAATTCTTGCATCCAAATCGGCACTTACTTTGTCGAAATCAGCGGCACTTGCCAAAGGCGTATTCACGCTGAAATAAAACTTGATCTTCGGCTCTGTTCCCGAAGGACGGGCAGAAATCTTCGATCCATCCGCTAAAATGAATTGCAACACGTTTGACTTTGGCAATTCAATTTTCCAGCTCTCGCCTGTCAACAAGTTCTTTCCAACTTGCAATTCGTAATCGAGCAAATGAGCAACCGCCGAACCATTAATGGTTTTAGGAGGATTGCTTCTATAGCTTTCCATCATGGCTGCAATTTGCGCTTGACCATCCATACCCTTCTTGGTAATAGAGATCAGATGTTCTTTATAGTAGCCATGTTGAACGTACAAGTCGATCATTTTATCGTACAAAGAGCGCCCCTTGTCTTTTTCATAAGCAGCCATTTCGCAAAGCATGGCCACTGCTGAAATCGCATCTTTATCACGAATTTGAGAGCCAATCATTAATCCGTAGCTCTCCTCACCACCAATCACGTAATTCTCTTTTCCTTCTTTTTCTTTGATCAATTCGGCAATCCATTTGAAACCGGTGAGCACATTGTAACAAGCAATACCACTTGCTTTGGCAATGGTATCAATCATTTCAGTAGTTACGATGGTTTTCACCACCATATCATTGGGTTGCGCCACACCTTTCGCCTTTCTCGCTTCAATCATATAATTGAAAGCCAATACAGCCGTTTGGTTACCATTCATTAGCACCCATTCCCCTTTGTGATTTTTGATACCAATACCTACACGATCACTATCGGGGTCGGTTCCTAATAAAATATCGGCATTGATGGCTTTGGCCTTATTCAAACCAATGCTCATGGCTTCACTTTCTTCCGGGTTCGGATAAACGACGGTTGGGAAATTACCATCAGGAGTCGATTGTTCTTCCACAATGGTTACATCGGTAAACCCAAACTCTTTCAACACCTGAGGCATCAAAGTGATACCGGTACCGTGAATAGGCGTGTACACAATTTTCAGATCGTGCTGACGCTTGATCACCTCCGGATAAACACTCAGGCTTTTCAACATCGCTATATAGGCTTCATCCAATTCTTTACCAATCAGCGTAATATTGGCTTCGCCACCACTCCACTTCACTTCATCTACCGAAGCGATCGCTTCTACTTCTTTGATCACATTTTTATCATGTGGAGGAACCAACTGACCACCGTCGTTCCAATAGGCCTTGTAACCATTGTATTCTTTGGGATTGTGAGAAGCGGTACAAACTACCCCACCTTTACAGCCCAAATGGCGAATGGTGAAACTCAATTCAGGAGTAGGACGCAAGGCTTCAAACAAATAAACCTTAATGCCATTGGCACCAAATACATTGGCAACCGTTTCTGCAAAAAAGCGGGAATTGTTTCTGCTATCGTGTGCCACGGCTACTGATACAGTTTCGCCGGGAAATGATTTCTTCAAATAATTGGCATAACCTTGAGTGGCCATACCCACCGTGTATTTATTCATACGATTGGTACCCACACCCATAATACCTCTCAATCCCCCCGTACCAAATTCCAAATTGCGATAAAACGATTCGGCTAATTCTTTCTCATTAGAAGCTTGTAATTCTTTAATGGCAGATTTCGTAGCATCGTCAAAGTTGCCTGTTAACCAGACATTCACTTTTTCTAAGATAGCAGCATCCATATTGTTAATTTAAAAAGAATAATATTACCGGAAAATTAGGACATTCTAAAGAAATCTTAGACTAATTTTATCCCGTAAATTTATTGACAATCAGAGCGTTCATTCATGAGGAAAAAAATCCAGTCATCTTATCAAGAAGTACCCGGCACAGGCATATTACCAGCCGAGTATCAGCTATTGGAACCTAACAATCAAGAAGAACCATCTGTTGTAATCGCTTTCATCAAGAAGAGATGCACCCTCCTCTTCATCCTCCCCCTGTCCCTTTTCTTTTTCAATATTTGTTCTGCTCAAACCACCGATTCTTTTTCAATAAAAAAACGCACTTGGGCTATGGCAGGTGGACAAGCAGCCTTCTATGCGGGATCATTACTAGCGCTGAACCAAGCTTGGTATGCCAACTATCCATCGGCCCCTTTACATAGCTTCGACGATAGCAGGGAATGGTTGCAGGTTGATAAAACAGGACATGCGTGGACGGCCTACCAACTGAGTCGCGGCACTTACGGCATGTGGAAATGGGCTACTCAAAATGAAAAAAAAGCAGCTTTATTGAGTGGCATTAGCAGTCTTGGCTATATGACGGTTATAGAATTCCTCGACGGTAAATCGGCTGAATGGGGCTGGAGTTGGTCCGATATTGGAGCCAATTTCACCGGAACCGGATTGTTTCTATCACAACAATTGGCCTGGAAAGAACAACGCATCTATTTGAAATGGAGTTTTCACCCCGGCAGTTACAGCGAGCCCGATTTAAAAGCAAGAGCGAATCAACTGTTCGGGAAATCGTGGTACGAACAAATGCTGAAAGATTACAATACGCAAACTTATTGGCTTTCTGCTAATATCCATTCATTCTTCAAGGACTCAAAGATTCCCAAATGGTTGAATTTGTCGATCGGTTACGGGGCTGATGGATTGTGGGGTGGAGAAGAAAATATCGCCAAAAATGCTGCAGGGCAAGTTACTTTTGATAGAACCGATATCAAGCGCATTCGACAATTTTATCTTGCCCCCGACATCGATTTTACCCGAATTCCCACCAAAAAGAAATGGTTGAAAACAGTGTTCTATTGTTTGAACTCCTTGAAAATGCCGGCACCGGCGTTAATGCTGAATAGTTCCGGAAAGCTAAAAGGGTATTTCTTGTATTTCTAAGCGAGGTAGGCGCCTAAAACTTCTTCGTCGTTCACTTCTACATAAATATGCTCTTGCAAAGTAGTAGCTACAGATAGTCCCACGAAGTCGCTGCTAATCGGGAAGGCTTTGTGTGTGCGTTCTACCAATACAAAAGTTTGGATCTTTTTGGGATGAAACGCCAAAAAAGGTTGAATGGCATACAGCATGGTTTTGCCGCTATTGGCAACATCATCAATCACTATGATGACTTGATCTTTATACTGAATGTCTTCGCTCAATTTAACTTCAGCAGGATGCTTTTTATCAAGCGTAATGGTAATGATTCTTGTTGGAATAGAACTGTGTTTAGCGAGCAGCGCCTGTACATTTTTCGCTACTATGGAACCGCTGTTTCGAATACCGGCCAAAATCAGTTCGCTTGCGTTCATGTTTTGCTCTAAGACTTCCAAGGCCATGCGTTCCAGTTTGGAAGCGGCTGCAGCTTTATCTAGGATGTATTTCTTTTCGGTACTCATGCCACGAAATTATTGATTTTTGCCCATCAGCATGGGCACAAAAGAAAATTGCTCAAACAATTCTTCGGAGTAGCTACCATCGGCATTTTTTGTAACCCGTTTCATTTGTTGTATTTCACCTTCGCCTACGGGAATCACCAATTTGGCTCCTGTCTTCATTTGTTCGATCAATTTCGGAGGAATGAAGGGAGCTGCAGCAGTCACCAATACTTTATCAAAAGGAGCGAAAGTTGGAAGGCCTTCAAATCCATCTCCATAAAAATATTTAATAGAGGGATATTTACCACGGAGAATGAAATTTTTATGAAAATCGAACAGCTTTTTTTGGCGTTCAATGGTGAAAACTTGGCAACCCAAAGCCCCTAATACCATGGCCTGATACCCGCTACCGGTGCCTATTTCCAATACTTTTTCAAAAGGCTTTACATCGAGCAATTGAGTTTGATACGCTACGGTATAAGGTTGAGAAATGGTTTGGCCCTCTAAAATGGGAAAGGCTTTGTCTTCATAAGCCACTTGATCGAATGCAGAATCTAGAAAATAATGACGAGGAATCTCATTCATAACTTCTAAAATGCGTTCATTAGTGATGCCTTTGTCGCGCAAAACTTGAATCAATTGTTTTCGAAGTCCTTTGTGTCGGTATGTATCTTCAAATGTTCTCATAGCGAAGTTGAAATAAGCCTTGGTTGGAACCCTCTTTTGGTTATGCTATGCAAGTTCCGTTCTTTCTTAGATATTATGAAACCTTACTACTTCTTTTTTAATCGAAGTAAAGGCGTTTCGATCCAATGATACGAAATCATGCTCAAAGCAAGGGTAGTTAATAGCAATATGTTTGATGCGGTGATAGTAGCCCATTCGGATGGCATGTGTATTTGAAGCAGTTTTTGCAAGCCGCCACCAGCCATTCGCAAAACGATCCAATGAAATACATACAAACCATAGGAATACTTTCCCAAGAATTGTAAGATTGGGTGCAATAAAACCGGCGATAAAAATGACTCGTTGGACTGAAATGGATAGGCCACCAAGAATCCGTACACCAAATAGAAGCCGGTGAATCCCAATCCGGCCATCAGCGGGTGGTGCATTGAAAAGTCGCCATCTATCCAACCAACTGTTACCAGTAAAGCAAGTCCAATCCCCGCCATCCAGAATAAACTTGTTCTATTCAAACGTTCTTTGTTTAGAAACAGAAAGATTCCCATTAAGAAACTGTCGACCCTGCAAAACGTATTGCCATAATAAACATAGTATTCATTCCAATGATCCATTTGTTGAGCGAGAACGTAGCGGACTGCGATTAAACCGATGGGTATAAGGAAAAGAACTGCTCCTGTTTTCAGTTTTCTCATCAGTTGAATCAAAACCGGACTCAACAAATAGAACTGCATTTCCACAGCGAGGGACCAAAAATGTTCCAAATGGTTTGCTTCGTGCTTTTTGTGTAGAATCAATCCCCAGTTTTGAATGAATAGGGGATATTCATACCAAGACTTAATATAAGGCGCGTAATAGTGTTGCTTATCGGCTGTTCCGGGAATTAGAATGTAGACGAAGAAAGCGATCACTACAAGAAAGTAGAGCGGTGCAATGCGAAGCAATCGGTTTCTCATGAATTGCAAGTAGCCATCAAATGTAGTTGAATACGATTCGTAGTTCATGGCTATTAAATAGCCCGACAGAACAAAAAACAGATCTACCCCACTCCATCCAAACTGCATTACAGGAAATCCAATTCGGTAATGATATGCGATCACTAATAATATGGCCAAGCCTCGAAGGCCGTTGAAATGTTTGATATGTTGATTTGGGGGCAACTGAACTACTATTCGATGAATGATACCTTGAAAATACTAGTATATGTGGTATAAAAACAAAAAAGCCCGCTAAAAGCGAGCTTTAAGTGATCCGGATTGGATTCAAACCAATGACCCACAGCTTAGAAGGCTGTTGCTCTATTCAGCTGAGCTACCGGACCGAAATCGGCTGCAAAGATATTATTTCCCAGCTTATTACCCAAGCCTTCGGCTGCCTTTTTCCGAAAAATGAGTTGAAGAAGAATCTTTATGTTTGCAGCTAATACAAGTAAATATGGATGTAAAAATTCATGAATCGTGGAAACAGGTGCTTAAAAACGAGTTCGAAAAAGCCTATTTCCTTGAAATTGTGACCTTTTTACGCACCGAACGGATGGCAGGCGCCACCATTTATCCGCCCGGTTCCCTCATTTTCAATGCTTATAACACCACTCCGTTCGACCAAGTAAAAGTGGTGATCATTGGGCAAGACCCTTATCATGGACCGGGGCAAGCACACGGACTCAGCTTTTCAGTTCAGAACGGCATAGCCACTCCACCTTCGCTTCAAAATATTTACAAAGAATTACACACCGATATTGGTATGCCCATTCCCAACCATGGGAACCTCACCCCTTGGGCAGAGCAGGGAGTGCTACTCCTCAATGCTTCATTGACTGTTCGCGCCAATCAACCGATGAGCCATGCTAAAATTGGCTGGAGCGGTTTTACAGACGCCACCATTTCAACCATATCGAAGGAAAAAGAAAAGGTTGTTTTCCTACTTTGGGGTAAATTTGCGCAGGAAAAACAAGTGCTGATTGATGAAACCAAACATTTGGTACTCAAAGCCGCACACCCTTCCCCCTTATCCGCATACAACGGTTTTTTTGGTTGCCGGCATTTCTCTAAAACCAATGAATACTTAAGTAAAAATGGACTGAGTCCGATAAACTGGAACTTGTAACATGAACATTGTCAAGAATATTTTGGGAAGAGTGTTTGCTATTTGGGCCATGATCATGTTTGTAGGGACCATGATTTTGATGTACATCCCCTTTCTTTTACTCTCCTACTTCAAAAAGGACCCAATAAAAACAACCCGCTTTATTCGAATTTCTAGAATATGGATGCGCGTTTTCCTTCCATTAGCAGGCTGCCCCATGAAAGTAAAAGGGGAAGAAAATTTCGAAAAAGATCAGAACTATATTGTGGTTTGCAATCACAATTCCTTTCTAGATGTTCCACTCTCCTCTCCATTCATTCCGGGTAATGGTAACAAAACCATTGCTAAAAGCGAACTGGCTAAAGTGCCGGTGTTTGGATTGATCTATAAAACCGGAAGTGTTCTAGTGAACCGCAAAAGCGATCAAAGCAGAAAAGAGAGCTATCAAAAAATGAAAGACGTGTTGCAAATGGGGCTGCATATGTGCATCTACCCGGAAGGAACGCGGAACAAATCAGAAAAAGCCTTGAACGAATTTCATTTGGGAGCGTTCAGACTAGCGAAAGAAACCGGAAAGCCATTAATTCCCGGTATTATTTTCAATACAAGAAAAGTAATGCCCGCTAATAAGATCTTCTTTTTCTGGCCAACTAAAATAGGAATTCACTTCTTATCACCTATACCAGTAACCGAATCTGATACACCGGAATCGTTGAAAGAGAAGGCTTACCAAGCCATGAAAACTTACATTGAATCGAAACCCACGATTTAAATTATTATGCTAATGATATGAAAATCTCAAACAATTCATATCTACTGGCCAAAAAAAGTAATTGAGTTTTTGAGTTTTTTTAGTTTTTAAGTAGTCGCATCAACAGCGATTTCTACTCTGAAAAAGCCTCCCAGTAAAGGTCCTTTTCTACGCATTAACGTTGTTCAAAGCCCAATCTAAAAAACTAAAAAACTCAACAACTAAAGAACTCGCATTCAAAGTATCCTTTGGGGGATTGCCCAACAACTCTGAGGTCACAATTTAATTACCATAGAAATACCGCGTTCTGTTCAATTTCAAATCGCGGAGCAAGCCCGACTTCGGACTCACGGTAATATTAAACGAACGATACAGACCCACCGGTGTCACGTTAATTGAAAGCTGCCAACAGTGCATCTCGCGGGTAATGAAGGTGGTGATACTTTGAATGGTCGCAGTTTTAAAATCGTAGTAGCTACTTGCGCCTACTTTCCATTTTGGAGTCAAACTGAAATCGCCGTTTACACTCAAGTTGCTGTAAATATCGGTTCTAAACCCACTATAGTCTGATTTTAACACTCGTGAAAAATTCAAAGAATACGATAAGCTCAAGTTCCAAGGAACATCGAAATCAACAAACTCAGAAGGATTTTGCCTCATATATTCTAACTGCATTTGTTGCTCTTGCAAGGTCTGCGCCGGAACATCTTGATTGTTCAACACTCGCTCCTCTTTCTTTTTATCTTTCGTTTTACTTTGGAAACTGGCACTAATGGCAATGTTTCCATTGGTGATTCTTGGAAAACTTTTGTTATTTCCTGCCCAGGTAAACTCTTTCTGAGGGAAACCTAGAGAATCTACCTTATAGGGATCCATCGTAGCTCCTGCCGTGATATTGATTTTTTCAAACAAGGTAGAACGTGCGTAGAAACTAATCTGACTCAACTGAAACGAATCGGCCATGAAGTTATAGTTACCGTTGAATCCAAATCCATCAATCAATTTCACTTTCTTAATTCCCCCATTGGTAACAGTATCTTTCCGATCCCGCACCTTCATCTCAATATTGTTATCAACACCAAAACTTATACCGCCGAATTTCCCTTCAGAAAATGCGCCAAACATCGACCCTTCGTAATAGGAGAAGCGGTATTGCCTGCCCGCGGTATCAATTTGTACATTATAATAATCCTTTGCCGCAAGGTCGGGTTTATAGTTGATAGAGAAGGTTGGTCGAATTACATGTCGAATGGCCACTACCCTGCTGGTTTTCTTGAACCGGTCGTAGGTTCCGAAAATAGCTGTATTGATACCTAAACTAAAGCTCATGTCGCGAGAAGTGTACAACCCTTTTTGAATAGCGGTATCTACTTTCTTAGCATTCGGATTCCATACCCGTTGAAACTTGCGGGAATACCATTTTTCTTGATAAGAAATACCAGGTGCAATTTGGAATGGTCCAATTGGAGGTAAGCTCAATTGAATGGGAATCACGTGTTGAGCACCCCACTGCATGGTATCAATTAATCGACGAATATTAAACAACGAGTCGTAGAAACTAATTTGGTTGCCAACATTCGAGTTCAAGCCAATGCCCAGCTTCTCATACCATTTAGGGGCACCTGCAAATTCCTTTTTTTGGAACGGATAGAAAGTATTGACGTTGAATTGCAAGTTTGGTAAACTCAAATTCACCAAACCGGTGTTATTGTTTTGGTTGTGAGAGGCATTTAAACTTAAATTGTATTTGCTTCCCCAAGCCTTCGTGTAAACAATCGAAGAGTTCAACTGATTACTAAAATTCCGAGTAGCGTTATTTGCAACATACTGGTTGAACTTCGTGGAACCGGCGTTCACGTTAGCAGAAAAAGTAGTTCCCGGCCGCGCACGACTGTCAACCGTATGACTCCAAGTAATATTAAATGTCTTAGAATTTGTGAACTCATTTTTAGCATCAGAGCTTAAAATTCTCGTTTGTTGATATGCAAAATTGAGTGATCCATTGTAACGATAGCGAACCCGATAGGTTGGAGTTAAGTATACATTGAATCCACCGTAAGAATACAAGTTGCTTCTTAGTGTAACATCGAAATAGTCGTTCAACACCTTGTAATAACCCAATCCCTCCAATCCCAAACCAAATTGTTGGCTGGACGAAAACTGAGGTGCTAACAATCCGGAATGACGACCCTGATTCAAAGGGAATAAGCCAAATGGAATATAGATCGGCACAGGCACTCCCTCAAATTCAGGATGCACAGGTCCCGTTACCGCCAATTTCTGATTGATCAATTTGATCTTACTAGATATGAAGGCAAAATGCGGTGTATCGAGGTTACAAGTGGTGAGTCGTGCAAGCTTACCAAAATATTCAGTTTTTGAGATCGCTTTCGACTGTTGCAAGTTCACGTGAAGTTCGCCTTGTTCCGTGTAGGTATTTCGAGTGATCCCCTGTTGTTTCTTAAAATTGTAACGAATGAGATCACTTTGCATTTTGGTGTCGGCTTGAACCATTACAGGAAGACCGGTGAGCTTTCCGGCCGTATCGCGGCGCGGACCGGCAATGATCATATCCGTTGGCTGGTCCATAATGATACTATCGGCCTTCAACTCGATATCCTTGTAAGTAACCTTTCCTTTCGAATACAAAATGATGCGTTTATTAGGGATATCGAAGGCCATTGAATCGGCCGCTTCATAATTCACCGGAGCATCAAGCGTGTCTTTTGAAATCTTCAGATTAAACGTATCATTTTTGATGCGCAAAGGATCGGGAAGTCGTTTAGAGGAATCAGTAGTATTGGGAACAGTATCGTAAGAGGAGGTCGTTAAGTTTTTCCCAAAACGAAGGTTACGAGAACGAGCAGGCAGTGAAAACAACGTTAATAACACTGTAATCGTGAACAAAAAAAGGAGCGAACTATTTTTTATTTTATTTTTGCCTACACTATTCATATGCAGTGGGTGCAAATGTAGCCATAAATGCATTAAGAATATGTGAAGATTCAGTATCAACCCATAGAAATTCCAATTATGAAGAAGTCCCTGGCTGTACTCTTTTTAGCCTCCCTAACCATCGCAGGCATTACTGCCTTCAGACCCATGCCTGAAGCGAGTCCTCTAGCTCAAACACCCAAGGTACGTACGATCATTGTTGACCCCGGTCACGGTGGAAAAGCTGCAGGAGCGAATGGAAAGTATTCCTACGAGAAAGACATCTGTCTTGATGTGGCACTCAAATTGGGAAAACGTCTCGAGGAAGCATATCCCGACGCAAAAATCCTTTACACTCGCACAACAGACGTATACACCGATAACAGATGGAGAGCGGATTTCGCAAATAAGAATGGAGGCGATTTGTTCGTGTCTATTCACGTAAATGCAATGCCGCCAACCAAACATACCAAGTTCATCGGATACAAATCCGAAACCTATTATGTGAAGAAAGGTGGTAAAAGAGTGAAAAAAACCAGAAAGGTTCCCAAGTACAATGTATATTATACACCAAACACTAGAAGTGGCACGGAAACTTATATCTGGGCTGCCGATAGAGCCGACGAAAAAGGCGAATTCGTTGGTGAACAAGTATATGATTCACTTGAGTATGTGCCTAATATTAACCACCCGGAATTTAAGGCCAAATCATTGTTGTGGACGAAGAAGTATTTCGATAAGAGCCTGCTCCTCGCCTCTTTTGTGGAAGAAGAGTTTACCAATGCCGGTCGCTCGAGTAACGGGGTAAAACAACGGACCTGGGAAGGTATTTGGGTGTTACAAGCAACCGCGATGCCCTCTATTTTGGTTGAAACCGGTTTCATCACAAATGAAGATGAAGAGAACTACTTGAACAGTGAAAAAGGACAAAATGAAGTTGCCGATAATGTGTTCAATGCAATCAAACGCTACAAACAACAATTGGAGAACAAAAACGTGCTGGGTAAAAATACGCCAAAAGCTAAGATCAACTCAGTAGTGAGTAGAAAATAACCGATTCGTAAATATTTGAAAGCCAGTCTCCTTAAAGACTGGCTTTTTTATTTTACTACAAGCCAATTCCTAAACATCGTCGACTCTTCCGCTCGTTTCTTAACAAAACTCTAAATCCACTCATTCAAAGCGGCTTCAAAAAAGGATAATTCCCAGAAACCCACTATTTTATCTATTTTTGCCCTTTCATTGGACTGTGGTTAAACAACTTCTAATATGAAGGTATCAAACGAAACTAAAGTAGGGGCGCTAACTGCGATCGCTATTACAATACTGATCTTAGGATTCAATTTCTTAAAAGGTAAAGATATTACCGAGCTTTCCAATACGGTATTCGCTGAATTTCCAAGCGTAGAAGGACTGGCTCCTTCTAGTCCCGTTTATGTGAAAGGATACCAAGTAGGGCGCGTAGCCGATTTGGAAGCAAAAGATGCAAACCTCACCGGAATTAAAGTAAGCATCACTCTTAAGCAAAGCATCAATATCCCCAAAGATTCCTATGCTACCCTTTCAAGAACCCTCCTGGGTGCCACTAGCGTAGTTATTGTAATGGGTAACGCTAAAGAATACGTGCAAGACGGTGGTGAACTTTCCGTTAAATTGTCTCCCGATTTAATGTCGCAGGTAAAAACAAGCCTTGATCCGGCTGTAGACAATATCAACAAAACCTTGGTTCAGTTAGAATCTGTGATCCAAAAACTGAATGCGGTACTGGACCCCAACACACAGAATAATTTGCATGAAATTGTAGCCAATTTAACCACATCTTCCAAATCATTGGTAGAGCTCTTGAACACCCAATCAGGAGCCCTAGCCCATACCTTAAACAATGTTGAAAGTGTTACCGGTAATTTGGCAAAAAACAATGCTTCAATTGATAGCACTTTAAACAACTTACAGGTTACAACCAAGAATCTTTCGCAAGCTAAGATTGCTGAAACAGTATCAGGGCTTCAATCGGCAGTAGCAAAATTGGAGACCACCTTAAACAAAGTAAACAGTCCGGAAGGCAGTGTGGGTGCGTTGTTAAATGATCGCAAATTGTACGATGAATTGCGACAAACCAATAGAAGTTTAACTACCTTACTCGACGATTTTAAAACTCACCCCAAACGATATGTAAACGTATCGGTTTTCGGGAAGAAAGATAAAACAGGTCCATTAAGCAAACCACTTTACGATAGCATCCCGGCAAAAGGATCGAACAAGTAATGAAGTCAGTCTTTTCCCTTCTTATTGTCCTACTCTGCATGAGCCAATTGGCCCATGCTCAAGCAGTAACCGATACTACGGCTTCTGATACTATGAAATTGGTGGAAATCATCAATGCCGATAAGAATGGATTTAAGAGAATCGACTCTGTTACTGAACTTCAGATTCTAGTAGGGCATGCCATTATCAAACAAGGAAGCACCACTTTCTATTTCGACAGTGCGGTTTATAACAAACGGCTAAAGACGGTGGAAGCGTTCGGAAATATTCACATCAACGATCGAGACAGCATTCATACCTATTCTCAATACCTCCTTTATCATACAGATACCAAAGTGGCTTTCCTAAAAAAGAAGGTAAAACTCACCGATAATAAATCCACCCTCTACACGGAAGATTTAGTGTACGATATCAACCAGAAATTGGGCGAATACAAAAATGGAGGCAGAGTGGTAAACGGCTCTTCGGTACTTACCAGTAAAGAAGGCACTTACTATGCCGACTTGAAAGACATCTACTTTAAAAGAAATGTAAAACTCAAAGATCCGAAGTACAATCTTGAAACCGACTCACTCTTATACAATACCAATTCTGAAATTGCCACATTCATCGATCGCACAAAAATCGTGGACAGTTCAAAACGTGAAATCATCACGCGTGAAGGGTTTTACGACTTGAAGAATAAGAAAGCAGTCTTCGGAAAAAGACCCACTATCAAAGATGGGGCAACGCAAATCACCGCCAACGACATCACTACAGATGATGAAACCGGTATCAGTATTTTAAAGGGAAACGCAGTTTATAAAGACACAGCGCAAGGAGTTGCCGTTCTAGCAAACCTAATTGAGGCCAATAAAAAAGAAGGTAATTTCAGAGCCACGTTGAATCCGCTTATGATCATCAAACAAGAAGAGGATTCCATCTATATTGCCGCTGATACGTTGTTCTCCGGCAAACTCAGTAAGCTCGGTAAAGACAGTACTGTATTGAAAGATACCATCAAAGGGAAAGTGGTGATCACGAAGGACTCTATTAACAACAACGATAGTACAGATCGCTATTTCAAAGCATATAGAAACGTGAGAATATTCAGCGATTCCTTGCAAGCGGTGGCCGACAGTTTATTCTATTCTGGCAAAGACTCCATTTTCCGGCTCATGCAAAAGCCAATTGTATGGGGCAATACCGGGCAAATTACGGGCGATACCATTCTTCTCTACACGAAGAATAAAAAAGCCGATAAAATGGAGGTCTTCGAAAAAGGGATGTTGATCAGTGATGCCGGCAGCGGGCTTTACAATCAAATAAAAGGCAATCGTATTTATGCCTATTTCAAAGAAGGCAATCTCGATTATGTTCGAGCGAAAGGAAATGCGGAAAGTATTTACATCATTACCGACGATAAAGACAGCAGCTTAATAGGCATCAACCGCGCCACAGGCGATATCATCGATCTTCGATTTGTAGAGAAAAAAGTAAACCGAGTGGTGTTTGTGAACGATGTGAAAGGAACCATGTACCCAATCAAGCAAGTGCCTGAAGAATCGAAACGACTGCCCAACTTCCAATGGCATGAAAAGCGCCGTCCTAAAACCAAATACGAACTCTTTGGTGAATAAGATCCTGTTAAAGAAATACTATTTAAACATTACTCAACAACAATTAATGGGGGCTGGCACTATTTTCGTTGAAGCAACCTAAACTGGACAATATGAAAGTATTCAAAACCGTAGTAGCAATCTTCATTCTCACCATTATTGGCTCGAAGGTGATGGCGCAAGATTATAAATTCGCCGCCGGTATTCGCCTTTCCAATGCCTCCCCTACCATCAGCAATTCCATTACAGGAAAATACTTCGTTACAGAGAAATCGGCCATCGAAGGATTGGTGTCCTTTGGAAGTCGCTTTGGTGTAGGTGCCTTATTGGAAATCCACAATCAACTCAAACCACAAGGCTTTAGCTGGTTTTATGGAGCCGGTGCTTATGTTGGGTTTGAAGGCGGCTCAACCTATGTTGGCCCAACCGGAATCGTTGGCTTAGATTACAAGTTCCCCAATATTCCATTGAACCTTTCATTGGATTGGAAACCGGAGCTGGACATCGTCCCAAAAATAAAATTCGTTCCCGACGCCCTCTCCCTTTCAGCAAGATTTACTTTCAAATAAATACATTAAAAAAGCGCTTCTTTCGAAGCGCTTTTTTCTTTTAAAACTTTTATGACCAAGGCCAGTAATAAGCCAGAAAGATCGCTGTAATAATTCCCGCTAAATCGGCCAGCAATGCAGCGGAAACCGCATATCGTGTATTCTTGATACCCACCGAGCCAAAATACACAGCAACGATGTAGAAAGTGGTGTCTGCAGATCCCTGAAAAACACAGGCCAATCTGCCCACAAAACTATCAGGTCCATAAACCTTCATCGCATCAAGCATCATGGCACGGGCACCGCCCCCGCTAAAAGGCTTAATGAATGCAGTAGGCATGGCCGGCACAAACTGATCGTCAATTCCAACGGCGTGACACACCCAACTCAATCCCTGCACCATATAATCAAAAGCTCCGCAAGTGCGCAGCAAACTGATTCCAACAAAAATTCCCACCAAATACGGAATGATCTTGATGGCTACATCAAAGCCTTGTTTAGCTCCGTCAATAAAAGCATCAAATACCATCACTTTTTTCACTAAGCCACCAATAATAAACACGATGAATAATAGAAGGATCAGTCCATTACTCACCAAGTTAGAAAAGGTAGTAGCTCCTTCTTTTGTAAGATAGAGGCGCAGATAGATCCCCATACCGGCCAGCACAACTGAACCAATCAAACTCAAAGCCAGAATGGCTTTCCATTGTTGCCAGGTAAACTTCTGCCAAATGGCCGTAACACTCATGGCAACAATAGTAGCCACAAAGGTTCCGATCATACAAGGGATGAATATTTCTGTTGGATTGTTTGATTTCAACAATACACGCTGCGCAATAATGCTCACCGGGATCAAGGTTAGTCCGGATGCATGCAGCACCATGAACATGATCTGAGAATTCGAAGCCACTTCTTTATTTGGATTGTCTTGCTGCATGCTTTCCATCGCTTTCAAACCGAAAGGAGTTGCTGCATTGTCGAGACCGAGTAAATTGGCCGAAAAATTCATCATCATATGCCCCATGGCCGGATGATTTTTTGGCAAATCGGGGAAGAGTTTTGAGAAGAAGGGGCCTACGATGCGCGATAAAAAACGAACCGCGCCTGCTTTCTCGCCAATGTTCATAAATCCAAGAAACAAGCTCATAACACCAATAAGACCCATAGAAATGGTAACACCGGTGCTGGCAGAATCGAAAACGCCATCCATCATGGTCTTCAAAATAGCCGTGTCGCCCATCCCTACTCTAATGAGGGCTACGATAAAAGCTATCAGGAAAAATCCGATCCACAAATAATTCAAAATCATAGCAATGGATTTATAATACGGGAAGTTTCATCATTTTTTGCGTTCTCCCAAATAATAATCGAGAAAAGGAGGTAAAATAGTACCTTTGCGCCTCAAATTTTACTGAATTATGGGTTTAAAAGCAGGTATCGTTGGATTGCCAAATGTGGGTAAATCGACCTTGTTTAATGCCGTTAGCAATAGTGCCAAAGCACAGGCAAGCAATTATCGTTTCTGTACTATCGAGCCAAACGTGGGTTTGGTAGATGTACCTGATCAACGCTTGAACAAACTGGCTGAATTGGTTCAGCCTGAGCGCATCGTTCCTACTCAAATAGAAATTGTAGACATTGCAGGCTTGGTGAAAGGCGCCAGCAAGGGCGAAGGCCTGGGAAATAAGTTTCTCGCTAACATTCGTGAGGTGGATGCTATTATCCACGTTATTCGTTGCTTCGAAGATGAAAATGTGCTGCGCGACGAAGGCCCTATCAATCCTGTAAGCGACAAAGACATCATCGATACTGAACTTCAACTCAAAGACCTTGATAGCGTTGAGAAGAAATTATCGCGTTCAGAGAAAATGATCAAAACCGGCGATCCTAAGATCAAATTAGAAGTGGAGGTTTTGAAAAAATGTAAAGAGCATTTGGAGCAAGGAAAGAGCATCCGTGGGTTGGATCTTTCGGCTGCCGACAAAGTGGCCATCGCCGATTTGTTCCTTCTTACCGATAAACCTGTTCTTTATGTAGCCAATGTAGATGAAGCTTCCATGCACACAGGTAACAAATTTTCTGAAGCACTTCAAGCCGCTGTAGCCGGAGAAGGCGCACAAGTGATTGTAATGAACAACAGCATCGAAGCGCAGATCGCCGAAATGGAAGATCCCGCTGATAAAGAGTTGTTCATGGGTGAATACAAAATGACCGAGCCAGCATTGAACCGCTTGATTCGCTCAACCTATAAACTATTAAACCTTTATACTTACTTCACTGCAGGAGTTCAAGAGGTTCGCGCTTGGACTATTCAAGACGGATGGAAAGCACCTCAGGCTGCCGGAGTTATTCATACCGACTTTGAAAAAGGATTCATTAAAGCTGAGGTAATTGGATATGATGACTATATCCAGTACAAGTCTGAAGCAGCTGCTCGTGAGGCCGGTCGCCTAAGAATTGAAGGAAAAGAATACATCGTCAAAGATGGAGATGTGATGCACTTTAGATTCAATGTGTAAGGCTAATTAAGAATTAAGAGTTAAGAATTAATAATTGGGGTGCGTGGTGAATACTACGTACCCTTTTTCTATTTAAGTCAATACGCGTTTAGATGATTGATATAAAGTATCTAGTATATAAAAAAGTAAACCCCGATTGCTCGGGGTTGTACTTATTAATCCATCACAGTTAAGCAAGATTAGAAAATATTGTAAGCAAAACTTACGTAGTAGATACCACCCACTTCTGGGTTACCGAACGCAGTCTTGTAATATTTGTTGAGTAAGTTTGTTCCACCCATTTTAACAATGGTTCTCTTTGTTGGGAACTTGTAGCTCACTTGAGCATCGAAAATAGTGTAACCATCCACTTCACCTTGACGGAAATCACTTTCATAGAAGAAGCCTTGTTGAGTTCTCATGTTTACAGCAAAACCCAAACGCTTTTGGTAACCAAAACCGGTGTTGCTGAAACCAAGGTTATAGCGGTATTTAGGTGCATTGAAAAATGCCACGAAACCGGCTTCTACGTTGGTAATTCTATCGAATGTTAAGTTAGTGCTTAGTACGAAGTTTCTAGGCAATGACCAGTCGATGCTTGCACCATAACCATAGGTTTTTACTTTGCTAGTACTGTTTACTGCTACTGAAACGATACGGTTAGGTCCTGCAAATGGAGATGCTGGTCCACCCAAGCCTTGAACAACGATTCTACGACCTAGGAAGTTTTCGTACTCACCCCAGTAACCGTAAATGTCTACCAGAACTTTCTTCTTAAACAATCCTTTGTAACCAAACTCAAAGCTTCTCATGCTTTCAGGTTTGTACTCTGCAAATTCCGCTTCTTTCAAAGCAGCCAAAGCACCTGGGATGTTTCCACCTTGTGCCAAAGCACCTGCAGTTCTCACACTTTCCAATGTATAAGCAGCGATTCCGGTAGGATTGTCATTCAAAGTATTTACAGATCTAAAATTGTAGAACTTACGAAGTTCAGGCAATCCACCTAACAATACAGTACCACCACCTACAGAAAGGTTGATCCACTGGTTTTGTGTAGTTGGGAAACGATAGGCTGTTTGGAAGGAGCCGCGCAAGTTATGGTTCTGTGCCAATTTCACTACTGCTGTAAAACGTGGAGTGAAACGACCTTTGAAGTTTTGGTTTTTATCGAAACGACCGGCAGCAGACAACTTCAAACGCTCGTTGAACAGAGCTTTTGAAACTTGTGCATAGGCACCTGTTTCATTGATCTTGATACGACCTGCTGAATCAGCAAAAAGGGTTCCTTGTGAGTTTAACACGTATTGCTTCACGGAAGCACCGGCAATCAGATCAAAATATTTACCGGTTAAATGACTGAAGTTGTATTGACCTTCTGCTTGGTACAAGTCCGTTCTATCAAGGAACAAACCACCACCTTGTTTAATTGGAGTGGTTCTTACTTTATTAAAGATAGCATTGAATGCATCGGTTCCTGCTAAAGGACGTCCGATATCGGCTACAGAACGACCTGAGTTATGCAAGTTTTGTAAAGAAGCAGCTACAGCAGCTTGTGCTTGAGCCAGCGTACCCCCCGACAATAAAACGGTTTGGAACTGGGTAGCAGCCGCAGTGGCAAAACCTGATACATATTGGGGATACCAGCTACCTGCAGCATTAGAGGCAACATAACTTGGTTTCCAAGCTTCGTTAAAGACACGAGTGGTAACTGTAGCGTTGTAAGACTCCCCAGAGTTCTCTTGGGTAGTGTAGCCTCTTACATACCAGTTCTTATGCTTTAATTCTAATTTATACTGACCTACTTTCAAATCTTTCAATGAGTAACGGTCGCTACCTGTGTAAACAGTATTACCGGTTCCCCAATAAGCCGCTAAGCTAGCTTCCAAATTATCAGTCAATTTATAGTGAAGCGCACCGGTCAACTTTACGTTTACGGTATTGTTGTTCACCACTTCTCTTTCTTTGTAACCGGTTCTAGAAACCATCATTGGAGAGCCCAAGAACTGGCTTAAGATGGGGCTTAATGCAGCGTTCCCTGCAATGGCACCTTGAATGAATGGACGAATGTCTACGGTAGTTTCATCACCATATACGTTTACTCCATCGTAGTTAGGATCGCTGGTGCGTGTTCCTGCAACTACTTTACCATAATTGTTTACAGAAGCATCTCCGGCGAGGTAGTTAGAAGTATCATTGGCAACCCAATCTTTCGCTTGAACGAATTGGGCACTCATTTTAAAGGCCATTCTTTCATTGATCTTAGTAGACCAACGAACGCTCCAATCGTAGAATGGAGAGGCGCTTGAACGTTGTCTTTTATCGGTATGCATAATACCGGTTTTCACTTGATAGCTTAAACCTTGGTATTTGAATGGGTTTTTACTATTCAAAAGAATGGTACCGTTCATACCACCTGGGCCATATAAAGCAGAAGAGGCACCGGGTAACAATTCCATGCTTTCTACATCCAATTCAGTTAATCCAATTACGCTACCAACAGAAAAGTTCAAGCCGGGAGCTTGGTTGTCCATTCCATCAATCAATTGATTGACGCGGGCACTACCACTACCGTTGAAACCGCGGGTACTTACTGTGTTAAAGGTGAAACTAGAGGTAGTAATGTCAACCCCCTTGATGTTTCTAAAGATGTCATAATATCCGGTAGCAGGTGTGTTTCTAATATTCGCTACGTTCACACGTTCAATAGAAACGGGTGATTCGAGAATACGTTCAGGAACACGGCTTGCAGATACAACAACTTCCACCCCTAAACTGCTGGCCGGAACAAAACTGATCTCAACCGCATCAGAAGCACCGGATACTTTGAACTCTTGCGTTTCAAAGCCAATAGAGGTGAATATTAATGTAAATGGAGGTTTTTGAGAAGTTACCAATTTGAAATTACCCTTCTCATCAGTAAACGTACCGGAGCTCGACCCTTTTACAGTTACGGAAACTGCGGGAACTCCCTCTTTGTTGGTACTGTTCTTAACACTTCCTGTAATAGTTACAGACTGGGCTACGGCAGCAATCGACATCATGCAAAAAAACAGCAAAGCTGCCAGCGAACGGAAGCTTTTTCTCATAATGGTAGTTTTAGTTTCGTTAGTATTGGGGGCAAAATACACATTGCGCCCGACCTGCAAAAATTTAATTTTTTTAGAATGGATGAGGGTTTTGTGTGAATATTTCCTACCCTGCTTTTTTTCCCAGTTTGGGTGCCGAATCCTAATTTCGGGCCATGAATTCGCTCCATTTTCCAGGCCAAACCGGCTTTTATAAGGGTAAAGTAAGAGATGTGTATTATATCGGCTCAGAAACACTCGTAATGATCGCCTCCAATCGTATTTCAGCTTTCGATGTAATTCTGCCTCGTCCTATTCCTTTCAAAGGTCAGGTTTTAAATCAAATTGCTGCGCATATGTTGAAGGCAACCACCGATATCTGCCCCAATTGGTTGCTCAGCACCCCTGCGCCCAATGTATCGATCGGCAAAACTTGCCAGCCTTTTAAAATAGAAATGGTGGTTCGTGGAAACTTAGTTGGGCATGCCTGGCGTACCTATTCTTCCGGCTTGAGAACGCTCTGTGGTGCCACGCTGGCCGAAGGATTAAAAGAGAACGACTTTTTCCCTACACCTATTATAACCCCTTCTACGAAAGCAGAAGCCGGTCATGATGAAGACATTGCCCCCGACCAAATCATTGCCCAAGGCTTGTGTACAGCTTCCGAATGGGAAACTTTAAGCAAGTACGCTTTGGCTCTTTTTGCCAGAGGTAAAGAGCTAGCCGCTAAACAAGGACTGATTCTCGCCGATACCAAATATGAATTCGGTAAAATTGGTGATACCATTTATTTAATGGATGAAGTACATACCCCGGACTCATCTCGCTACTTCTATGCAGAAGGATTTGAAGAACGTCAAGCCAGTGGAGAGCGTCAAAAACAATTGAGTAAAGAGTTTGTGAGAGAATGGCTGATCGCGAACAATTTCATGGGTAAAGAAGGTCAAGTAGTACCTGAAATGACCGATGAATGGGTTGATACCATCTCAAAGCGCTACATCGAATTGTATGAAAAAGTAATTGGAGCTCCCTTCCAAGCTAAGGCGCTTACCGATCAGGAAACAGAAGCTTGCATTGTGGAAGCACTGAAAAAAATCTAATTGAACCTCAATTAATTTTATAGCTTAGGTGCCTAAAACCGATTGTTTATGGCACCTGAGCAACTTTTCAATATTTCCGGCAACCTCGCCATGGCCGGGTGGCTCTTTCTTATTTTTGTCAGTCCCTTTTGGAAAAACATCAACCAAGTTGTGGTTGCCATCTTTGTCACCATTCTAGCACTTTTCTACGCTTGGATGATTCTCCAAAGTTTTCAATTCTCCGATCTTGCTAAATTTGGAACACTAGAAGGTGTAATGGGATTGTTCACTAATAAAACAATGGTATGCGCCGGATGGATTCATTACTTGGCTTTTGATTTATTCATCGGAACTTGGATCGTTCGCAACGCCCAAAAACATTCCATCAATCATTGGATTACAGTCCCCTCTCTTTTGCTTACGTTTATGATGGGCCCAATTGGATTGTTGAGCTACTTTTTAATTCGCTTTGCGCTTACAAAAACTTATTTTGCTGAAAATTAACCCGGTATCATGATTTCGTTTCTCAGTCAACTCAAACAACGTAACAAGTTGTTCTTCTACTACGGTTTGTTCTCTTTCATTGGTTGTTTTATAATGATGATGTTGTATCAACAACAACCTTTTATCGTAGCAGGTGCCAATGCTTGGGCGAAGCCCTTCAAGTTCTTCCTTTCTATTGCAGTTCTCTGCTGGACGATGGGTTGGTTATTGCACGAACTCAATGAACCAAAGAAAGTTAGAATGTATACGATCATGTCAGTGGTGATGATGACTATTGAACTTGTCATCATTACTTGGCAAGCAGCTAATGGTCGTCTTTCCCATTTCAATCAATCAACCCCCTTGTATGGTGCTTTATATGCACTCATGGGAGTGGCCATTCTAACTTTTACTTGCTGGACAGCCTATATTACTTTTCTATTCTTTAAGTTGAAATCGGACACCATTACTCCTAATTACTTATTGAGCATACAACTAGGCTTGTTGTTCTTTGTAATATTCTCTTTTGAAGGCGGCGTTATGAGTGCCTTTAACAAACATACTATTGGAGGAAACGACGGTTCACCTGGCATTCCACTGCTTGGATGGAGCTATTATTTGGGTGACTTGCGTGTAGCGCATTTCTTCGGAATTCATTCACTTCAAGTGCTGCCTTTGATGGGAGCCTATTTTACTACTTCCAAAAAACAAGTGTGGTTGTTTGGAATTCTATATTTTATCTTGGTTAGCATGATGCTTCTTCAAGCTTTCTTAAAAGTTCCATTCATCGAAAAAGCCCTTTAACATGAAATTTTTATCCCTATTGCTCATTGCAGTATTGCCCTTATTTTCCCTTGCTCAATCTGAACATTATTTAATAGTGGGAACCTACACCAATGGAAAAAGTGAAGGGATTTATGTGTTTAAATTCGATTCAAAAACCGGAACTGCTAAAGAATGGAGTCATGTAGTCAGTTCAAATCCATCTTACTTAGCCATTAGCCCGAATAAAAAAATTGTATTGGCAGTAAATGAGAATGCTGATACCCTTGCAAACAGTTATGGAGGTGAAATCAGTTCATTTTCTTTCAACTCTAAACTGGGCACGCTCACTCCAATTAACAAAGTAAGCTCCGGCGGCGAACACCCTTGTTATGTAACGATGGATGCAAGTGGAAAATGGGCCATCATTGGCAACTATTCAAGTGGTACCATTAGTATCAATTACCTTGATGGAAAAGGAACCTTGTTTCCTCCCAATCAAATTCTTAAACACCAAGGTAGCGGTCCAAATAAAGCACGTCAAGAAGCGGCGCATGTGCATTCTACGGTATTTTCAAAAGACTTCCGCTATGTTTTCACACCTGATTTGGGTACCGATACTATTAACGCCTATCGCTTCGATAAGTCCTTAGGGAAATTGTTTGCAACCGGCAAGAATGCAACAGCTAGCAGCCCGGGTGGTGGGCCTCGCCACTTTGAATTCCATCCCAATAGTAAATATGCGTATTTAATGGAAGAACTTACGGGAACGGTGCAAGCGTTTCAATACACTGCAACGAATGGTTCTTTGAAATCGATTCAATCCATTGTGGCGATCGATCCCAAAGATGCAGAAACAAATTTCAGCGCAGATATACATGTGAGTCCAAATGGAAAATTCCTGTACTGCACCAATCGTGGCGTTTCAAATACGATCACAACTTTCAAAATTGATCCTGCTACCGGCAAACTGAGTTTTGTTGATAGAATCGACACACAAGGTATCTACCCAAGAAATTTCACCATCGACCCAAGCGGTCAATTCATACTGGTAGCCAACCAGAAAACGGATGAGATCATTGTATTCAAGATAGATACAGTAACAGGTAAATTAAAAGAAACCGGAACAAAAATTCCGGTTTACAATCCTGTCTGCTTGAAGTGGTTATGATTGCTTTTTAATATTATTGATTTCATCAAGTCGTGGGCGAAGCTTTTTCGCCTTCGACTTATTGAAGATGTTTTGACCTTTATCAGAACCCTTTCTAAGCTCCTTCTGTTGTTCTTCAGGCAAATGAATGAATTCAAAACAAGCATCACTGCAGGTTCCCTTCATCTTTTCTTTGCACGCGTTACATTGAATGAAGAGTAAGTGACAAGCATCATTCGTGCAGTTTACATGGGTATCACAAGGTGCCCCACATTGGTGACACTGAGAAATTACATCCTCGCTAATGCGCTCTCCCAATCGATCATCGAACACGAAATTCTTTCCGATGAATTTATTGGGCAATCCTTTTTCTTTTGCTTGTCGGGTGTAGTTGATGATGCCACCTTCAAGGTGAAATACATTTTTGAATCCTTTGTGCAACATATAAGCACTGGCCTTTTCACAACGAATGCCTCCGGTACAGTACATGATGATGTTTCGATCTTTGTTTTCATTCATCATATCCACTGCCATTGGCAATTGTTCACGAAAGGTATCACTGGGAACTTCAATAGCATTCTTGAAATGGCCCACTTCAAACTCATAATGATTGCGCATATCAATCACAATGGTATTGGGATCTTCTGTAAGTTGATTGAACGCTTCAGCATTTACATACTTGCCTTTGTTCTGCATATCGAAGTTGGGATCTTCAATACCATCCGCTACAATTTTATGACGCACTTTGATATCCAATACAAAAAAGCTCTTGCCATCATCGTCAACCGCAATATTCAATCGAAGTTGATCGAAACTAGGATAACTGTATAGTTTCTGTTTAAAAGCTTCGAACTGGTGCGTAGGTACACTGATTTGTGCATTGACCCCTTCATTAGCAACATAAATACGACCTAATACGCCTAGCTCAGTAAAAGCAACATACCAATCGTCTCGAAACAGATTTGGTTCTGAAATAGGGGTGTAATTGTAAAAAGAGATCGTGGTTCTTGGAGTAGGATCGTTCAAAACGCGATCCTTCAATTCTTTCCTGGAAATGCGGTTGTGCAAAACTGCCATGTGGTTGAATTTTAATTCGTTAAGAGTAGGCAAATAGCTGTCTCTCTACTTTCGAATCCCAATTGCAGGTTGGGCAAAATTCGTAAAGCACGGCAAAGATACAATTTATCTCGAAACCTGCACACTACCACCGATCAAACCACCGAGTCCGAGTCGTATCCCTGTTTGGTTGTAAGACCCGTTTAAATAAGATGACACGAAATCAATTCTGAAAAGCTTAAAGATGTTTTCAACACCTACAAACAATTCTCCATAATTGTTATTCTTGTTTACATAGAATGAATTCGCGCCGCCTACTAGGGTCCAATTCAATCTTCTAAACCCGGGGATTTTATTGGTTAGCAAGCCATTGAAATGATGCTCTAAATGTGCTGTTGCATAAACAGATGCAGTAGTGCTATTCGCATAATAGGGGGCCAATTGAAAACTATTGGTGTATTGACTTGCAAACAACAATTGATTGCCATTAAAGTGCTGATAATCTTGTATGAAAACAGCTTTCGAATTCAAAAACCCACCAATGCTAAATCTGTATTTCAGTAATCCCTTTAATTTTAAATTCACATCATCCCACACACTGAATTTCCAACGATCAAAATTGACATCACTGCCCAATACCTTCGATATGCCCTTCACGTATTGAAAACCAAGTGTTGGATATTTTGAACCAATGGGAACTTTGTTCCGAGGGAACTGAATGTATTTTTGACCGGGGCGATAACTCAAATCAACTTGTAACAATGCAGCTTGATGACGCGTAAAATTGGCCGTCAATTGTTCAAAAGGATAATTTGGTGTAAAGTTTCTGGTTTTGTACTCTATAACACTAAAATCTGTGGTGTTTTCAAGCGGCAATCGATCTTCATAACTAAGTCCAATAGTAGCATTCAACCCCGCATCAAAGCGGTGATTGTACTTCAAATTCACAAAACGATTCTCATAATTCTTCAAATAGTTTTGTTTATAGACCAGCGTGTACCAACTGTTGATCAATGGTGAAATTGGATTGTCGCGGTTGAATTGAACCACTTGCTGACCACCGCTCAGCGTCCACGATCCACGGCCAACGGTTCCTCCATTCTCATCCCAATTGAAACTACGCTTCGAATAATTGATCGAAGCCCAAGCATTGAAATGAGAATTCGACAACCCATAACGATAATAAGTCATTACACTCAATGATTTCGACTTTTGAGGATACCGTTTATCGAAGCCTATTCCTGCATTTATGGCCAATCCCTCCGCGGTGTTGTATTCCAGATTGCGAATCACCGGCTCCCACCTAACAATGATTGGATCCGGCTTGTAATTGGTTCGGGCAAAGCCGGTCCACACTATTTGTTTGAATTTGATCGGGCCTCTTCTCTTTCGAAGACTATCAATACTCGATTTCGAAAAAGCTGAATCTCTTCGATCTTGAAACAAACTGTCCTTCGTTTTATAATCCCTGATTTCTTCCGGCTCCAATGGAATCGGGCGAATACTGTCCCAATACGCTTTTGTTTTCTTGTTCACTGCAGTATCGTACTTGATGGTAACATTGTTAAAGAACTTGCGTGCAAAACTAGGTGCTACTTCGTATTTGTTGTATACATTCAAGAAATTACCAACCGCGTCAATTCCAAATTGATTGAATGTAAAATACACAACCTGATCTTTCGTTCTCCACACCTCTCTGGAAATGGGAACATGTTGCTGACGAATTTTGATGGTATCAAGAATTTGCAATTGCGATTCTTTGAACAAGGCCAAGTCAAGACTGTGAATTCTCCAATCGCCTTCCGTAATATTAATGGTTCCTGAAAACAAGGGTTCAAACTTTCTTCTGGGGGTTACTTTAATTTGATTGATCTCTTTTCCATCTTCCCAAAAAGACCCGAGGTATTGATATTTATAGAAATTCAGCGCTCCATCTGCAATCGGTGAAACAAATCCACGTGGATTCAGTTGAGAACCTAACACCGTTACATTATTGCTATAAAAATTAATAAAGGTTGGAAAACTAAAACCAAATCCACTGGAACCACTTTCTCTGCCCGACAAAACTTCCAGTTTGATCTTGTTGGGTTTCTTGTAAGCTATTCGTGTCAAGGACTCTGACAGATAAATAATTCCTCTCCCTGCCGAATCCACCCCCATGTCCTTTTTATCACGCTCTTCAATTTTTTGTCCGAAAACTTTCTTAGGTAATTTCCTTGTTCTTACCAGTGTTTTAATATAGGCTTCGCACGTGAAGGAATCGAGTGGATTTTCGTATCCCTTTCTTTTCTTGATCGCATTTCGAATGATTTCATAGGCTGGATCTTCTGCTCCTGGGCGCACTACCACTTCTTTCAATGATAACTGTAGCAAAGACAACTGAAAATCGAGTTGTTCATTTTTAGTTCCTACTGTTACTTTCTTATCTACTCGTTCATAGCCTACATACTGAGCACTAATGGTATATGTTCCGGGGTCTACATCAATGAAGTACTTACCATCATTGCTGGCGGTTGTTCCCTTGGTGGTGCCTTTTACCAATACAGAAGCAAAAGCCAAGGGCTTTCCTTTATCATCAGTAACCGTTCCTTGAATGCGAGTAGCAAATAAGTTAGTAGTAAGAAAGAATCCAATAAGAAGGATAGGTAGTGTTTTTCTCATAATAGGTATTCAGGGCGAATATAGAGTCCATTCGCTCAAATCCACCACCGCTCTCATTTTTTTGATTGTTTTTAACAATCAGCCCCGGGCTTTACTTAGCAAGGCTCCGCTCAGCGCTCCTAAACCGGCAACCAAGCCACCTAAAAAAGATCCGATTAAGTTCAATAAAAGATAAGAGCCTTTTAATGGCAAAATAGTGGCCACTTTTACAGACAATATATGATCGTTACCACTATCCAATACAAAGGCGATCAAGAACCACAATACAAATACCGATAGAAAACCGGTAAGAAAGGCCTTAAATGCAGTTTGTGGAATCAAATAGGCTATTAGAAACGGAATTACTGCAACGCTCCACCACGGCAAATAAAGCCCTGCCACAAAGCACAAGCTAACTGTAAGCAACAATGATACGAGAAACTTCTTCATGGCAATTACTTTTTAAAAGTGATGGTACTAAGAATTCTTTTGTCTTTGATTTCATCTTTTGTCATAAACCATAGGTCATAATAACCTCCCGAAGCCCAGGTGTCTACGAAATTGTCATAAAATTTACTTCCCGGGTTTCCACTTTGACCTCCCGGATAGATACCCGTAGCCCTTATCTTATCAGTCAGTTCTACGATCATTTTCCAACTTGGGCCATGGAACTGCTTTGTAGCATTGATAACATGTACACCACCACCGGTTTTCAAGTGCAGTCTGCTCAACGGTCCAACTCTTGTAAGGTGTTGAATACCGCTATCTTTAAACTTATACCAAACCAATCTGCCTTCTTTTTTGGCAATCATCAATTCTGGTACGGCTTTCTTGAATGCCTTTAATACCTGTTGTGCAAGCGTTTCTTTTTCAGGGGTGGAAATATCATCGATAAATTGAAACGCACTGTCTCTAATCAATGCTTCAATAAGAGTAGATTCATCGGGTGTGATATAAGGCTGAGGCACTTTCGCAAATTCATCCGACCAAATTGTTGTTTCCAAGCTATCGAACCATGAATGGAAAACAGCTACACCTTGCTCGTTCGGATCGTTGCGTTTATTCCATGTTTTAACAATATTAAACAACTCCTTTTCTGAGGATGTAAGTTGTGTTTCATCAATATTTTTAAGCAGCACCGGCATGGCTGTTTCAGCAAAAAGATTTTCGTTTTCGTTTTGAAGACCTTGCATGTCTTTGATTGTAATACTCGACATCTGTTCGAGCTTCCGATTGATCAATTTACCACGGTAGAGATCGTGATGCCCGCCGATATAATATGGATAGGTTGTATCTACCGGAAGTTGATTCGCACTGCTTACATAACCCCTGCTTGGGTTTACCATATGAGCATTTTCATCTTGCGGAATATCGGCTTGCCAGAAATAGCTGGAGTCCGTTCCCGGCATTACAAAATCACCCTGACGTCTCCATTTAGCCGGAAACACTGCTTGCTGCCATACGGCGATATCTCCTGCTTTGGACGCAAACAAACAGTTTTGCCCGGGGCAACTGAGGTATTTAATAGCTGATTGGTAATCGGAATAATTGGTGGAATGATCCAATTCATAGAACAACATCAATTCGTTAGACGGTTCATGGGCTTTCCATTTTACAGCATAATTACTTCCGTTGGTTCGGTATTTCTCTCGACCCGTAAAGTTTTGATCGTACATCACCGGACCAATATTGGTATATACCACTGTATCAAAATAATAGCCCCCTCCTTTTATCATAAATGTATCTACAGTGATACGAGAAGGTTGCCAGCTGTTATTGAACCAGTATTCTTTTCTTGACTCATCTTTAAACTTAACGGTATAGTAGTCTCTTACATCCCGCATCGCATTGGTGAATCCGAATGCATTGTTTTGATTGAAACCAATGATCACACAAGGTGCTCCGGGGAAACTCGCCCCATAGGCACTAAATTGGGGGCAGGTAAGTTGTATTTCAAACCATAGAGAGGGCATGTTCAAACTCAAGTGCGGGTCGTTACATAGAATTGGACGTCCGCTGGCTGTTTTAGTTCCTGCTACTGCCCAGTTGTTACTCCCATTGTCTTGATCAGGCTTTGATACCGTTTCAGGCACAACCGGCTTCCACTGGAAGTACAACGAATCGGCCGTTACAGGCATCAATACTTTCACTTTTGCAGAATCGAATGGCGTTCCTTTTGCCACAATAGGATCTAATGAATCGCGGGTTATCGGAAACAGCAATTCAAAAGCATGTTGATCGAACACCGATTTTACATTGGTAAATTCAAAATCATTTTCTGAGCCGGAAAGATCATAGCTCATATATTTCAAAAAAAGCGCTGTTTTTAAGTTCGTCCACTCTTCAGGTTGATATCCTAACAATTTGTATTCAAGTGGAAGATTTGCGCTACTCAAACTATGAATGTATGCATTCACACCTGCCGTATAAGCGTCGCAGGTAGTTTTGGTTTTAGGTTCTGCTTCCATTTCAGCCAGTGCCTTCTTCGCTCCATATACCATTCCAAGTCGGCGCATCTGACGATCGTTTAATAAAAGGATACTGTCTTTACCGGGACCAAGAATTTCAGACAATCTCCCACCGGCGGCATGAGTTTGGAACTCCATTTGCCACAACCGGTATTTGGCATGCAAATATCCTTGCGCAAAAAAAAGGTCCGATTCATTTTCAGCGAATACATGCGGCACCAATCTATCATCTAAATACACTTCAACCGAACCTTTAATAAAAGGATCATTGATGGAGATGGATCCGGGGTTATCAGTTGATTCAGCGTTTTGCCAGAACCCTTGCTGAGGGCTAAAAAACGCTCCTAATGCGGGAATGCTTCCCCAAGGTTTATTCAAAGCCCAAACCAATAAAATGGTTACAATGGCACTAATTGAGAAGGGTATAAACTTCATGATGATGTGTTAGGATGAGACTTCTTACTAAAAGTAGTTATTTTTTACGAACATCAAAACAGCTCTCCTGACTCCGAAATAGCTTTAATCAAACTTTTAAGGGCCTCTGTTTTGTTGAAGCTGTGCAATACAATTCGAATACGTTCCGTGTTTTTAGGGACTGTTGGGTATAAAATAGGTCTGCAATCATGTCCCTTCGACTGGAGGTATTGAGCCACCAAGCGGGCTTTTTCGTTTCCCGGAATCAGAATTGCCTGAATAGCAGTTTGAGAATTTAATTTTTGAAAGGGCAGTGAAGCTTCTTGAAACAGTTGAATCAATTCTTTTAAATGAGTTCTTGCGTCATTCATCAAAGGCAACATGCGATATCCTTCTTGAATGGTCTCAAAATGAGCAGGCGGTAAGGCGGTGGTATAAATAAATGCTCTGGAAAAATTGATCAGGTAATTGCGAAGGCGATTCGACCCTACAACAACAGCGCCGTGTGAACCCAAAGCCTTTCCAAACGTATGAACTCGAGCAAACACCTTTTGAGTAAGCCCTAGAGCCTGCACCAGGCCTTCTCCCTTGGTTCCAATTATTCCTGTTGCATGTGCTTCGTCTACTATTAAGTAGGCATTGTAGCTTTCGCACAATTTGACTATTTCAGACAAAGGAGCTTGATCGCCGTCCATTGAAAAAACCGATTCCGTTACCACAAAACAGCGTGATTCAGCTCTAACCAAATGACGCTCTAAGTCTGCTAAATCATTGTGCAAAAAAGAATGGCTTTTACAACTATTCAATTTAATCCCATCTCGAATGGAAGCATGTGAAAGAAAGTCATACAAGATCAAGTCATCTTTCTGAGGCACCACACTTAGCAACCCTAAATTCGCATCGTATCCGGAATTAAAGATCAAGGCAGCTTCTGTTTCATGGAATGCCGCCAATAACTGCTCTGTTTCTTCCATAATGGCATGATTTCCGGAAAGCAAGCGAGACCCTGTAGCCCCGCCACCCACAGTCCCGTTTTGTTTGGATAAATAGGCGGCTAATGCTAGGTAATCGTTGGAACTCCAATCCTCTAGCCCATTATTCAGGCGCAGGCTGCGGAAAGCTTGTTCATCGCGTCGTTGAGCCAGTTTTTGTTCTAAAAAATTCTCATTCATACAGTACAAATAACGGAACAATTCGGCATAAATTTGCCTTCTTTTACACAGATATGGACCATAGTTCAGACGTTAAAAACATATTGGGGCTTCAATTGCCAACCGACCCTCGGTGGGCCCAATTAAGTCAAATTAGCTTGGAAGCCATTCTTACCGATCATGCCTATTGCGAGCAAAAAGCCGCTACTACTTGTATTAGTCTCATTCAGCGCTATTCGGAAAGGGAAGAACTAGTGAAAGCGCTCGCTCCTATTGTAACCGAGGAATGGGGACATTTCCGAATGGTGTTAAACGAGATGACAAAACGGGGTTGGAAGCTTGGAAAACAACGGAAAGATCTATATGTAAACAAACTGCTCGAATTCCAAAAACAGGGTGGAGCTTTGGAAGATCGTTTGCTTGATCAACTGCTTACAATGGCATTGATTGAAGCACGCAGTTGTGAACGTTTCAAACGTTTGAGTGAAGGGTTAGAAGACGAGTATATGAAGAAATTCTACCGCCGCTTCATGGAGTCGGAAGCCGGTCACTACACCTTGTTTATTGATCTTGCAGAAACCTACTTACCGAAAGAAAAAGTCCGCTTAAGATGGGCCGAATGGCTGAACTACGAAGCCACCATAATGAAAGACATGGAAGTTCGAGGAGATAGAATTCATTAACAGCAACCGTTTGCGGGAAACTTACGCAAACGGTTGAGCGTTTTTGCATTCAATCCAACCTCTATATTTACAGTTCATGAATGTATCAGAGCATCAAAAAGCTGCCCGATTGTTTGCCGGCATCCGGAATTATGAGGATTTGTTTGTTGAAAACGAGCCGGCAATATCAACCTTACAAGGAGGCTTGATCAACCATTCCTATAAAGTGCTGGTGAAAAACAAGGCGCCGTTTCTATTGCAACAGATCAACCATCATGTATTCAAAACCCCGGATGATGTTCAGTCGAACTACCTTCAACTATGGAATTTCACGAAACAACAAGAAGTAGCACTGCAATTACCTGAGCCACTTTTCATCTCCGATCAACAAACACTCCACCATTCTAAAGAGGGAAATACTTGGCGTGCATTCAAATTTATAGAAAAAACAGAATCGTATAAAGTAGCGCATTGGCCCGATCAAGCTTATAGTACCGCTCAAACATTTGCTAAATTCACCGCCGCATTCAGTGAATTTGACAGCAGTACCCTAAAAACAACCATACCTAAATTTCACAACTTAAGTTTCCGCTATTCAGAATTTGACACCGCTTTGCAATTTGCTTCGGCAGATCGATTGCAACAAGCCGGTGATTTGATCAAAGCTATTACCGAACGCATTCACTATAAGAATTTCTTTGACCAATTACAGAACAAACCTGCGCTCTTCAAAAAAAGAGTAATGCACCACGATGCCAAAATCGCGAATGTTTTGTTTGAAGAAGAGTCCGGAAATGTTATTTGCGCGGTTGACTTTGACACCGTAATGCCCGGATACTATTTTTCAGACCTGGGAGATATGATTCGCTCTATGAGTTGTAATGAAGACGAGACCAGTGTTTACTTCGATAAAATCGCAATTCGTAAAGACTTTTACGAGGCCATCGTTTCAGGCTACTTGAGCGTGATGCAGGAAGAATTGACCAAGGAAGAAGTAGAAGTGATTCATCATTCAGGCATCATCATGATTTACATGCAAGCCATTCGCTTCTTAGCTGACTATCTCAATAAAGACCAATACTACCGCATTACTTATCCCGATCAAAATCTGCATCGTGCTAAGAACCAATTGTTGTTACTTCAGTCGCTGGAACAACTGTTAGAAGACGAATACAGTTATTCAATCAAGCCTTCAGTTCTTGCGTAAAATGTGCGATTTCGGTTGAGAAATCTAAATAAGGATGTTCTAATTGCAATTGTTTAGCCTTTTCTAATTGGGTTTTCAAAAACTGCTGATGAGCCTGTGTGGCAGGGTGAAAACTTCTGTGTTTGGCCGCAGTTATGAGAGAATTAACAGCAGGTATTAGTTGCTGAGAGGTTTCTTCAACAAAGGTTTCCACAAATCGTTCCATCACAAATTGCGTAGCCGGATAGTTCGGGTGAACCATGTCAATATCATAAAAACGATAGTCTCTCAAAACATCGATAACATATTCATACGCCGGAAAATAATAAAGTCGATTGAACTTTCCCACAAGATGATGCACTGCCTCAATCAACCGTGCTTTACTTCGGTTATTCGCCACTACTCCGTCACGAATATGACGAACAGGACTAATGGTAAAAATGATTTTTATAGTAGGATTGAATATAAACAACTGATGCAAACACCGATCGAGCAATGCCACCGTTTCATCAATTCCAAGTAAATGTTTGTAAAAGGTTTGACCGGGCGCTCGGTGACAGTTCGCCACGCCATAATTATTGGAAACCAAACGATAAGAATAAGACGATCCCAAAGTGATGATCAACCAGTTGGCTTTCTTTAGAAAATCATGCGCTTGCCGTTGAGATCGATTGATGCCATCAATACAAGTCTGTAAATCAGTATGTGAGAACCTACTATGATGATCCCAACTTTGCCACAATTCATTCAAATACACCAAGTCTTTTTCTGTGTATTCCTTTTGATTCATGTAGCTGATCAAACTATTGGCAACACTGTTGGGATCGAACAAAATACCATGAGGATTTTGCAAGGTTTGAAATTTCAATTGAGAAAGGCGATCACCGATGTGTTCTGTAAAACAAGAACCCATTAAAAGGATGGGGTCCTGATATTTTATTTGTTGATCGGGCCTTTCGATGGGCACCGTTAGCATGAATTCACTCATAAGTCCATCTTAATGTTGAAAGATTTGACCGGCCATTATTCCGGCTTCTTCAAGTGCGGCTTGGTTGAGGCCTGAAAGCAAGCCTTGAGATTGCAACAACGGAATCATTACCTCTGTATCCATATTACCCACCAATTCGTCATTAGCCATGGGGCAGCCGCCTATTCCTTTCATCGCACCATCGAAACGAATGACGCCTGCGTCAATGGCAGCTTGCAGTTTGCTCACGATGCTATTAGGTGACGCATGAAGGTGAACACCTATAGTAAAGTTCGGAAAAGCTTGAACAGCAGCTTTACTCACTTTGTGCACCAATTGCCGATCGGCTAATCCCACCGTATCAGCCAATGAAAAAATTCCAATCCCAAGCTTCCCCAATTCTTCAATCCATTCATTCACAATTGAAGCATTATAAGGGTCGCCATAAGGATTTCCAAATCCCATAGAAATATAGATGACCAGTTCTTTACCGGAGGCAAGGCAGCGTTCTTGAATCAATTTCACTCGTTCAAAACTCTCCTTTATTCCTGCATTGGTATTTCTCTTTTGAAAGGTTTCAGAGATCGAAAAGGGGTATCCCATATAACTGATCTGAGGAAATGCTGCAGCATCATCGGCCCCTTTCACATTCGCTACAATGGTCAGTAATTTGGATGTTGTACCTGTTAAATCCAAACCATTCAGCACTTGGGCAGTATCGGCCATTTGGGGAATGGCTTTGGGAGAAACAAAACTACCGCAGTCCAATGTGTGAAAACCCACTTTAAGTAATTGCTGTAAATAGCGAAGCTTTTGTTCGGTTTCAATGAACCGACTCCATCCTTGCATTGCATCACGCGGGCACTCCACAAACTGAACCATATCCTTTGAATTTATTGAAGAATCCGTTGTTTCATGGCTTCGTATAAAATCATACCGGTTGCTACCGATACGTTTAAGCTCTCAAAATCGCCTGTCATGGGTATGTGTACATTCGCATCACATATCTTCATTAATGGAGGGAACACTCCTTTCTCTTCACTTCCCATAATAATACAGCAAGGCTCTTTAAAATCCTCTTCGTATACAGGTTTAGAGGCCGTCATTTCGGCTGCAAAAACTTTAATGCCGTTCAAGTGCAGCGTATCAACCGCTTTCATCAAACTTCCTACTCTACAAACATGGATTTTTTCCAACGCTCCGGCTGAAGATTTCAATGCTTCTTCATTCAGAGCCCCTACCCCTTTATCGGGAATGATCAAAGCTTGTCCACCACTACAAAGGGTTGTTCTCGCAATCGCTCCGATATTTCGAACATCGGTTACCCCATCAAGCATCACAAACAATGGATTCTTTCCTTCACTCACAACATGATCAATTACTTCTTGCAAATCCATATAAGAAACCAATCCGGCAAACGCTATTACACCTTGATGATTGGCCTTGGTTAATGAATGTAGTTTTTCAGCGGGAACTTGTTGAATAGGAATGTTGCGTTCTTTCGCCAACTTGCGAATGTCGCCAATTGATGGACCGCTAACCTGCGTTTGAAACAATATCTTATCAATCGACCTTCCTGATTCCAAGGCCTCCACTAGTGGCTGACGACCAATGATCAGCTGGCTTTTTTTAGGTGCCGGTTTATGATGAAATTTCTCCATTTAACAACATTAATTTTACTTTTAGTATAGCCGCTACCGATAGAGAATCAGTAATAATGTTTTGATTAACCATTTGATACGCCTCTTCGAACGGTACTTTCTTAACCACTAATTGCTCGGTTTCCTCGGGTTCGGCAGCATGCTGCGTGAGCCCGGTAGCCAAAAACAAGATTCCAAATTCATCCGATACCGAGTTCGATAAATGCATGTGTTGAAGTTCTCGCCAATGCTCTGCCTTCAATCCGGTTTCCTCCAACAATTCCCGTTTTGCCGTTTCCAATGGAGTTTCAGAGGATGTTCCGCCACCCTCCGGAATTTCCCAAGAATATTGATTCAATACAAATCGATATTGACCTACTAGCCAGGTATTCAATTCCTCATCCAATACAATCACCCCGATCGCTTTGTTTTTAAAATGAACTTTACCATAGATACCGGGGCCTCCCGAAGGGTTCAACACCTTGTACTCAATGATCTGAATCCAAGGATTGATGTATTTTTCCTCTTCGCTCAATACGGTCCAAGGATTGTGCTGTTCATTCATACCATAAAAATAAAAAATCCCGGAAAGGAACCGGGATTTAATTATAAAAGGTCTTTTGATTATTTGATTCCGAAGGCTGCTTTCACCTTGCTCACATAATCGAGCTTCTCCCAAGTGAACAATTCAACAGTTACCTTCTTCTCATTGTCTTTTCCTTTGTTGAATACTTTGGTTACGGTTTTAGGTTCGCGTCCCATGTGTCCGTAAGCAGCTGTTTCACTATAAATAGGATTACGCAATTTCAAACGTTGTTCAATAGCGTAAGGACGCATATCAAACACTTTCTCAACAATACGAGCGATTTCACCATCGGTTAGGTTAACTTTTGCTGTACCGTTTGTATTGATGTACAAACCGCAAGGTTTTGCCACACCAATAGCATAAGAGATTTGAACCAATACTTCGTCGCAAACACCGGCAGCAACCAAGTTCTTTGCAATATGGCGTGTAGCATATGCAGCTGAGCGGTCTACCTTAGAGGGGTCTTTACCACTGAAAGCGCCACCACCATGTGCACCTTTACCACCGTAGGTATCAACAATGATCTTACGACCTGTTAAACCGGTATCACCGTGTGGTCCACCAATTACAAACTTACCGGTTGGGTTGATATGATAAGTGATTTTATCGTTGAACAACTTCTGCAAAGAAGGTTTCAATTGCTTTTTAACGCGAGGAATGATCACGTTGATGATGTCCTTGCGAATTTGATCCAACATTTTCTTATCGGTATCGAAATCGTCGTGTTGAGTAGATACAACGATGGTATCAATACGGATCGGTTGGTTTTGGTCATTGTACTCAATCGTTACCTGGCTCTTCGCATCGGGACGGAGGTATTTCAACTCTTTTCCTGCACGACGGGTTTTAGATAATTCTTGAAGAATTTTATGAGCGAGGTCAAGCGCCAATGGCATATAGTTATCCGTTTCCTTTGTGGCATAACCAAACATCATACCTTGGTCACCGGCACCTTGAGCGTTTGCTTTAGCTTCGAAATCTAATTTTTTCACCGAACGGTCAACACCACGGTTGATGTCGGCACTTTGTTCGTGAATAGCACTGAGAATACCGCAAGAGTTAGCCTCAAACATGTACTCAGATTTGGTATATCCAATATTGCGAATTACTTCACGAGCAATATCCTGAACATCTAAATACGATTTAGACTTCACTTCACCAGCCAATACAACTTGACCGGTAGTTACCAGGGTTTCACAAGCTACTTTTGATTGGGGGTCATAAGCCAGGAAATTGTCAATAAGGGCGTCTGAAATTTGATCAGCCACTTTATCCGGATGGCCTTCAGAAACACTCTCAGAAGTAAATAAATAAGGCATTGTTTAGATTTTATAAATTAAATGGGATAGTAATTGAAGTGCAAAGATAATAGGAATCTGCAAATCTTAAATTTTTGTGTAGATAATGCGAAGTTTTGCCTTTTTGGTGGCATCCGCATTGTTTCCTCCGTAGAGAACAACTCTACCCGCCGCTATCGGGTTATTGATTTGTAGCCCTGTTTTCGATGCCGGAGGATAAGGCGTAACTACACTTGTTCCACTAACTTGACTTGCATTGGTTCTCCAAGGTGCGCTCAAACGCAAGGTGTAATCGCTCTCCTTACGTGTTACTACACTTTGAACATAACGTGCCAAGTTGAAACGGTATACGCCATTGCTTACTTTACCTCCAACTAATGTGGCAAAATCATTGGCATAATTAAAATCGTAAGGAATGGTAATGATTCTTTTATTAGCAGTGTCAGAAGCATCTAAGAATAACTGCCCCGGTGGGGTATACAAAGCATCTTGAGTGGTAGGTACTACATTAAAACTCAATTCAGCTCGGTGGATGATCGCATTTGGAAGTCCTTTCAAGCCTGGGATTCTGATGGTAGCCATCGTTCCGGGACTTGCGGCAATAAATAATTTGTCATCGGCTGGTAACCCATTGGTTAGATAAGTATTGGCTTCCGGTGCCAAAGTTCTCCTAATGGTATTCGAATTGGCGAAATTGATTGCAGAAAAACCAAACGATGCTACAAGGGTGTCCGTTATTGCTGATCCATTCTGAACACGGTAATAAAACAAAAGACGTGTATTATCCCCGGCCAAATTGAAATAAGCCAATCCTGTTCTCTTTGTAGAAGCACCTTCGTTCACTCGAACGGCTAAGCCTTTGAAGTAGGTGCGAAATAGGCTATCGCTTTTATAAGCATTTGCGGTATCGTAACCTATGAAACGATTGGCCAATGTTTTATCCAACTGAATGCGTAATTGATTCGTGGTTTTAACGGTATCTCTTTTACGCTTATCGAATACACTGTCATTTAATGTTGTAAAATTCACCAGCTTGCTTCCCAACAAACCCGGCTCTACAAACACGTCTGCAGTATCGGTTCTGTAACCATAAATATTGTTGTAAAACAAAGCATCACGATCCATTTCATAAACCTCAAATTGTTCTACGGCATTGGTATCTCCGTAAACACCTGAATAAGATAAAGCCAATACCACGGAATCAATGATCAGCGTACTGTCCTTTTTAGGGAATGGGTGCGTACCCCAGCCTTCAGGTGCCGGCGTAAAGTAAATTTGCCCTTTTGTTTTACCAAACGAAAGGTCATCGTCAATCACCCCTAAAGCATGCAATTCTGCGCGCAAAATACGGGCAGAGTCATCCAAGAACTGATTGTCAGTAATTACATCAAGAACCGTATCAAAGGTGTGAACATTATCAACAGCAGGAATGAGATCACCACCGATTTCAGTAGTGTCGATTTTCTTACATGAGAAATACGTAAACAATAAACCGATTAAAACGATGGAAGATGCCTTTACTTTTGACTTCACGAGTTGGGCTGATTAAAATGAATACTAATGTTCAAAACTACTTTACAAGGTCGGAATACAATTGTAAATAGTCTGTTAAATCGCTTTCGGGGTTGAAATTCAAGATCTTTTTCCCTTTCACTTTTCCGAACTCTTCAACCAACTTTTTGTCGGTTTTTTCAGCTCCGAATGTGATAGCGTCTGCATAAGAAGCGCCGCCTTTCATCATTCCCAAATTGTTTGAATCTTTGAATGGCTCCAGATCTTTGTCTTTGATCACGGGATTAATTTTAGCCAATTTCAGGAATGAAGCTCCTAACTTTTCTTTAAAGCTGTTGGCTCCAATAGTATAGATTACCTTGCTGTGAGCAAATACGGGTTCTTTTTTATACGCCGACTTAAGGTAGAATGGAATCAAACCTGTCATCCATCCGCTGCAGTGGATAATGTCGGGCGGCCATCCAAATTTTTTAACGGTTTCAAGTGCTCCTTTACAAAAGAAAATTGTTCTCAGGCCATTGTCGTCGAACCACTTTTCTTCGTCATCATGAAATATATGTTTTCTTTTGAATAGGTCTTCATTATCTAAAAAGTATACTTGAAGGCGTGCATTAGGCAGGGAAGCTACTTTGATCTGAAGTGGGAAATCATCGTTTTCAACCGATACATTAATACCCGATAAACGAACCACTTCATGTAAACGATGACGTCTTTCATTGATCACCCCGAAGCGTGGCATAATACAGCGCACTTCGTAACCACTATCATTCGATTTAATTGCCAACTTGTTTACGATCTCCGAAAATTCTGTCAACTCCAAATAAGGGGACATTTCGTTAGCAATAAATAAAATTCTTTTCTTTGTCTGCATTATTTTTCAGATTGGTGAATGGGCCCTACTTTCACGCCTCGGAAACTCCAAAAGGCCTGCAAAGTTAAGGTTTTTTTACCTGATTTAGCCTGAGCTACTCATCAGAAGCCCCAAATACAAAAAAAATGATCATTTTCAAGCATCAAAAAGACCTGTCCAATTTCCTGCAAAAGCAAGTAAATCAAGGTGCTACCATAGGCTTTGTGCCCACCATGGGGGCGCTTCATGCTGGTCATGCATCGCTGATTTCAGAAAGCAAAAAACATTGTAAATTAACGGTTTGCAGCATTTTCGTGAACCCTACTCAGTTTAACGATACTGCCGATTTTGCTAAGTATCCTAAAACAATAGAAAGCGATATCGCTCTCCTCGAATCGCTTCAAACGGAAGTTTTGTACTTACCGGAAGTTAGTGACCTCTACCCTTCCGGAACACAGCAACTCGAGCATTACGATCTGGGGAAAGTGGCAGATGTGCTAGAAGGACCTTCCCGCCCCGGACACTTCCAGGGAGTATGCCAGGTAGTGAACCGCCTTCTGATGGCCGTTCAACCCCACCAATTATTTATGGGGCAAAAAGACTTTCAACAATGCAGAGTTGTAGCCCGTCTTCTTGAACTCACCAATAGTTCCGTGAAACTAGTGACCTGTCCTACGCTTCGAGAACCTTCAGGGCTTGCCATGAGTTCTAGAAACATGCGCTTATCAGAAGTTGCAAAACAAAAAGCCGCAGCCATTTATCAAGCCCTAAACTATATAAATTCCTCGTTAAAGCCGGGACCGATTCAAACATTGACAGAAGAAGCGTGTTCTATTCTAGAAAAGGCCGGATTTAAAATTGATTATTTGAAAGTCTGCAACTATTACGATTTATCAGAAACCGATCAATGGAACGGAACAGATGTTTTAGTTATCTTGATTGCTGCATACATCGATGATGTTCGACTTATCGACAATATGATCGTTTCATCTCGCTAATCTATACTTTTGCCATTCGAAATTCATAACATGACCATAGAAATACTTAAGTCGAAAGTTCACCGTGCCGTAATTACGGAAGCTAATCTTCACTATGTAGGAAGTTTGACCCTTGATGAAGATTTAATGGAAGCAGCCAATATGATTGAATTTGAAAAAATTCAGGTCGTAAATGTAAACAATGGAAGTAGGATTGAAACCTATTTGATCAAAGGTAAAAGAGGATCCGGAGTTTGTTGCTTGAATGGACCTGCCGCCCGACAAGGAGCCGTTGGAGATACTATTATTATTATCTCTTATGCTTCTATGGATTTCGAACAAGCAAAAACATTTAAGCCATTCATCGTATTCCCTAAAGAAGGCAATAAATTGTAATCGGTTTTGTTTAGATTGTGTAACATTCTAAAAAGGACCAATGAAAAAACGTTTGCTAAATATCTTGCAATACTTGTTATTCTTGGGATTTGGCGTTTTTCTGATATGGTGGTCGCTTCGCAAACTCACTAACGATGATTGGAATGACATCAAACTGGCTTTTGGAAATGCACGCTATTTAATCATTCTTCCTGTTACACTGTCTTTGCTTGCCAGTCATTGGAGCAGAGCTGCTCGTTGGAACCTGCTCATTGAACCCTTGGGCTATTCACCCGGGATCAAGAATACCTATATGGCTGTTCTTATTGGATACCTCGCAAATTTGGCCATACCTCGCCTTGGCGAAGTTCTTAAGTGCACCATATTGTCTAAGTACGAAAAAGTTCCGGCTGATAAACTCTTGGGTACTATTGTAGCTGAGCGCGCTTTTGATGCGGTATGCCTTGTTCTTGTTTTTGTTTTTACGTTTCTAATTCAAGCTAAAACGATCGGGAACCACTTAAAAGTTAAATTGAGCGAAGTAAACAGCCATTTGAGTTGGAACAGTTTGCTTTTTTACCTCGTCGCAATCGTTGGCATGGTTCTTTTACTTCGATTTCTATTGAATAAATGGACCCATGTTCCTGTAATATTAAAGATAAAAGGACTCTTAACGGGAATATTGAATGGCCTAACCAGTATCCGATACGTGAAGCGGAAGGGCTTGTTTATTTTCCATACGGTGTTTATTTGGGCTATGTATCTATTGAGTGTTCAGTTAGGGCTGTGGGCACTGGAAGAAACCGACCATTATGGGCTGAACGCTTCCCTTTCGATTCTTTCCACCGGCTCCATTGCCATGATATTTACCCCAAGTGGGTTGGGCGCCTACCCTTTGTTCGTTCAAGAAACCATGCAACTTTACGGTCTTCGTCCGAGCTTAGGCATTGCCTTTGGTTGGCTGATGTGGACCGTCCAGTTTTTCATAATTTTGTTTGCTGGTTTTGTATCCCTAATGTTGCTGCCGCAACTCAACAAAAAAAAGCATGAGAAACACACAACACATACAACATAAGATTCAGCCTTTAGAACAAGCTATCAGAACTGTTTCTCAATGGAGAGTACTCAATAAGAAAATCGCCTTTACAAATGGTTGTTTCGACATTCTTCACAGAGGACATATATTCTCACTCGGTCAAGCCGCCCACGAAGCTGAATTTCTGATTGTTGGGGTAAATTCAGATGCTTCCACCAAACGCTTGAAAGGGCCGGAACGCCCCATCAATGATGAACAGTCGAGGGCCCTGGTATTGGCCTCTCTTGTTATGGTAGATTTAGTAGTGATTTTTGAAGAAGACACACCATTAAATCTCATTACCAGCTTGAAACCCGATGTATTGGTGAAAGGGGGTGATTATACTATTGACCAAATAGTAGGCGCAAAAGAAGTAATGGAGAATGGAGGAAAGGTCATTATTAACCCCATCGTTGAGGGCTTTTCTACTACCGGGATTATTGGTAAAATTCAGCACAAGTCTTAGCCAATTCCGTACATCTTTTCAACTTCTTTCACAATCTCTTCTATAACCTTGTCGTCTCCTTGAGCATCATAAGGCTGCTTCAAACTACTATTGAAGAAAAAAGCAACTGTTTGCCAAAAATGTGCAGAGAAATTCCCTTTGTATTCTGCAATCAAATCGTAGCAGTTGTTTCCTGTTTGACGGTTGATCAGCTTCATTAAAACCTTACCTTGATAAATGGAAAGCTGTGTTAGTGGATCGGAAAATTCCTTTTTCAGTTCCTTTTCACGGGTTTTAATGTATTCTTTACGTTTGTTCTTATCGGTGATTTTGGCCAAATGCGCATTAATATCGTTGATGATCATGCCTGCTTTTCTTGCGTATGGATAGGTTACATAAACAGCATTGCGCAAACGGGTCCATTCTTTCCTCTTTTCCCACAATCGTTTTGGATAGGGTGCTGTTATCCAAATCCAGGGCATCACTTGAGACGGGACAATTTCGCTGTTTTGATAAACTTCGGCAGCTACAGGGATCGTGTCGTTAGGGCCCAATTCAGGAAGTGGAATTCTCTTGAGAACAGAATCTGGAATAGTTTGGCCCTGTGCCGTGTTTAAACAGCACCAAGCGATAAGCACTAAAAGGAACCTGTATAGTAAACCCGCCAAACGCATCAGTAAGAAAATTACGATTTATTCTCCAAGATGTATACGGTTTACAACAGAAAAGTAACCGCCCTGAATGCTAAGGTTTTGTGAAACAACGGGATAGGTCTGAAAAAACATCGGTTCTTGGAATAATTCAATTAATAATTAACAATTAATAATTAATAATGAAACAGCCGCGAAGCAGGAACGAGGAAATACAGAGAAGGAAGAAGGGGAAGAACAGGGGGGAATACAGGAACGAGGAAAAGAGGAAGCGAGGAAACGAGGAAAGCAGCCAATTCGTGAATGTGAAGATTTGTGAATGTGGGAATGAAATACAGGGTGACTGCCAGCGCTGCGAAATCGCTGCGACGCTGCGGTGAAGAAAAAAGAAGGAGGAAAAACAGAGAAAGAACAGGAGGAAGAACAAGGGGGAATACAGGAACGAGGAAAAGAGGAAGCGAGGAAACGAGGAAACGAGGAAAGCAGCCAATTCGTGAATGTGAAGATTTGTGAATGTGGGAATGAAATACAGGGTGACTGCCAGCGCTGCGTAATCGCTGCGAGCTTGTCCTGAGCGGGCCGAAGGCCCAGTCGAAGGACGCTGCGACGCTGCGGTAAAGAAAAAAGAAGGAGGAAAGACAGAGAAAGAACAGAGGGGAATCAATAATTAAACTAATTAATAATTAAGTGAATTAATAATTGAAATCAAGCGATAAATCGACGGTGGTTCTTAGATGTATCACCCAACTTATTAACCTGTATTCTAAAATCTCGCCTTCACAGCGTGCTCCAATTATTAATTCTTAATTGCCATCACGCGATAAATCGCGTGGCTAAAGGTACTTCCAAAAACAAAACCACCGCGATAAATCGACGGTGGTCCTTAGGTGTATCACCCAACTTTTTATTTGATCATCCCAGAAGCGTAATTACAGGACGCATTAATCAAAAAATCTCGCATTCTCTTTCTGCCCCAATTATTAATTATTAATTGTTAATTATTAATTAATCTCATTCTCCTTCTCACCGTCATCACAAACCCTACAATCATGATCACAATTCCCAACCATACAAAATTGATCAATGGGAACTTCAACACCTTCAATGCAATGAAGGGGGTTAAGTTGGAAGACTCTTTCACTCCAATGTCAAAATGGGTTAAATCGGTTGGACGCTTAAATTGAATCGCCAATCCTTGAGAAATTACTGTATCAGGAACGTATTCGATACTGTTGTTGTTGAACGTGAGGTAAGGATAAGCCGTGAGTTTTTTGCTTGAATTAAACGGAACAACGGTTAGCTTAGCTACAATGGCAGTGTCTTTTTCGGTAAACTCCACTCTATTGTTTTCCAATCGGAAACCAACAGTATCTAAAATCATGAACCCTGAAGAATAATAAAGCGTGTCTTTATATTTAACCGTCTCCACTCTGAATTGAGCCGTATCTTCCCCTTCTTTGGTTTTATTCGCATAGTTCACATAACTGAAAATGTCGTGTGTGAGGTAATGCTTCGAGTCAGGATTGTTAGAGTATCCTTCTTGACCTTTTGAGTTCTTGATCAAATCAGGATATAACGTGAACTTCTCTCCAGACTTTTTATTTTCCATCGCAATATGGAAGAACATGTATTTGCCTCCCATAGTAGTAGAGTCTTTTTCATAAGTAGCCCAATGGCTGCCCATATCCGTTTTGATTCCTTGGAACATGGTTAGGTTCTCCTCTCCTTTCTCTTTCGTTTCACCGCCAAAATTCAAGGGGTTCAAGTGGTTGATAGACAATACTTCTTTCTTAGCCGACGAAATCAATACTCCCACTAAAAACATTCCAAATCCAATATGAGCTACAGATGCGCCGGCAGCTTTCATCTTACCCTTCAACCCAACCCATATGTAGGCAGCATTGGCAATTACAGCATAAATAGAAGCCCATAAAGCCAAATGAATGGCAATCAGGAATCCAATACCATATTTATCGTAGTTAATGGCGCCAAATACAGAACTAGCCGTGCTGATTGCAACCGTAAGAACCGTTGGCCATAACAATGATTTTAGCGTGGCCCCTTTATCGGTTTGCTTGTATTTCATGAACTGAGTGATGGCAGTTAACAGCCCAATTATAACAGCAACAAATACTTGAATTCTATTGTATGGGAATTCCTTATCTTCTCCAATATTCCAATTGGTTCCAAATACTTTATTGAAAATCGGGAATGAAGTAGGAACAATTACGGCCAAGGCTGAAAGAAATAACACCAAAGCTCCAATAAACATCCAGAATTCGCGCGACCAAGAGTTTTCCTCCTTGGCAATATGTGGTATTTTCTTGTACCGCATGAAGAATAAGACGAAGGAAGGAATTAGAAAAACGAATACCAACAATCGCAACTGCCAGTTCATTCCTAAATTGGTAAACGCGTGAACAGAAGTATCTTGAAGATCGCCACTTCTTGTTAAATAAGTAGAATAAAGTACCAATACAAAACTCAGGATATAAAACAAATAAGTAGCTCTCAATGAATGACCAGTTGAATTGTATACCACATGGGTATGCAATCCGGCCACTAAAATCAACCAAGGTACCAGAGAAGCATTTTCAACCGGATCCCATGCCCAATAGCCTCCAAAGTTCAAACTCTCATAAGCCCATTTGGCTCCCATCATAATTCCTAAACCTAAAATACCGGCTGAGAAACTCACCCAAGGCAATGCGTCTTTGCTCCAACCACCATAGTCTTTTTTCCAAAGTCCGGCGATCGCATATGCAAAAGGAACCAAGGTAGAAGCAAAGCCCAGGAATAAGATAGGCGGGTGAATTACCATCCAGTAATTCTGCAGCAATTGGTTCAAGCCATTTCCATCTTGAAATCGAGGTAGTGTTAAATAATCGGCTCTTTGAAAAACAGGCAAATCACCGAAATTATCTCTCGTTAGCAAGAAAGGATTGCTTCCAATTTTTACATCAAAAATATAAATACCGATGATCGTACTGGCTAAAATGAACTGTGCAAAAGAAACCACACTTAATACTGGTGCTTCCCATTTCTTAGACGTTTTCATCAGAATCAATCCGAGCACTGCATGCCAAAACATCCATAATAGGAAACTACCCTCCTGTCCTTCCCAAATACTGCTTAAAAGGTATTTCGGGTCGAGTGACTTATCGGAGTGATTCCAAACATAATAGTATTCGAAGTAGTGCTTGGAAATAAGTGTGTAGATAATAACGAAGATGGAAAAAATAGACACCGCATCTATGATGAAAAAGACCCTGCCCAGTTTTCTCCAGCTCTTGCTATCTTCTAAATGTTCGGTTTGGGCGGCTTTCCCGTATGCAAAACAAGCCATTCCGGCGGCAACAAACGAAAGTATTAAAAAGAAAAAGCCGAGTTGACCCGGCAAAAGATGTTCTCCAATATAATTCATAGCAGCACTTAGTTTTGAGTGAGATTATTACTAGCCGCTTTTGGATCGTCCTTGTATTTAGAAGGACATTTAATAAGGATTCCGTCCTTTGAAGTGATGTCGAACACATCTCCTTTCATTTTACCTTTCAACACGATGCGTTCGCTCTTCTCCATATCCATGGGTTTTTCAAAATGGTAAACCACTTTGGCCGCATTTCCGAGCGAATCTTTCACATAAATGGTGGTAGTATTAGGATCCTTAAGCGGATTATAAATGATAGCAGGTTTGTAATTGGTGTCTAGTTTGGCAATCACCGTAACGGTTTTGCCTTCTTTCAATTTGGCAGTTGCCAGGGTTTCGTAGGTGCTCAAATCGCCCATGAAACTCAATAAGATAGTGATAACTGCGGCAATCGCTACAAGCAAAACAAGATGCAACTTCTTCATAATTAACCAAATTGGGTACAAATTTAAGTAGAAAAGAGGCAGATTACGGTGACCTGAGTCCTTTATTCGTTAAAAAAGCAATAAACATTCCACAAATGGCAATTTTGAACAATTTTTTGACCGTTTCACGTACTGCACTAACTTGCACCGCGTTTTCATATGCAGCTTGAATCATGACAGACCTCTCGCAATTTAACCCAAATAGTGCCAGTAACCCCAATAACAACATTTTCGGGTTGCCCTTCCAGGAGGACGAAGCACGACTCATTATCCTTCCCGTTCCTTGGGAAGTGACTGTAAGTTATACAGCTGGAACCGCTCGCGCTACCGATCACATCGTGAAGGCAGCCCTTCAAGTAGATTTGTTTGATGCCGATTGTCCGATCAGTTGGAAAGAAGGTTTCTTTATCAAAGGAATTGATAAGAAGATTTTGATGAAGAGCGATTACCTCAGAAAAGAAGCAGAACTCTACATCGATTATATTTCACAGGGAGAAGACGTGAACAAAAACCAGTTCATGTGCAAATCACTCAAAGAAATCAATGAGGGGAGTAAAATATTGAATAACTGGGTGTATGAGCATGCCGTTGAGATTTTAAAGAAAGGCAAATTGATGGCCTTGTTAGGAGGTGATCATAGCACTCCATTTGGCTATCTGAAGGCTTTGGGAGAAACAAAAGGTAGTTTTGGAATTCTACAAATTGACGCACATTGCGACCTTAGAAAATCTTATGAGGGCTTCCAGTACAGTCATGCAAGCATCATGTACAATGTACTAGAAGAAATTCCCCAAGTAGAAAAACTCGTTCAAATTGGCATTCGCGATTATTGCGAAGAAGAAGTGGCCTACATTCAATCACACACTGATCGAGTAATTACTTATTTTGACAAGAACTTGAAAGAGAGAGCCTACGAAGGGGATAGTTGGAAAGTAATTGCGGATGAAATTGTAGCTCAACTACCACAGCAAGTGTATATAAGTTTTGATATCGACGGCTTGGATCCAAAATTATGTCCGGCTACAGGCACTCCAGTTCCGGGAGGATTTGAAGCAGATCAAATCTTTTATTTGTTGAAGCGAATCATTCAGTCGAAGCGCACTATTATTGGATTCGACCTAACTGAAATTGGAGTAAGTGAAAACGAATGGGACGCGAATGTAGGTGCCAGAGTATTGTTCAAAATGTGTAATTTACTGGTCGCAAGTAACCACCTTGAAGCATGATCTATCCATTCGTAGTAGCCATCAAGAACAAGCAAACACTCGCTTATAATATTTTCGGCAATCTACTGAGTATCATAAGTATTGCATTCTTTATTCAACAAATAATTTCAAATCCCGATCACAATCTCCCATTCCTATTAGGAAGTATTGGCGTAGCAGTTGTGTTGGTTTGGAATTTCCTTGAATTGAGAAAAGGGCGCAAAGTTCATTATTCTCGAGCGCTGCTGATTGCCGCACTGGTATGGATGAAAATGCCTTTCATGAATTGGATCTTCTTTCTCTTCATTGCATTGGCTTTTGCAGAGTATCAAGCAAAGTACTCCATTGAAATAGGATTTTCAGACGAACATGTACTGATCAATAACCTCTTCAAGAAACGCCTTCCTTGGACCGAATTCAATAACATCATCCTAAAGGACGGTATCCTCACACTCGACTACAAGAACAATAAAGTTCATCAATTGGAGGTGGAGGACGACGAAGACGATGATGGTGACGAAGATGAATTTAACGACTACTGCACCCAACGTATCAAAGCTGCCCACGCATAGCTATTTCCTACCTATACTCCCGCCTTCACTATTAACTATTAATTACCAACTATTAATTCTTCTATGGATTATTCAAAATTCTGCATCTAATTGGTCTAACCAACACCTCGGCTCATGAATGGAATGGCACTACCGGTAAAACATCCTTCTTTCGAGCAATTGAGAAGACAGGGCAACCTTCTTCACCTACTAGCTGCAGTATTGCTTTCAACCCACGCCTTTATGGCAATAGAGGCGAGTTGGATCTATCGTGGCTCTTTGCTATTCATCGCTCTTGATATCTTATTGATTCTCTTTGTATTTAAGGGCATTATTTATCAAATTACTTCAATAAATATTGCCTTTCGAATTTTCGAAATTGGCTTCTTTGCCGGAATCTCACTCTATCAATTCTTCGAACCTTCTTATTTTTCGGCTTCTTTAAACCTTGTTCTCGCGGGTGCATTTGCTTATATCTTTTACTGCGAACGCACCATTCGTTTGGAAGAACAGGTTGGAATCCACCATACGGGCATAACCATTCCCGGACTACCACAGTCTAGTTTCTTGATTTGGGCTAAAATAAACCACCTCAAAGCCGACTATCATTCCATTGAAATTCATTGTGCTGACAAAAAAGTTCATCATTTCGAGCTTTCTGAGCAATTGGAATTCGAAGAACTGGATCAAATTCACGAATTTTGCCGCCATTACTTGGGGACCGAAATGCAGAATTCACTGTTGAGGTGCCCCTGATGAATTACACATGGCATTAGAAAACAGCCCCTTTGTACTATATAGCGACGGGAAAGGAAACATTTTCGAAGACACCAGCTTATTCGTAACCGGCAGAAGCGGTTGGGAAGCAGCCCCTATTGATCCCTCATTATTCATTGAACTTCCCGATGGAGGAAATTTGTATGAACTTCCCGGCAGAAGAGGGATAGGCATTGACGTTGAAACGGGAGAAATGCGCCTCTGTGAAAAAGGCTGGGCTGTTGCCGCTTTCATCCCCCCTGCGCATACAGGATTCTATTTGGCAGCTTTCGAAACATCTGAAGAAGCCCCCACACTTCCGCTTTTTTGTTATACCGCTGTGGGATGGTGGGACGACAAATTCTATGTTCCTGCCGTTCGAATTGAACAGGATATTCGCCAAGAATGTGCCGGATACGATTCCGAAGTAATTGCCGATGGAACTGAAAATTTACTTCAAGCATACTCGCATAACAGATTGATTAAGCACCTAATGGAAAATTGTTGCAGAACCTATCATTGCCCGGCTGCACGTAATTTTGCCATGGGTCGATGGGAATGTCCGGTACCTTCTTCTCCTGCTTGCAATGCCAACTGTATAGGATGTATTTCATTTCAACCACAGGAGGAGTCAATTGTATCTACTCAAGATCGACTCACTTTCAAACCAACTGCTGAAGAGATTGTAGAATTCACGGTGCCTCACTTGGAAACAGCGCCATACCCAATTATTTCTTTTGGCCAAGGTTGTGAAGGTGAACCACTTTTGATGTGGGAAACCATCAGAGAAGCTATCATAGAAATCAGAAAACATACTTCAAAAGGAAGCATCAATATCAACACCAATGGGTCGAAGCCCGATGCGGTACAGAAATTATGCGAAGTAGGGTTGAACAGCATTCGCGTTAGTTTAAACTCTGCTCAAAAGCATATCTACACCGCTTATTACAGACCCAATAACTACGAATTCGAAGACATCGTTGAAAGCTTACGAGTAGTGCGTAAGAATGGAGGGTGGGCCAGTATTAATTACTTTGTGTTCCCCGGTATGACCGATACCATGGAAGAATATGAAGCATTGAGAAAATTGATCCGCGATACAGATCTTAGCATGATTCAATGGAGAAATTTCAATATCGATCCCGATTGGTATTTGGGTAAAATAGGTGTAACGGAAACAGGCGATTTACTTGGAATCCATCAATTGATGGATTTGATTCGTGAAGAATTTCCGAATGTGAAGTTTGGATATTTCAATCCACCTATAGAGAGAATTAAAGGTAATTATACGGCCGATTTTGCTCATTATTAATATAAAGTAAAACTTATACTAGTTTAAAAATCAGCATGTCGCAACAATACAACCAACAAGAACTGCTCAAAGGAATCGTACTGGCTGTGCTAGCTACGATCATTTGGTCGGGGAATTTTGTTGTGGCAAGAGGGGTTATACATGAGATCCCACCGGTGAGCCTCGCTTTCTTTCGATGGACAACGGGTACCTTGATTTTGGCTCCCTTTGCACTTAAGCATAGTATCGAACAAAAAGAGCTCAACAAAGAACATTGGAAGTATTTATTGATCGTTTCGATCTTTGGAATCACAGTCTATAATACCCTTATTTATGTAGCAGGTCGTTACCTACCTGCCGTGAACTTAGCACTGATTGGTACCACATCTTCACCAATTATGTCGATCATTTTGGCCGGCATCTTCCTTAAAGAGAAGCTCACCAAACTCAGAGTGGTGGGAATTGTAATTTGCATCATCGGCATTCTTTACTTGCTTAGTAGAGGCAGTTGGGAACGACTCATGGGATTCCATTTCTCATTAGGGGATGCGTGGATCTTGGCTGCCGCATTTACGTTCGCTGTTTACAATGTAATGGTAAGAAAGAAGCCTGCTACTATTCACCCACTTAATTTTCTATTCATTACTTTTTTAATAGGGACGCTCCTTTTGGCTCCCGCCTTTGTTATTGAGCACCAGTATGCAGCACCCATTAAATGGAGTTGGTCTTTGGCGGGTGTAATTCTTTATCTAGGAGCCGGAAACTCTGTTTTATCCTTTTTATTTTGGAATGCCAGTATCAGTAAACTGGGAGCCGGACGAACTGCTTTGTTCGGGAACTTGATCCCCATTTTTAGCAGTATTGAGGCTGTTTTGTTTTTGGGAGAATCGATTCAGGCGGTGCACTGGATCAGTGGAATTTTAGTGATCGGTGGCCTGATTATCGCTAATATTCGCAAACCCTAAGAATTTAACATTTTACTGAATGCATTTTTGACCCATTTGCATCATTATTGTACTGATAATCACATCTGTTGAAAAGAAGGCTTCGTTTTCAAACCCTAGTAAGATTAAATTCGCATGCAGAATCAAGTACACATGTTAGACTCCGAATTTGAACGGTCAAAAAATGTAAAAGCAGGATCGTATACCATTGGTATTACGGTGTTCCTTTTGATGCTTTTCATTTTGTATAAATTCCCCATGGGCGGTTTTACGCAACCTGTTGTAGAAGAAGGATTGGAAGTTAATCTCGGAAGCAGCGATGCTGGTTTAGGTGATGACCAACCTCTTGAACCGGGTAGCCCGGCTCCTAACAATCAACAGTACACTCCTCCCACCCCAACCAATCAACCCGAGGAAGAAGTAAAAGATATCAGTACAGATGATAAAGACGCTGAAGCACCTGAAATAAAAAAGCCACCGGTGGTAAAACCCAAACCGGAAGCTACCAAGGTGCCTGAAAAGGAAGCAGTAAAAGCGAAACCTGTAAAGACCCCTGCGGCTCCTACACCTGCTCCCCCGGTTGTTCCCAAGCCCAAAGCGGTGTTTGGAGGAATCAATGGTAATGGAACAGGCGGCAATGAAGCCGACTCATACAAAAAAGGCGGAAGTGAAGGTATTGCAGGTGGTAGAGGTGATCAAGGCCGACCCGGAGGTGATCCCGATTCTAAAAACTATACGGGTGGTGGCAGAGGCAGCGGAGGTATCAGCATATCAAGGGGGCTTCAAGGTCGTGGCATTATCCGTGTACCGAGCTTTCAAGATGAATTCAATGAAAATGCGAAAGTAGCGGTTGATATTACGGTTGACGCATCGGGTAATGTAATCAATGTAAGTTTTCAACCCAAAGGATCTACCACATCAGATCCTTCTTATAAAAGCATCGCCCTCGCCAAAGCAAAACAAGTAAAATTTAATGCAGGTTCGCAAGAATCAACGGGAACTATTATCTTCAACTTCAAATTGAAGAATTAGCACCACATGATTTACGCGTACAAGGTTCCTATTTTGATGATCATTGCAGGTTTTGTATTTATTGGTCTAGGATTTTGGGCCAAAATACACCACCTCTCCTACGCCGATAAAAGCTTTGCCATCGGATTTTTTACCCAACTGCTGGGGGCATTCACCGCAGTGTTCATTTTCATCAAAAATATGAGAAAATAAACGGCTGTTTTTGTACGGAACCTCGCTCAAATTCATCCGCTCCATCTTCTAAAAGCCCTTTATAAAAACAACCTGTTTTCTTCTTACCTTACAACAAGAGATCTATATTGAAGATTCAATAAACGATGCTGTTGTATGAAGTTTGCAAATAAAGTAGCCATTGTAACAGGAGCCGGACAAGGTATCGGCCTCGCCATCTGCAAGAAATTAGCCCTAGAAGGCGCCCTTATCATCTTAAACGATGTGGACGAATCCCTCGCTCAAAAGGCAGCCTCTGAAATTGGACGGTCTTGCATAGCAGTACCCGGAGATTCAGGGGATCAAGCCGTCATTCAAAAAATGATTCAAGCTGCAGTCTCTAATTTTGGAAGACTTGACATTGCTATTGCCAACGCAGGCATTACTTTATTCGGCGATTTCTTCACCTACACTCCGGAAGCCTTTGCGAGAGTTATGGAAGTAAATCTTAGCGGCAGCTTTTTTCTTGCTCAAGCCGCTTCCATTCAAATGAAAAAACAAGGTTTGGGAGGAAGCTTGCTTTTTATGTCGTCCGTTACCGGACATCAAGCCCATAAAAATCTGGCTGCCTACGGTATGAGTAAAGCCGCGCTTGAAATGCTTGCTCGAAATTTAGTTGCAGAGCTGTCTGAATTCAAGATCAATGTAAACTGCGTGGCGCCGGGAGCTACCGCCACAGAAAGAACACTTTTAGATGCAAGCTACGCTTCTACTTGGGCCAAGATCACCCCTATGGGCAGCGCTGCCAGTGTTGAAGACATTGCCAACACAGCCCTCTTTCTTGTTTCTGATGAAGCAAAACATATTACCGGGCAGAGTTTGGTAGTAGACGGCGGTTGGACCTGTGTAAGCCCTTCACCTTACGAGTAGTATTCCACAATTCCTCATTTCTTATTTTCTATAAAGCATGTCTGAAACGCCCTCGAATCCCCAACTCGTACTTTCACACCCTTGCCAACTAGGAGAAGGTCCGGTTTGGGATGAAAATACACAAACCCTTTATTGGGTCGATATTCTAGCGGGAACCATTCATTCTTGGAACAGTGTCACTCACCAACACATGCATTGGGAAACAAAGGATTTGATTGGCGCAGTAGCAGTTTGTACAGATGGTCGATTATTGGCGGCACTGCAAAATGGCTTACTGATTTTCAACCAAGAGACCGGCGAAAAACAATGGCTCAGCGGACCGGAACCGAACCAACCCTCCAATCGATTCAACGATGGCAAATGCGATCCAAAAGGAAGATTTTGGATCGGCTCTATGTGTGTTCATGAAACTACTGGTGCCGGCAGTTTGTATCAATTTACCCTAGCGGGTGGACTTCAACAAAAGATACCCGGCATAACCATTTCAAACGGACTGGCCTGGAGTCTTGATCATCGAACCATGTATTTTATTGACACCCCTACATATGAAGTGTGGGCATTCGACTTCGATCTTGAAACCGGTTCTATTGGAAACAAAAGAGTGGTGATAACCATTCCACAATCAGAAGGCTACCCCGATGGAATGACGATCGATTCTGAAGGCATGCTATGGATCGCACATTGGGATGGTTGGCAAGTGGCTCGTTGGGATCCTAACACCGGAAACAAACTGCACAGCATCCATTTGCCCGTTGCAAGGGTGACCTCCTGTTGCTTTGGCGGGAGGGATTGGAACGATCTCTATATCACTACAGCCGGCACCGGGCTATCGGCGGAAGCGCATCAAGAACAACCACTAGCCGGTTGCCTTTTTGTTGTTAAGAATAGCGGGTACAAGGGTTTCGCATTTACACCTTTTCAAGTTTAAATCCGCCAACGATTCATTCCCTGATCGCATCTTTGAAAAATTCAATCGTACATGTAAGCTTCACTTTATCGGGGCTATTTTCCTAGCTTTGCCACTTCAATGAATTATACCGAAACGATAGAATACCTGTATAGCCGTCTCCCATTATTCAGTAGAATTGGAGCTGCAGCTTATAAGAAAGACTTGCACAATACCATCGCCCTTTGCGAAGCAATTGGAAACCCCCAAAACCGGTTTAAGTCAATTCATGTGGCAGGCACCAATGGGAAAGGATCCACCAGTCATATGCTGGCAGCAGTACTTCAAAAAGCAGGTTATAAAACAGGCTTGTATACTTCACCACATTTAAAAGACTTCAGAGAACGCATACGAATCAACGGCGAACCCATAGCAGAGAAAGCAGTGATCGACTTTGTAGAGAATATTAAGCCGCAATTCGACCTCATCGAACCTTCGTTTTTCGAAGCAACGGTAGCCTTAGCCTTTGAATATTTCGCTAATGAGCAGGTAGACATTGCCGTTATTGAAGTTGGGCTCGGAGGGCGGCTCGACAGTACCAATATCATTAATCCCGAAATATCTGTCATTACCAATATTGGCTGGGATCACATGAACCTATTAGGTAATACCTTGGAATCCATTGCATTTGAAAAAGCGGGCATCATTAAAGAAGACATTCCTGCAGTAGTTGGGGAAACCACGAAAGAAACCCTGAAAGTATTTACAGATCGCGCACTAACGGTGGGCGCAAAATTGATATTAGCTGAAGAACAACTCGATATCGTTTCCATTCAAGATGCAGGGGCCTATTCAAGAATCACCTTAAAAAGTTTGGCCACCAATAAAGAACTGGAATTTGAACTTGATTTGAAAGGACATTATCAGGCAAAAAACCTTCGGACGGTACTTACCGCCATTAATCTTTTGCGAATGAAAGGTTGGGAGGTTTCAGAAACAGCACTCAAAGAAGGGTTGCAACAAGCGGCTGCTTTAACAGGGCTGAGAGGTCGTTGGGAGCAGTTGAGTACAAACCCGCGTATCATTGCCGACGTGGCGCACAATGAGGACGGAATTAAACAAATATTGGAACAGCTAGCCGGTCTTCGCTTCAATAATCTTCACTGGATTATTGGAATGGTGAATGATAAAGATATTCAGAAAGTGCTTTCACTATTACCTAATTCCGCTAACTACTATTTCACACAAGCCCCCATTCCTAGAGCCTTGCCTTCAGAAGAATTGAAACAAAAAGCCGAACAGTATGATCTGGAAGGAAACCACTACCCCATTCTGAAAGACGCCATAAATGCTGCACGAGCATCGGCCGGAGCAGATGATCTGATCTTGATTTGCGGCAGCGTATTCTTGGTAGCTGCTGTTGAACTATGATACGGTAGAACCGGAGCAAGTAATCCTATTGCTCTTAATGCAAGGAAATTCCCAGATGCTGAAAAGCATAAAAAATAGTGGTAATGTGCATGCTCTGAATGATCTCCCCCTTTTGGAGAATTTCTTTTAGTTCATCGAGTTCAAGTAAATGAACTTCGATGTCTTCATTCTCGTCGAGTGATTGTTCTTTCTTTAGTTCTCCGCCTTTAGCGATGAACATGTGCATCCAGTTATTATTGGTGGAAGGATTGCAGCAGGTTTTTCCCAAATAAATGTATTCGTTGAAATGATAGCCGGTTTCTTCTTCCAATTCTCTTGCGATTGCCTCTTGCAAGTTTGTATCCGTAGCATCCACACAGCCGCCGGGTAATTCAAAAGAAGTTTCACCAATGGCATGTCTATATTGTCGCTCCAACACAATCTTACCTTCTTTGGTAAAGGCAAGTGCCGTTACCCATGTCGGAAACTCATATACGTAGTATGGAGTCACAATTTTTCCGTCAGGTCTTTCACAGGTATCTCTGCGAACAGTGAACCATTCATCCTTAAAAAGATAATCGGAAGAAACTGTTTTCCAATTCATGTTTTTTGAGCCATCCATTATTACCAACCTTTCTGTTCGCGGAGTGATGTAATATGAGCCACATGGTGTTTACCATGCCATGCGTACATTCCTAACAGATGCCAAAGAGACATTTGTTTTTGTGAAGCCGGATGGAAAACAGTACGCTCCCATTGTTCTTTGGTAAGTTCCAAAATGGTGGCGTGCCAACGCGTGTGCAAAGTATACAGCAGGGTAATTGAAATATTGATGGGAACCTTCTCGATATCGTTTAGCATCACCCATGCATTTTCATCGTAAGGCTTGATGGTAGGATTGTCTTCAGTTAAGCCCAAGCGAAAACGAATATAAGCGTTCATGTGACTATCAGCCACATGATGTACCAATTGACGAACTGTCCAACCACCGTCACGATAAGGTGTATTAAATTGGGCTTCGTCCAAATTTTCAATTGCATTTTCCAATAAACCGGGTAAAAACTGAATGTCTTGTAACCATTCTCTTTTTTGTTTATCAGAATAAGGTTGGGGTTCAAATTTCCCGATGGGATACCGAGGATCAGTCATATTAAAAGGGTTAGTTAGTCTTCGCGTAATGCTTTGCCGGTTAGGCTAATAAACACGTCTTCCAGATTTGCCTTTTTCACTTCTTTGGGGCGCTCAAAACCGGTTGCCACCAAGTGATCGATCAATTGGTCGGGTGAATCCAAAGCCACAATTTTACCGGAGTCTACAATAGCCACCCGATCACACAATACCTCGGCCTCGTCCATATAGTGAGTAGTGATGATAACCGTGGTTCCTTCGTTTCTGATCTGTTGGATCAATTCCCATAAGCTTCTTCGGGCTTGAGGATCCAATCCGGTAGTGGGTTCATCAAGAAAGATGATCTTAGGCTTGTTGATTAAAGTAGTAGCAATGGAGAAACGTTGCTTTTGTCCACCACTGAGTTCTTTGTATTTGGCTTTGGCTTTGTCAACCAAATTCACTTTGGTGAGTAGTTCTTTGGCATCAACCACTTCATTGTACAGACCTGCAAAAAGCTGGATCAACTCAGTTAAGTTCAAGCCCGGATAATATCCGGAGGTTTGCAATTGCACACCGATGATCTTCTTTATTTCGTTGGGATCTTTATCTAAATTGAATCCGTCAACAATCACTGTTCCGGATGTTTTGGAACGCAAGGTCTCAATAATTTCAAGTGTACTCGATTTACCGGCTCCATTGGGACCTAGTAAACCAAAAATTTCACCTTTAAAAACGTCGAAACTAATACCTTTTACAGCTTCAAACTGGCCGTAGTTTTTTTTCAGATCTTTTACAGAGATGATTGTTTCTTTCATAGCCACTCTCAGGGTTTAGGCCTGCCCCCTAAAATTACGACATTTTAGCTGATCCAGCTACTCCACTCCTTTGTTAATAAATTCGTGGAGCTCTGCCATCATACCCTTGCTTCCAATGAAAATAGGAGAACGCTGATGCAAGGAATTGGGTTCAATGTCGAGGATTCGATCCTTTCCATTGCTGGCAGTTCCGCCTGCTACTTCCACAATAAAGGCGAATGGATTGCACTCGTACATCAAACGCAATTTACCTTCCGGCTTGTTGGTTGTTCCGGGATACATAAAAATACCGCCCTTTATCAAGCAACGGTGTACATCGGCTACCATACATCCTAAATAACGCTGCGTATAAGGTCCTCCGTTAGATGCTTCTTTTTTCTGACAATGCGTAATATACTGTTGAACAGCTTTTGGGTATTTGAAGAAATTGCCGTGATTCACTGAGTAGGTTTGACCAAATTCCGGAATCTGGATAGAGGGGTGACTCATGGTAAACTCACCAATTGAGGGATCCAAGGTAAATCCATTCACACCTCTTCGGGTAGCATATACTAGCATGGTAGAAGATCCATATACAATGTAACCGGCAGCAATTTGCTTTTTCCCTTGTTGCAAAAAATCTTCTTTGGTAACCGGCGTTCCAATAGGTGTAACTCTTCGATACACGCCAAAAATGGTTCCTATGGAAACATTCACATCGATGTTTCCACTGCCGTCTAAGGGATCGAACATACACACGTATTTCGATTGATTGCTAACCGGGTCATTAAAAGCAATAAAATCGTCAATTTCTTCACTGGCGATACCTGCACAACTGATCCCATGTTTCAAAACTCCCATCAGTTGATTATTGGAATAGATATCCAGCTTTTTTACATCCTCGCCTTGAACATTCACTTGTCCGGCCTCACCTAGTATGTCTACCAAACCGGCTTTATTCACTTCTACATTGATTCGTTTGGCGGCTAGGCCAATATCGCGCAGCAGGTTGGCCAATTCCCCTGTAGCATTGGGAAAATCGCGCATTTGCTGAATGGTGAACTCGTCGAGGGTTTGAACTTTTCGGTTTACTAGCATGGTTGACAGGATTCGATACTAACAAATGTAAGTTTTTTGTTTAAGAAATCAAGTTCCGGAAGGGAAATCGGTTCAAAATCAATGAAAACCATTTTTTTTAGAGAACTTTACAGGAACATAAAAGACCTAGGAATAGATGAAAGTTTTCAAATTCGGAGGAGCCAGTGTAACCAGTGTAGAACGTATTCAAAACATGGCTTCCATTGTAAAAGCGCATCAGGGATCTCCTTTATTGATAGTTATTTCGGCGATGGGTAAAACCACCAATGCACTGGAGAAAGTGGCAGAAGCATTTTTTCAAGAGCGAAAAGAAGAAGCCCTTCAATTATTTGAACAAGTAAAGCAGCAGCATTTAAACACAGCAAAGTATTTATTGGTAAAGAATGCCGTGAGTGGTGAGGCAGCCCTTAAGAACTTCTTTACTGAGGTAGAATGGTTGCTGCACGATAAACCTGTTCGTGAATTTGATTATTATTACGATCAGATTGTTTGTATTGGCGAGCTATTGTCAACTAGCATCATCAGTTCTTACTTGAACGAAATTGGCATTACCAATACTTGGCTTGATGTTCGAGATATCTTCAGAACCGATAACAATTTTAGAGAAGCCGCCATTGATTGGCACTATACTTCGAAACAAGTACAGTTAGAGGTAGTTCCCATTTTAAACGAGGGGGGCATGGTAATAACCCAAGGATTTATCGGTGCCACCGATGAAAATGAAAGTACAACGCTTGGAAGAGAAGGAAGCGATTATACCGCAGCTGTATTTGCCAATTTGTTGAATGCAGAATCACAAACTATTTGGAAAGACGTGGAAGGTGTGATGAATGCAGATCCGAAAGAATTTCCGGAAGCACAGTTCATTGGTGAATTGAACTACGCAGAAGTAATTGAGATGGCCTATTATGGCGCACAGGTAATTCACCCAAAAACAATTAAGCCGCTTCAAAACAAAGGCATCCCTTTGTTGGTTAAATGCTTTCTCGATCCTAATTTACCGGGCACTATTATTCACAACAAATCGGTTAAGAACCTCCCTCCCATTATTGTATTGAAGAAAGATCAAGTATTGGTTCATTTAAAATCAAAAGACTTTTCTTTTGTTGGAGAAAGCCTGCTTTCAGAATTGTATCAGATGCTAAGCAAACTTAGAATCAAACCAAATCTTATTCAAACAGGAGCTGTAAGCATTGAATTGGTGCTCGACAACAGGGCCGATAAAATTGAAAAATTAGCATTCGCTGTTGATCAGCAATTTGATGTTCAAATTGAAAAAGGACTTACCATTCTTACGGTTCGTCATTACGATGAAACAGTAGTTCCTTCACTTACAAAAGGAAGAGGCATTTCTTTGAAACAGCAAAGTGCTACTACCATTCAAGTTTTGATGCATTGATCTATATTCACAAGTTCGGCAAACGTATTTCCAACGATTCAAAATAAAAAACCCGCTCGCATGAGCGGGTTTTAAAAGGTAAGGAAACTATTTAATAGCATTAGTTATTCAACGCAGTTCTGCGTCTGTGATAACCCTGTGCCGATTTGTAGTTGCGTTGCACCTTCCAGAGGTTTACCGCTCTGAAAGTAGTTGAAGCATTTGAATTGGATTCAAAAAACTCTCTGGCCACAGTTTCCTTTACTTCTGTCAGCAATGATTGTAATACTGCTGGTTCCATCTGCACGCGAGATGGCATGACATCACTTTTCATGTTTTATCTAGTTTAATTTAACACGTAATTATTCGAGCAATATCAGGCAACAATCAGTAGAATGTGTGAATCGTTAGATTCGATGGCTTGAAATTTCTGCAGATAAACAGGTCGTTTCAGTTAATTGCTCTTAATGACGCCGCAAATATACGACGATTCATCCGCGTATGCAAGCTTTAATACTAAAAGTTTTGTTAAGAGGAATGCAAAACGTTGATTATGAAGAGAGTTGATTCAATTAATAATTAACAATTAATAATTAATAATTCGAACAGCCGAGGACATTCACGTGTAAATGACATTTTAGTTTAGGATAACTGTTATCGTTATGAAAAGAATTCTTCGTATACCAACACGCCAGTATCTAATCAGCTATTAAATAAAAAACGCCTTGCATTGCTGCAAGGCGTTTCGTCTTTATCCTAGTTTTTACTTTTATTTTACTTCCTCGAATTCTGCATCGGTTACATTCTCACCACCGGCCCCTGCGTTAGCTTGTGCACTTTCTGCACCCGGAGTAGCTCCGGCAGCTTGAGAAGCTTTGTACAACTCTTCGCTGGCTGCTGTCCAAGCAGCATTCATTTCAGCTACAGCTGTATCAATACTAGCGAGGTCCTGTGATTTGTGCGCTTCTTTCAATTTATTGAGTGCGTTTTCGATCGGAGCCTTTTTCTCAGCAGGGATCTTATCACCGTACTCTTTCAATTGTTTCTCTGTTTGGAAGATCAAGCTATCGGCTTGGTTGATTTTCTCAACACGTTCTTTAGCTTCCTTATCGGTAGCTTCGTTGGCCTTAGCTTCTGCTTTCATGCGTTCTACCTCGTCTTTACTTAAGCCGCTACCTGCTTCAATGCGAATTTTTTGCTCCTTACCGGTTCCTTTGTCTTTAGCTGTTACATGCAAAATACCGTTGGCGTCGATATCGAAGATTACTTCAATTTGAGGTACCCCGCGTGGTGCAGGAGGAATTCCATCCAAATTGAACATACCTAAGCTCTTATTTTGATTGGCCATCGGACGTTCTCCTTGCAGTACATGAATTTGTACACCGGGCTGATTGTCGCTGGCAGTTGAGAACACTTCAGATTTACGAGTAGGAATGGTTGTATTAGAATCGATCAAACGAGTCATAACACCACCCATGGTTTCAATACCCAAAGAAAGAGGTGTTACGTCAAGCAACAATACATCTTTCACTTCACCGGTCAATACCGCACCTTGAATACCTGCACCAATGGCAACTACTTCATCGGGGTTTACGCCTTTGTTAGGTTTTTTACCGAAGAATTTCTCAACGATCTCTTGAACTTTTGGAATACGAGTTGAACCACCCACTAAAATCACTTCATCAATTTGAGAAGCAGTCATGCCCGCATCTTTCAATGCTTGCTCACAAGGCTTCAAACAACGCGTGAATAAGTTGTCGGCTAGTTGCTCAAACTTCGCACGAGACAGTTTTTTAACCAAGTGCTTAGGCACTCCGTCAATAGCTGTGATATAAGGAAGGTTGATTTCTGTTTCTGAAGAAGAACTCAATTCAATCTTTGCTTTCTCTGCAGCTTCCTTCAAACGTTGTAAGGCCATAGGATCTTTGCGCAGATCTACATTCTCCTCATTTTTAAATTCCTCTGCTAACCAATCCATGATCACTTTATCAAAGTCGTCACCACCTAAGTGTGTATCACCATTGGTACTTTTTACTTCGAACACGCCATCACCCAATTCCAGCACTGATACGTCGAAAGTACCACCACCCAAATCGAATACAGCAATTTTTTGATCGTGTTTTCCTTTATCCAAACCATAAGCCAAAGCGGCTGCGGTTGGTTCGTTTACAATACGACGAACAGTTAATCCGGCAATTTCACCGGCTTCTTTCGTTGCTTGACGTTGAGCGTCGTTGAAATAAGCAGGAACCGTGATAACCGCTTCTGTTACTTCTTGCCCCAAGTAATCTTCAGCCGTTTTCTTCATTTTCTGAAGGATCATGGCACTGATTTCTTGTGGGGTATACAAACGACCGTCGATATCGATTCTTACTGTATTGTTGTCACCTTTGGCTACTTTATAGCTCCAATGGCTGATTTCCTCGCTTACTTCATCAAAGCGGCGTCCCATAAAACGCTTTACACTCATGATGGTATTTTGAGGGTTAGTAATGGCCTGACGTTTTGCAGGATCTCCTACTTTACGCTCGCCATTTTTCAAAAATGCTACAACGGAAGGCGTGGTACGACGACCCTCATCGTTGGCTATTACCACAGGTTCATTCCCTTCCATCACCGACACACAACTGTTGGTAGTTCCTAAGTCAATTCCTATTATCTTTCCCATGATTGATGAATTTAATGTTCAGGTCTCTATTATCAATCCTCGTGCCGCTGCCGAAAATGCGCAAAAATGGCAGTCTATAGAGACTGCCACTGTCATATCTTTCGTAACTATTTGATTATTAATGACTATTTGACTTTTTTGCCATGTTTAATTACTAGGTCAACTTTCTGTAATAGGTCTATATACCTGAGCACATCGCCTTTTACCGCAATGATGTCGGCGTATTTTCCTTCGCTCACCGTTCCAACCTTATCGTCTACACCCTGAAAAACCGCCGGCCAATAGGTTGCTGCCCGAATGGCCAACATAGGATCCACCCCTAATTCTCTTACCCAGATGTCCAATTCATTCCAAGTGCTCTGACTATGAAAGGTCATAGGAATTCCTGAGTCGGTGCCAATCATTAAAATAAGGCCGGCTTCTTTTAGCTGAGTGAATTTTCGTCTAAGAGTGGGTTTGCGATAGGCCGTTAATTGATTATAAGACAATTGAGAGGGTTTGGCAATTGACTGACGAATGTCTTTTACAATGCTATCGGGCAACCCAACTTTCCAAGAAGGGTCATCCAAATGTTCTTGATTGTTGCGCACATAATCGTAATTCCACAGCCCTTGAATGGTGGGAGTCCAGAACAATTTGTTATTGGAATTGCCGGTTCTTTCTTTGATCATGTTCATAATATCTTCCGGATATTCAGGAGCCGTTGCCAAACCTGTATGTTCAAAATTATCGACCCCGGCTTTCAATCCTCTTCTAATTTCTTCAGGTCGATGCGAATGGCCTACTACTTTCAGTTTCCACTTATGTGCTTCATCTACAACAGCCATTACTTCCTCCATGGTCATTTGGTCTTGGTCGATCAACTTTATACAATCTACACCAGCTTTTGCCAAGGTTTGAACCTTTGCTCGAGCATCTTCTACCCCATTCACTCCCCAACGAAATTGCTCGGTACCAGGGTAAGGAGCGTGTTGAATGAACGGTCCGCTAACATATAAAGTAGGTCCGTCTAGTTTTCCTCTATTGATATCATCACGAATTCCAATTACATCTTCTAGGGGGCCACCCAAATCACGAGCACTGGTAACGCCTGCTAATAAGAGTTGCTTTGCACCGGCCGGCATAATTACGGAGCGAAATAAAGGCGGGTATTTTTTGTCCCAATAAGTATAGTCAGAGTGACCATTAATCATAAGATGCACGTGCATATCCCAAAGTCCGGGTAATACACTCATCCCTTCCGTTGAAATGATCTCAGCGTCTTTTGGAATTTCAATTGAACCTACTTGCCCCACTTTCACAATCTTCTCGCCTTCAATAATGATGACTGAGTTTTTAAGTGGTTCTCCGCCGAAGCCATCGATTAAAGTACCTCCTACAAGGGCTTTCTTTTTTTGTGCGATCAAAGAAATGGAAAACAGCAACAGAAGCGTTGCCAAAATGGTCTTTCTCATGTTAAGTTAGTTTTGGACTATTAAGTTAGAGAAAGAAGACCTATTAATTAATAATTATTAATTAATAATTAATGACTAATGATTGGTTAGCTCGCGTCCTTTTTGAAAGTGATGTATTTCTGGGAGAAATAGCTCACCGTAACCACAATAGAAGTGGTGATCAATTGTGCCAGCAAGGCATTCATATGGAGCATTTCGATCCAAACCTTTAGAAGCACATAATTTAAAAAAAGGCAGCTGATGAAGAAAACACTGTATCGGAAGAGTTGAATGCGACCTTTGAGAGTAGAACCAGTAAAAACAAGGTATTTGTTTAGAAGAAAGCCCAGTGGAAGATTCACACAAAAAGAAAGGAAGAGAGCGGCTGTGTGTGGCTTGAAAGCATAAAAGCCCAGATCGATGTCTATCCCCTTGAAAATAAAGGTATAAGAGAGCGCATACACCAACAAACCAATAACGGTATTTAGCCCACCCATTACTGCATAGTAATAGGTTTCAATGGGCATGAAACGCTTAAAAATGGGATAAAACAAATCTACAAATGATAAAAAACGACCTTTTTTCATAAAAACCTTGCGAAAATAGCTTTTTTTCAAAGGTCAATTCTCAATCAAAAAGTTATTAACATTTGACATAGGTCAAGAAAGGAATTTTTTTTGGATAATATTAGAAAAAGGTTGAACTTGATCGAAGTTTAAACCCCTAAGCCAAACTGTACAAGGAGCTGTTCTTAAAAAGAGCAGCTTCTTGATTTTTAGCCCTCCCCACATTGTATTACTTTTGCGCTTCAAATAGGATTTATGGGAATTGTAGCTAGTATTCAATCGGCCGTTAGTAAAGTGCTTCATGATCAATTTCAAGTTTCCATTCCGGAGGCTCAAATTGCTGTGAACGAAACCAAACCTGAATTCGAAGGTGACTATACGGTAGTGTTGTTCAATTTTGTAAAGCAATTGAAAAAGGCCCCTGAACAATTGGGCCAAGAACTAGGCGACGCACTTACCAAAGCAACACCCGACCTCTTCGAATCGTACAATGTGATCAAAGGCTTTCTCAACTTAAGCATTGCTGATAGTTACTGGACATCCCTCGTTGAAAAAGAAGCTGCCAATAAACTGTTTGGTACTGCTCCTGCTTCCGGAAAAAAAGTAATGGTTGAATATTCTTCCCCCAACACCAACAAACCGCTGCATTTGGGCCATTTGAGAAACAATTTCCTCGGATGGAGCATTGCTCAGATCTATAAAATGAACGGTTACGAAGTTGCCAAAACCTGTATCTCAAACGATCGTGGTATTCATATTTGCAAGAGCATGATCGCTTGGGAACGATTTGGAAACGGAGCAACTCCCGAATCAACAGGCATCAAAGGCGATCATTTGGTTGGTGACTACTATGTGATGTTTGGGGAAGAGTTGAAAAAGGAAGTAGCCGCTCTGGTTGAAAAAGGCATGAGCAAAGAAGAAGCTGAAAAATCTGCTCCTATCCAACTAGCTGCTCAACAAATGTTGGTTGATTGGGAAGCCGGTAAACCTGAAGTAATTGAATTGTGGAAGAAAATGAACAGTTGGGTTTATTCAGGCTTTAAGGTTACTTATAAAAGAATTGGCAGTGATTTCGACAAACAATACTATGAAAGCGACACTTACCTGCTTGGAAAAGATATGGTGCAGCAAGGATTGGAAAAAGGTGTTTTCTTTCAAAAAGAAGACGGCAGTGTTTGGATTGATTTAACTGCTGATGGTTTGGATCAAAAGATTGTTCAAAGAAAAGATGGAACGGCTGTATACATTACACAAGACATCGGTCTCGCTGATCTCAAACAAAAAGAATTTGGCTCAGACATCTCCATTTATGTTGTTGGAGATGAGCAAAACTACCACTTCAAAGTACTCAAATTGATTTGTGAGAAATTAGGGTTGAAAGGGGCTGAAGGCATATACCATTTAAGTTATGGCATGGTGGAACTTCCAACGGGAAGAATGAAAACCAGAGAGGGTACTGTTGTAGATGCCGATGACATTGTTGATGAAATGGAATCGATTGCAGCAAAGCTCACTGAGGAATTGGGCAAGGTAAACGATTTCACAGAAGAAGAACGCAAAGAACTGTACCACACGCTTGGTATGGGTGCGTTAAAATTCTTCTTGCTTCGTGTTGATCCGAAAAAGCGCATGATCTTCAATCCTGAGGAGTCAATCGATTTCCATGGATTTACAGGGCCTTTCATTCAATTCAGTCATGCCAGGGCAAAATCAATTTTAAGAAAAGAGCAACCTAGTTTCTCGAAAATAACCGTTGCATCTCTGCACAAACAAGAAAAGCAATTAATCATTGAATTGGAGAAATATCCGAGTATTCTTGCCGATGCCTGCAAAGAAATGAACCCGTCTGTGATTTCCAATTACGTGTTTAAATTGGCGCAGAGTTTCAACTCCTTTGTTACGGAATGCAGGGTTTTAACGGCTGAAACACCGGAGCAAAAAGAATTGAGATTGCAATTGTGTTCTTTTAGTGTTCACGTAATTTCAACTGCCATGAACGCTTTGGGAATTGCGGTGCCAGACCGCATGTAACCGTTATGTAGAAGGGGAATCGTTTTTAGCTTTAGGAGCCTATAGGCCATTGGGCAATTTCTTTTCTTCTTTCAATTTTCGCAAAGAAGGATCCATTTCAATGGCTTTGTCACAGAGTTGATTTCCTTTCGCGGTATCGCCTTTTTTCTGATAGCACATACCAATCATGTACAATGCATTGGCGTTCTTTTTATCGACTTCTAAAATACGATCCCAGTATTCAATAGCGGAGTCGTATTTTTTGCCTTTATAGTAGGCTTCTGCAATACTGTAAAGTAATTCCGGATCGGAAGGTCTACGCTCTAATACCTGAATAAGCATTTCAACTCCTTTTTCTAAATTTCCGGTATTGAGATAAGCTGTTGCTAAATTTTCGAGATAATCGTTGGTTTTCTTGTACCCATTTTGCCCGGCTTTTTCGATCCAATACAATGCTTTTTTATCGTCGGGAACGGCGTACCATGCAAGCCCCGCCTCATACATCCAGGTAGCATTGGAACTATCCATAGCCAAAGCCTGATCGAAACAGCCTGCTGCGCGTTTATAATTGTGCATTTCCATGAAGCTGCGCCCCGCTATGTATACAATTTCCGGGTTGTTAGCCGTCTCTTTAAAAGCAGCCTCGCAATATTTAATGGCTTCAGCATAAAATTGCAATTCATATTGACTGCGAGCGATGAGCCAGTTCCATCCGGAGCCATATTTTGCTGCTTGCAATTGTTTGGCAACTTTAATGGCATCTTCGTATTTTCTAAGATTGAAGGAAAGTTGAGCGATTTGCTCTAATACTACGTTGTTATTTGACTGAAGAGAGTCGGCCTTCTTGAATTTGTAATAGGCTTCTTGATACCTTCTTTGTTCCAACAACACATTGCCCCATTCGATATGGGTTTCTACTTTTTCAGTATTGAAACCGTAACTTTTTTGAAAAGCTTTTTCCGCTTCTCTGTAGCGCTTGGCTGCTTTTTCTTCCATCCCTTTGTCGTAATAAAAAACAGCGCTATCGGTTGTTTGAGCAAACAATCCTTTTGCAACTAAGCTGCACATCATCAAAAAAGCGAGTGGTTTCATAAAACTATATTGGATACGGAGTGGAATTATTTCAGAATAATAGCTCCCAACGGTGGTAAATGCAAGTTTATTTCATAGATATTTTCATTTTTATCCACCAAATTGGTTTCAATTTCGGGATTAAAGGTATCACCGGTTCCCCAATAGTCTCGTGAATCGCTGTTAAACAACTCTTTCCATTGTTTTTTGTCTTTTGCATACACTTTCCAATCCCTCCGAGCCAAAGGTGTCATATTCAATACAATTAACAAATCATCATCAGACTTTTTAGCTTTTCTTCGGAATACGATCACAGAATCATCCCGATGATTGAGGTCTACCCATTCAAATCCATATATCGTAAACTGGTTTTCGTGCAATGCCGGCTCTGAGCTGAGCAGCTTATTCAAATCGCGCACACAATCTTTTAGGCCCTGGTGTGGTTCAAACTGCAAGAGTTCCCAAGGAAGTTCCGACTTGTAATTCCATTCGGAAGTGGAACCAAATTCATCGCCCATGAAAAGTAGCTTTCCTCCCGGGTGACAAAACATATAACTGTACAATAATCGGAGATTGGCAAATTTCTGCCATTCGTCGCCCGGCATTTTATAGATCATCGGGCTTTTACCATGAACTACTTCATCGTGGCTTAGCGGAAGCATAAAATTTTCATCATAGTAATACATCATACTAAAAGAAAACTTATTCTGATGAAACTTACGGTAAAGAGGATCTAGTTTAAAATAGTCTAGGGTATCGTGCATCCATCCCATCATCCATTTCATTCCAAAGCCCAGTCCGCCGGCATAGGTAGGCTTGGAAACCCCCGGCCAGTCGGTTGCTTCTTCTGCTATGGTTTGAACATCGGGGAAATCGCGAAACACCATTTCATTCATATCCTTTATAAAAGCAATGGCCTCCAAATTACCATCCCCACCAAACTCATTTGGTTCCCATTGACCGGACTGACGAGAGTAATTGAGCTTTAACATTGAGCTTACCGCATCTACTCGAATGCCATCAATATGATATTTATCGAACCAATAACGGGCGCTACTAATCAGGAAAGATTTCACTTCTCCCCTTTTATAATTGAAGATGTAACTATTCCAATCGGGGTGAAATCCCTTTCTCATATCCGCATATTCATAGGTGTGAGTTCCATCGAACATGAATAACCCATGGGCATCGTAAGGGAAATGGGACGGCACCCAATCCAATATCACTCCAATTCCTTCTTCGTGAAAGGCATTCACCAATTCCATAAATTGCTGCGGATCACCATAACGAGAAGTTGGTGCGAAATATCCTGTTCCTTGATAGCCCCAAGAGCCGTCGAACGGATGTTCCATTATTGGAAGCAGTTCTACATGCGTAAAGCCCATTCCCTTTACATAGGGAACGAGGTGCTCTCGGAATTGATCGTACGTATTATAACTTTCTTCATCGTGTTTATTGGGTCGCATCCAACTAGCTAAATGCACTTCATATACCGACCATGGAGCTTCCAAAGAGTTGTGATTTTTTCGCTTGCCCATCCAAGTGGTATCTTTCCATTCATAACTTAAATCCCATGTTATGGAAGCTGTTAAAGGTCTTTTCTCCCAGAAATTTGCGAAAGGATCTCCCTTATCCTGTTTCTTCCCCTTAAACCCATGAATATGGTATTTATACACTTCACCTTTTCCCATATCCGGAATAAACCCCTCCCAAATACCCGAACTGTCTTGTCGAACAAAAAGTGGGTGAGTGGTATTATCCCAGTCGTTGAAATTTCCGATAACCGAAATAAAGGTTGCATTGGGTGCCCAAACAGCAAAATAATAACCGTTTCTACCCAGAACCGTCAATTGTTTTGAACCAAACAATTCGTATAACCGATAATGCGTTCCATTTTGAAAATTCACTACATCTTCATCGCTGAATAGAGAATAATTCCATACGGGCTTTGTAGTATCTACAAAGAAACGTTCCTCATATGGCAAATTACCTTGATTTGATGCTGCACCGCTCATACTATTTTCCTCCTTACCGTTGGTAACATTCTTTTTATTTGTTGAAGATTTTGTTGTGGATTTTTTCTTAGGCTGCGTCATAAAACAATCGATTTAACCCAAAACAGGTGAACAGTTTAACGAAATATTAAGTTGGCATTTAAATATACGTTATTCTTTTTACAGAATTTCGAAAAGTATAGCAGCTAGCCTAAACCTTTTTATAACCAAATAGCACCATGAGAAAACAATTAATGTTATGGCTGTGCCTTGCACTAGCCATGCCCTTATTTAGCCAGACCTCAAAAGTTAAGGGCATTCTTTCCGACACTTCCGAAAAAAAGAACCTGTATCGATCGGTCGTCAGTCTTCTAAAAGAAAAAGACTCCACATTTGTAAGTTTCACCCGATCCAATCAAGACGGCAGTTTCGAACTATCAAACGTAAAACCGGGTAAGTACATTCTTTTCATCACCCACCCTACCTATGCCGACTTCTATAAAGTCATTAATTTGACTGCGGCAGAAGACCTGAACCTCGCAAAAATTCCAATGACCACAGCCAGCCAACTTTTACAAGAAGTTGTGGTTCGGCAGAAATTAGGAGCCATCCGAATTAAGAAAGACACCACAGAATTTATTGCCGATAGTTTCAAAGTGGGCGCCAATGCATCGGTTGAAGATCTTTTGAAACGCCTTCCAGGTGTTCAAGTAGACAAAGACGGAAAAATTAAAGCGCAAGGCGAAGACATCGGCAAAGTATACGTAGATGGTGAAGAATTCTTCGGCGACGACCCTACGATGGCTACGAAAAACCTTCGCGCCGACGCGGTAGAAAAAGTACAGGTTTTTGATAAGAAGAGTGACCAAGCAACTTTTACGGGAATTGACGATGGACAATCAACCAAAGCCATCAACTTACAATTAAAAGAAGATAAAAAGAACGGCTATTTCGGGAAAGTAAACATTGCCGGAGGTCTAAAAGACAAGTTCTCAAATGAAGGCATGATCAATGCATTCAAGGGGAAACGAAAATTCGCTGCTTTTGGAATCATGTCGAATACCGGTAAAACGGGATTGAACTGGGAAGATCAGAATAATTTTGGAGGTGGCGATAATTCAAATATGGAAATTGACGCTGAGGCCGGAATGGTCATGATTTTTTCGGAAGGTGATGATTTTGGTGGAGGTGGCGGTAGCTACTACGGCGAAGGCTTACCAACCTCTTGGAGTGCCGGCATGCACTACAATAACAAATGGAATGGAGATAAACTAAAATTCAACAGTAGTTTTCGATTCAATAAACTGAACACCAGCGGTTCCGGATTTACACGCTCTCAATTTTTATTGAAAGATACTTCCTACTATAAGAATGATAATGGGAACAATTTCAGTACTCGTTTTCAAAACAGTATGAATTTAACCTATGAATATCAAATTGATTCTACTTCATCGTTGAAATTCACTGCCAAAGGAGCGGCCGGACAAAGCCAGAAAAAAAGTTATATCTATAGTGAGTCTCTTTCCGAGGAGCTGAACCCAGTTAACCAGAGTTATAGAACAACTACCAGCAAGGGAGAAGAGCAATTGTTCAATTCCACCCTACTCTATAAAAAAAGATTCAAGAAAAAAGGACGAACCATTTCTTGGAACAATGACTTTAAGTACACCAATACAAGCAGTGATGGATTCCTCAATTCTGCCAACTTTATCTACTTCAACAATACTTCAATTAAAGACAGTATTGATCAAGAGAAAATAAATAATAGTAAAAAAACCAACTTCAATTCCAAACTGGTTTATACCGAACCATTGGCAAAAAAAATCTTTTTAGAGTTGAGTTATTCGATCGGGGTCAACAATAGTAATTCTGAGCGCATCACCAATGAAAAAATCAACGGCAAGTACGAAGATTATATTGACTCCCTGTCGAGCCATTTCCAATACGATATCCTTACGCAAGCAGCAGGATCGAACTTGAAATTCAATTACAAGAAAGTGAATTTCTCCTTTGGAGGATCAGTTTCCAACGCCCGATTCAAACAAGCTGATTTGGTAAAAGATACTTTGTATCGCTATAATTTTACCAATTTCTTTCCGAGAGCAGGCATCAACTTGAACTTTAAGCCCATGCAACGATTCGGAATGAATTACAGCGGAAGTACTCGACAGCCCTCAATTGATCAAATACAACCGATCTTAGACAACACCGATCCCTTCTTGGTTCGAAAAGGGAACCCAAATCTGAAGCAGTCGTTCACTCACAGCTTCTCCTTTAATTTCAGTGATTTCAAGGTTCTTAATAATAGAGGTATTTGGTTGTTCGCGAATTTCAATTTTACAGACAATGCATTTTCAACTAAGGACGACCTCGATGCAACCGGTAAACGTACCAGCCAAGCCATAAATATCAATGGCAACTACTATTATAACTTATACAGTAGTTATGGATTCAAGATCAAAAAAACGGATTTCAATATCAACTTTGATTTACAATTAAATGGTAGCCGAAATAAGACTATTGTAAACAACGCAATCAACAGCAATGTTTACAATAGTACCGGATTGGGTGTTGGAACAAATTACCATAAGGACAAGAAATTCGACATGAATCTATCTGTTCGACAGAACTACAATAGCTCCACTTCAAGTTTGTCGACTGTGAAAAACAATTTCTGGTCAACATCAATAGATGGGTCTGCTACCCTTCAATTACCCAAGAAGTTTGAGCTAAACGCAAACATCGATTTCACCATTCGTCAGAAAACAGCATTGTTTAACACCAATCGGAACATATTCCTCATGAGAGGCTATGTTGGTAAAAAAGTATTCAAAGGAGAAACCGGCTTGGTCAAGTTTGAAATGCGCGATATTTTCAATCAAAACATTGGATACGATCGTAGCATCAATTCAAACACAATCACTGAAAGAGGTTATCAGCAATTGCAAAGACTGTGGTTGCTTTCCTTTACATGGAACTTTAATCACAGTGCCGCCGCCAAGAAAACCGAAAAATAAAGATTACAACAATGAAAAAACTAATCATATTAATTGCACTTTGTGCTGCAATTCAATCAGAAGCTCAACAGTTCATTGCGAAAGGAAAAATTGAGTTTGAAAGGAAAATCAATAATCACAAGCAATTCGAGGGAGAAGATGATTCCTGGGTGCAGGAATTAAAAAAACAGATTCCACAATTCGGCATCACGTATTTCAATTTCTATTTCAACGATACTGCTTCGGTTTACAAACCGGGGCGTGAAGTGGATGCACCTAAAAATGGATTCTTTGGCTCCGCACCGGCCTCAGAAAACGTAGTGTATTCAAATTACACCAATCATACCACTGCCAGTCAGAAACAAGTATTCGAAACGCAATACCTCATTCAAGACAGTATCAAAAACTTTGAATGGAAACTGACTTCTGACACAAGAAAAATTGCGGGTTTTCTCTGCAGAAAAGCCACAACCATTATCAATGATTCGGTGTTTATTTTCGCGTATTATACCGATGAAATTCTTTGCCAGGGCGGTCCGGAAGGCTTTAATGGGCTGCCGGGTATGATTTTAGGTATCGCCATTCCTCGTATTGGTTATACCTATTTCGCTACCAAACTAGAATTGGCTGAGATCCCTAACAAGGAATTCTTACCACCTACGAAAGGAAAGAAAACAACGGCTGTTGGAATGCGCGACAAATTAAAGGAAAGCTTAAAAGATTGGGGTAAATGGGGCGAGCGCAACATCTGGCTCTGCAACTTGTAAGTATCAAAATACAAAAAAGCCCACTTGATGGGCTTTTTTGTTTACGCTATTTTATTAGTTTTAAAACTTGCGAGTCACCTGGTTGGATTTTTAAATCAGTAAGTGTAGTGGTAGTTTCTGTTTGTACATTCCAGGCTTTTGTAAAACCTGCAGCCACTTCAGCATACATCGCCCAATCAGGAGTAAATTCTTTCGAGCCGGTATTGGTAACCACCATAACCGTTTCTTTTGCATCGTAACGGAAGTAAACATACACCCCGTCTCGTACAATGAACTGGATGGTTTTTCCAGTTTTAAGGGCTGAGCTGCTTTGGCGGAAATGTGCCAGCTTACTAATGTAATTATAGGCTGCATTTTCCTTCTCATTTCTACCAGCGGCAGTGAACTTGTTTACCGCATCTTCCTTCCATCCACCCGGGAAATCGTACCGAACTTCTGCATCTGTTGGATTTTTGAAATTCTTCATGAGTAATTCAGTACCATAAAATATTTGTGGAATTCCCCGCATGGTTAAAAGCCAATTCAAACCCCATTTCATTTTATTCCAATCTTCGCCAATCACAGAATACACGCGGTCCATATCATGATTGTCGAGGAAGATGCAATTATTGAGTGGATTCTTGTACACTAAATCCTGCGACAGGGTCATATAAACGCGATTAACGCCTTCCGTCCATCCGGCCGGTTGGTTCATACCGGCTTGCATGGCAAAACAGAGAGAAAAATCAATGGCACCGGGTGCATTGTGTTTAAAGGGAATATTGAAATTGTTTTGAACGAAATATGCATTCCCTACAACTGTATTTACCCAGGCTTCTACGAAAGTTGTAAGCTGAGGAAACTCCGTTTTTAATTCTTCATTTACGCGATTCACAAATTTCTCATCGCAATATTTATAGGTATCGATACGGTATCCGTCAATTCCGAATTCTTCAACACTCCAAATAGCATGTTGTACCAAAAAAGTGGACAGATCCGGATTTGCTAGGTTTAGGTCAGGAAGATGTGGAACAAACCATCCCTTTACCATATTATTTTTATCAAACTTTGATCCATATGGATCAAACATGGTCTCTTCTCTATGATTAGGCCCGGTAAAACTTGGCCATTCATTGATCCAATCTTTTGCAGGAGCATCTTGATAAATCCAGTGATACAATCCTACGTGATTATAGATCGCATCTTGAATAATCTTCAATCCTTTTTGATGGGCCGCATTTACCAAGGTTTTATACCCTTCGTTGCCGCCGAATCGCTTGTCTACTTTATAATGATCAGTGAACCAATAACCATGGTATCCTGCCATATCGGTATTGTTCTCTTTCATTTTCGGCATGTCGTTGTCAAAAACAGGTGTAAACCATAGCGTGGTAATACCAAGGTCTTTGAAATATTCAAGGTGGTCTTGTACCCCTTTTAAATCGCCTCCGTGGCGTGCGAATTTATTTGCGCGATCACTTGTTTTATCACGCATGTCGTCGAAAGCATCGTTGGAAGGATCACCGTTTGCAAACCGATCGGGCATTAAGAGGTAGGTAAAGTCTTCACTAGTTACTCCTCTTACCCGCGATTTGCCATCATCGGTACTTTTCTTCTTCAATTCGAACTGAAAAGATTTCCAAGTATTTCCAACTATTCCACCAAATCGGATGGTATACAAGCCCGGCGTAGCATTGGAATCAATGGCGATATTGATTTTCACATAGTGGTTGTTCTCCATAGAGCGTACTTCTTTTATGGAGATGCCTTTTTTATTTACGCTTGCTGCAAGTTTTGGGGACCCGATCGCCTCAGTGCTTTTAACTAGTAGTGTAAGGTTTTTGTGTTTCATACCGGTCCACCAATTGGTTGGATACACCGTAAGGTTGTCTTGAGCCAATAAGTTTATTGATGCAAGAAGCATGGTAGCTAAAAAGCAAAAATTCTTCATTTTAATCCTTTTTAATTTTTATAGCAGCCGGATCATATACATACACAACACTCACTGCTGCGCACAACATGAATACGCCGGCCATTACAATTGCATAAACGGGTTGTTCATTGTACACATGTTTTACCATCGGCCCACCAACAATTCCATTCAATATTTGAGGTAACGTAATAAAGAAGTTAAAGATTCCCATGTAAACCCCCATTTTACCGGCAGGAATTGAACCGGACAATATCACATAAGGCATTGCCAAAATAGAAGCCCATGCAATTCCTACACAAGCCATAGAGAAGATGAGAAACTCTTTGTTGGGAGCAAAATAAATGGATATCAAACCAATACCACCGATTAAAAGTGAAAGCGCATGTGTTTGCTTTCTTCCAATAGCGGAGGCAATTTTGGGAAGGGCCAAGGCATACAAAGCTGAGACCCCATTGTAAACGCCGAAAATTACACCCGTCCAGGCTCCTGCATCTCGGTACAATTGAGAACTTCTATCGCTGATGGGCAAGTGAAATATATGAGTTGAAATTGTGTCGGTAGTAAACACCCACATTCCAAACAAGGCAAACCATGAGAAAAATTGCACGAGTCCTAATTGGCGCATGGTTTTTGGCATTTTTCGTAAATCGGTAAAAATGCTTCCCAAACCTTCTTTGTGATCCGATTCGCCACCATGATAAGACCTGTATTCTTCCGGATTAAACTCCTTGGTTGTAAATACGGTGATCAATATAGATACGATAAAAACGGCCGCTCCTATATAGAATGCATATTTCACATTGTTTCCCACAACCCCTTCACTGGCGTTCGAGGCAACACCTGCTTTTGCAAGAATAGCGGGCAACCAAGAACCAATAACGGCACCTACTCCAATTAAAAACGTTTGAATAGAGAATCCGGCTGTTCTTTGCTCATCAGGAAGGTTGTCGGCTACCAAAGCTCGGAAAGGCTCCATCGCCAAATTGAAACAGGCATCCATAATCATTAAGAAACTGGCGCCAATGATCACAAGCGGTGCCAAACTACCTAGAATATTTGCATTCGGCATGAGCGTAAGGGCCGAAGATGATAAGATTGCACCTGCAAGAAAATAAGGTTTGCGCCTACCCAATCTATTCCAAGTTCGATCGCTGTAATGACCTACAATGGGCTGAACAATTAGCCCAACAACCGGTGCTGCCAGCCAAAACCAAGATAGGCTCTCTACATCGGCTCCATAATTTCGAAGGATACCACTAGCGTTGGAATTCTGGAGTGCAAATCCAAATTGAATTCCTAAGAACCCAAAGCTCATGTAGAATATTTGAGCGAGGGACATTCTCGGCTTGGGCTTCAAACTTGAGCCGCCGGTAGCTGAACTTAAGGCCATAGCAATCGTTTTAATGTGAGAGCTGCACGCTCCTAATGTGTAATTTATACACTATTTGAAAAATATACTAAAAAAGTTATTTGTAGTAGAAGGATACGATTTTGTTGAACCGAAACCTGACTAAAACAAATAACTCTTAAACTTATATTACAAACCCATTTGGAATTACGGCACCTTTCTTAATTACTACAATTCCGTCTTTCACTGTGTACAAGGCATGATCCGAATTCTCAAGGTGAGAACCGCCGTTGATGCGAACATCGTCACCAATTCTACAGTTCTTATCTACAATAGCATTTTTGATATAACTGCGTTCGCCAATACCCAGTTTAGGTGTACCCTTTGCCATATTGTATTCCATTTCTGTAAGGGTTTCATAATAATCGCTACCCATAACATAACTGCTTACAATGGTAGTTCCGTATCCTATTCTGGTTCGAATACCAATTACACTGTTTTCCAATCTTGAAGCGTTGATGATACAACCTTCCGCAATGATTGTTTTTTCGAGGGTTGTGCCACTGATCTTCGCAGGAGGAAGCATGCGCGCACGCGTGTAAATAGCCTTGGTATTGTCGAATAAATTGAAATCCGGAATATCTTGAGTTAGTCCCAAGTTGGCTTCAAAGAAGGAGTAGATGTTTCCGATATCAGTCCAATATCCTTCATATTGATAGGAGGCAACTTTGTATCGATCGATTGATTGAGGGATGATTTCTTTTCCAAAGTCGGTTGCATCTTTACATTCGTCGTTCAAAAGATCAAACAACAATTGTCTATTGAAGATATAGATACCCATAGAAGCCAGGTAATCTCTACCCATCTTTTGCATTTCTTTACCGGTATCGCTTACCCAATCGGCCAGCACATCTTTTTTAGGTTTTTCGATGAAAGACGTAATCACCCCTTCATCATTTTTCTTCATGATACCAAATTCAGAAGCTTCGCGAGCTGCAACCGGGATGGTAGCGATGGAAATATCGGCTTTCCGGTCGATGTGATTTTGCAGCATTTCACGGAAATCCATCTGGTACAATTGGTCACCTGAAAGGATCAATACATATTCACTTGGAAAGGCAACGATGTGCCTTAAGCTTTGACGAACCGCGTCGGCAGTACCTTGGAACCAAGTAGGGTTATCGGGTGTTTGCTCTGCAGCAAGGATATCAACGAAAGCGCTACTAAAGGCACTGAAGTGATAGGTATTCTTGATATGACGATTGAGCGAAGCTGAGTTGAACTGCGTTAGCACGAACATGCGAGCGATGTTAGCATTCAAACAGTTTGAGATCGGAATGTCTACCAATCGGTATTTCCCTGCAATGGGAACAGCTGGTTTCGAACGACTAGCTGTAAGGGGATATAATCGAGAACCTGCTCCTCCACCTAAGATTACGGCTACAATGTTACTGCTCATATATGAGTTAATTTTGGTTGAATTTATTGAATACTTTGATAAACCTCTAAATATTTTTTTACACTCGTTTCCCAGCTAAAATCCAGATTCATCATTCTTTCTCTCAGCGTCTGCATCAACGCTTTGTCTTGATATAGTTCTACCGCACGCCAAACGGCATGAGTAATATCACCTACTGCCGTATGATTGTAACAAATGCCATAACCGTTTGTTTCACCGAAATCAATAACGGTATCTTTCAAACCGCCAATTCTTCTAACCATCGGTATGGTACCATATCGCATGGAGTACATTTGATTCAATCCACAAGGTTCAACACGGGAAGGCATCAATAAAAAATCGGCGCCGGCGTACATTTTATGGCTTAACGCTTCATTGTATCCTATGAAAACGTTGAAATCTTGTTGAGATAAAGGTTTCATTGCATTTAAAGCGGCTTCTACTTCAGGAAACCCACTTCCTAAAATCAAGAAATTCATTCTTCTGCCAACGTAGTAGAAACTATCTCCAATAACTTGTGGGAGCAATTCTGAGCCCTTCTCGCCTACCAAACGACCAATAAAAACGATCAAGGGTTTTTCGGGATCCAAATTAAAAGTCTCGCAAAGTTCGCGTTTGCTTTTTTCTTTGCCTGCTGCTGCTGTTTTTATAGAATAGTGATGTTCTAAATAGGTATCAGCATTGGGGTCCCAAACTTCTACATCAATACCATTCAAAATTCCTACGCACTTTCCTTTTTCGTATTCAAACAGATCTTCAAGTCCATTGCTCATATAACGAAGTTCTTCAAGATAGCTAGTGCTAACCGTTGTTACTTTGTCGGCACATTTAATAGCAGATGCCAGCGGATTGATATTGTTTTCCCAATCTAGGAGTCCCCAGCGCCAACTATCCCATTCCGGAATCTGATTGCTTTTCGACCAATCCATCCAACCCTGATATTGGGCATTGTGAATGGTAAGTACAGTAGGTATGGAGCGTATTTTTCGATATCTAAATGAGTGTTTGATCATAAAGGGGATCAAACCGGTGTGATGGTCGTGAACATGAATTACATCTGGATGATGCTCCCAGGCATTTACCCAGTCTAAAACAGCTATTTGAAAGGCCAAGAAGCGCTCAGAGTCATCGTCGTAGCCGTATACTTTTTCCCTATCGAGCAATCCATTGATGTCTACCAAATACAAGTCAAAACCGAGTTCATTAGTGGCTTCCTTAATTACGGTAAACTCGAATGTCCAATTGCCTAAATTAGAATAACCTTTGTGCACTACTTCCCAGTCATGATTGTAGAGATACTTAGTTCGGTACATCGGCATCACAACCTTCGCAAAATGTCCTAACTGATTGAGGTACTTGGGTAAAGCACCAACTACATCGCCTAACCCGCCAGCTTTTGCAACCGGATAACATTCGGCGCTTACGTGAAGAATTTCCATGACAAGAGTTTATAAAAATTTTATCAATTTAATAAGTAATTACCAATACTGGTGCAGGAAAGAAAAATTTTATTCCTATCAAATTTGTGCCTACTTTCAGCACTCATTTTTTTAAACAAACAGATTGCTATGAGTCAACCCAAGCAACCCACCAATAACAGTGCGCTGAGCACCCTCGTTGTTGTGTTTTTTTTCTGGGGTTTTATTGCAGCTTCCAACAGTATTTTTATCCCATTTTGTAAGTCGCATTTCGAATTGAACCAATTTGAATCACAACTGATTGGTTCAGCGTTTTATGGTGCTTACTTTATTGGTTCTTTGATTTTGTTTTTAGCTTCTAACATTATCGGATTCGATATCGTTAACAAAATCGGTTATAAGAAAGGGATTATCTATGGCCTCTGGATTTCAGTTGCAGGTGCCTTACTAATTATTCCTTCAGCAAACATGAATTCATTCCCGGCCATTTTAGGATCCTTCTTTGTTGTAGCCTTGGGCTTTTCCTTGCAACAAACTTGCGCCCAACCATTTGCAGTAGCATTGGGAGATCCTTCAACAGGTTCACACCGTTTGAATTTAGGCGGAAGTGTAAACTCATTGGGTACTACATTAGGACCCATCATTGTAAGCTATTTCTTATTTGGAACGGTTAGCAGCAAAGCTGCGAATGTTACGGTTACCAATGTAAATACGCTTTATATGATCGTTGCAGCTGTATTTGCTGCTGTTGCCCTGTTTTTTCAATTTTCAAAAAAATTACCGGCAGGTCAAGATGATGCCAAAGTGGAGAAAGTTTCAAAAGCCTCCGGCTCTTTGATCTTCATGACCATCTTCTTGATCGGTGTAATCATTGCCGGTCAATATACCAGCATTTCTAAACTCAACTTATTAATCATCACTTTAGTGATGATCATCGCCATTTTGTTTGGCTCTAATATTAGTGCTAACAAAAACCCGGAAGGTTGGGGAGCTATGAAATACCCACAGTTGATCTATGGCATGTTGGGTATTTTTGTATACGTTGGCGTTGAAGTAACCATCGACAACAACTTCGGAGCTTTGTTGAAAACACCGGGCTATTTAACAGATGCCGGCTTGGATGAAAGTGAAATCTCTAAATACGTTTCCCTCTATTGGGGTAGTTTAATGATTGGTCGTTGGACTGGTGCGGTGAGCGTTTTTAATTTAAAAGGAACTGCCAAAACTATAGCAATGATCGTTGTGCCATTTGTTGCGTTAGCTATTGTTTTGTTTGTGAACAATCTTTATGGCAGCGACATTTCCGACCTTTATGGTTATGCAGCATGCGTAGCTATCGCAATTGCAGCCTTCTTCTTTGGTCAAGAGAAACCTGTTAAAACCTTGGTTACAGTATCATTGCTAGCAACGGCTGCGATGCTGATTGGTGTGTTTACAAATGGTATCATTTCAGTATATGCATTTATGGCGGGTGGTTTGTGTTGCTCTGTAATGTGGCCTTGTATTTTCTCACTTGGTGTGAGTGGATTGGGTAAGTTTACCAGTCAAGGTTCTGCCTTCTTGATCATGATGATCTTAGGGGGTGCTATCATTCCACCATTGCAAGGATCTGTTGGTGATACTACACACGACATGCATCAATCTTATTTAATTGCTGCAGTTTGTTTCTTGTTCCTTGCTTGGTTAGGACTCAAATTAAGAAGTGTATTGAAGGCGCAAGGATTGGACTTCGACAATCAAATTGGAGGTGGACACTAATTTATTAATCAACTCATAAAACAGCTGCCCTCGGTTTTGCCGAGGGCATTTTCAAGACATGGCAACAACTAATTCAGCACTAGAACCCTTAGCCATTGGAATCGATATTGGCGGCACCGGAACAAAGTTTGGGATCGTAGACAGAAATGGTAACGTACTCTTCTCAAGTGAAATCTCTACCAAGAAACACAAAGAAGTAGAAACCTTTATCGATGAACTGTATGAAAGCTTTCTTCCCTTAATTGAAAAAGTAGGTGGTATTGGAAGAATCAAAGGCGTAGGTGTAGGCGCGCCCAACGGGAATTTCTATACAGGAACTATTGAATATGCGCCCAATCTACCTTGGAAAGGAATTGTTCCGCTTGCTAAATTGATTGAAGATAAATTCCAGTTGCCTGTTACCCTTACCAATGACGCAAATGCCGCGGCAATTGGTGAAATGATGTACGGAGCAGCCAAAGGGATGAAAGATTTTATCATGATAACCTTGGGTACAGGTGTAGGAAGTGGTATTGTAGCGAATGGTCAACTCATTTATGGTCATGATGGATTTGCTGGCGAACTAGGACATACCATTGTAATACCGGATGGCCGTTTACACGAAGGGACCGGCAAGTATGGTTCTTTGGAAAGTTATGCTTCAGCAACCGGTGTTAGATTGACCGCTCTGGAAGTGTTAGAAAAAAGAAGCGAACCTTCTTTATTAAGAGAAGTACCAACAGACAAAATAGATTCAAAAGCAGTTTTCGATGCTGCTATTCAAGGAGATAAAGTGGCCCTTGAGATATTTGAATATACCGGAAAAATTCTTGGATTGGCGCTTGCAAATGCCGTAATGTTCAGTAGTCCTGAAGCAATTATCTTGTTTGGGGGACTCACCAAAGCCGGTGATCTCATATTAAAACCAACACGAGAACATATGGAAGCAAATTTGATTCAAGTGTTCCAGAATAAAGTAAAGATTCTGGTGAGTCACTTAAAAGAATCAGATGCTGCAATCCTAGGCGCCAGCGCTCTGGCATGGGATAAATAATAAAAGAAAAACTCTCGTAAAAAGCGAGAGTTTTTTCTTTTAATAAATTTGTGCCACGGCCACTGCTTTAATCATTAGTACGGAAGGAACAGGCCGTTCTCCTTCTTTGTCGGATGGATGTATTGAATGTTTGCCATTAATGAGCATTGCCGAGCTGCCTCCTCCATCTAAATTAATGGCTTCTTTGCATTTCAATTCAACAAACAATTGAGCCAATTCCTCCAAACTGGCGCCACTCGCTTCTTTATTTCTCCCTTCTACTACTAAAAAAATCAACTTACCGGTTCTAGTATATCCTGCAGCGGTTCTCGGATGCAGTTCCTTTACTGAATTTACAAATAGCTGTTCTTCATTCGCAGTAATAAAAACTTTCCCTTTTTGAACAAGTACAGGTCCACCCCCAATAGCGGTTTCCATTCTCCACCATTGCCAATGTTCAAGCGTTTCGAGATCTTCGAAACTGGGGTCTGCATTGATGCCTTTGGCTTTTATTGGTTTTACCTCGAAAGACATGGGATATCTATTAACCGTATCCGTAAACACCCAACTTATAAAAGGGCGTTTTGATCTCGAAAAACCAAGAGCAGCTCTGGTTGGATAATAGAAAGAGTCGGTCATTTTACTTTTTACCGAGGGCTGATTGAAAGCCAATTGAACCCCTTTCTGCATTACCAGGCTCAAATTTTGGAGGGTTTCTCTGTTAAAATAACCTCCGTTGATAATGATATACGGTTTCTCTTCTTTCTCAAAATATTCGGAAAGCTTGTAAGCACTACCACGCCCTACTTCGGCCGACACAGCAAGATTTGGGTCTTTTAAATTGATCTCAGCATAAAAGGCTTTGAAAGGCCTGCCGTTCAAAGAATCATTGGTTTTGAAAACACGAATAGAAGGCGGCAAGTATTGGAAACTATCGTTCTCCAATTGCCATCTCAATCGCGTTTGAGCAACTGCAATTTCAGAATTGAAAAGGCCAATGGAAAGAATTAAAACTGAAAATAAACGCATAAAAAAAGCAGGCATGAACCTGCTCTATGAAATTAAGTGGAATAAACTTAGGAAACCATCATTTCTTTTTCTTTTTTCCATGCTTCAATTCCGTAACCGGGAATCACATGACGTTCACTGTGGTAAGAAGAACGGACCAATGGACCACTTTCTACATAATCTAAACCTATTTGATATCCAATTTCACGGTATTCAGCGAATTCATTGGGGTGCACAAAGCGTTGTACCGGCAAATGCTTTTTAGTGGGTTGTAGGTATTGTCCAATGGTTACTACATCCACTCCTTGGGCTTTCAAATCATGCAAGGTTTGAATTACTTCCTCCTTTGTTTCGCCCAAGCCCAACATGATACCACTTTTAGTACGCATGCCTCCGGCTTTCAATAACTTCAACACCTCCATGCTTCTCCAGTATTTGGCCTGAATCCTCACTTTTCTAGTTAAGCGTTCCACTGTTTCAATATTGTGAGAAACAACTTCTGGAGCCGCATCGATGATTCTCTGAATGTTTTCTTGTTCTCCTTTGAAATCAGGAATCAAAGTTTCCAATGTTGTATCCGGATTCAAGGCTTTTACAGCTTTGATTGTATTGTACCAAATAATACTTCCACCGTCTTTCACTTCATCCCTGTCTACAGAAGTGATCACCGCATGTTTTACTTTCATTAGGTGAATGGCTTCAGCCACTCGTTGGGGCTCATCCCAGTCAATAGGCTCAGGGCGACCTGTTGCAACAGCACAGAATCCGCAACTACGGGTGCACACATTTCCTAAAATCATGAATGTAGCGGTTCCTTCTCCCCAGCATTCGCCCATGTTGGGACAGTTCCCACTTTCACAGATTGTATGGAGTTTGTGAGTATCTACTAATCCTCTCACGTGTTTATAACTTTCTCCAATCGGCAATTTTACTCGAAGCCAATCGGGCTTTTTTACGCGAGAATCTTGCTCTTTAATTCCAGAAATAACAGGTAATTCAGTCATGATGATGTAAAGATAAGAACAAAATTAACCTCGAAAAGTTTATTCGAGGTTACCTGTTTATAATAACTTGAATATCAACTACTTGCTTACTTGCGACGACCAAAAAGGAAAGACATATAAGCAGTAAAAAACAACTGCTTTTGGTCCACATAAGCAACCTGCGAGATTTTTTGTGTGTAGTATTCCGCCGCCAAGCCTACTTCAATTGCGCTTACAGCTTCATTGAAACGTCCATAATCGAAGCGTAAGGCGCCTCTAACTTGAACGCCGGGCTTTATCTTCAAGTCTTTCCAACCGTAGGTAATACCAGCAGCGCCCCCAATGGCATAGTTGCTGTCAACAATTGTTGGGAAGGTGCTTTTGATTTCTTTTCCGTTTGCCAACACATTTACATAGTAAGGCTTCAACATTCCCAAGCTGAAACCACCGGTATAAATGCCGGAAACAGAGATACCGTTTCTATTTCCTTTTCCTCCGATCCGTCTTTGTTGTCCGAAGCTAAATTTGGATTGATAGAAATTATTGGTTTTACCGAAGATGATACTTGAGAATCCAAAACCGTCGAACAAGGATATCTTTTTTTCTTTTGGATGTTTCTTTTCGTTGAAATCGAATTGAAACAAATTGGTTACTCTATTGCTTTTGAATTTGCCGAATTCATAAGAAATGCCATATCCATCTGTAACCATTTTGAAGCCAAACACACTTTGCTTGTTGAATACCACTTCACCTTCCTCCTCTTGCTTCATCAACTTACTGATGCGCTCTCTCCTTTCGGCTTTTTTATCTTGCTTTGCCGTTGTTTGTTTTTGCGTTTGACCAATGGCCGAGCCGCTAAGTAGCGTTAACATCAAAACAGGAACAATATTCTTCACACGCATAGATTTATATATTCAACGTAAATTTAGGGCAAAAATCACGAATTATGACTTCTACTGTAGTATACGAAGGAAATCTGAGAACCGTTTGTACCCATTTATCGAGTGGAACCGAAATTTTAACCGATGCGCCTGTTGATAATAACGGAAAAGGAGAAAAATTCTCTCCAACCGATTTACTGGCAACCTCTCTTGGAGCCTGCGCATTGACGATCATGGGAATCAAGGCAAGAGACATGGGGGTCGATTTGGCAGGAACAGAGATCTCCGTAGAAAAGATCATGAAGGCAGATCCTAGACGTGTTGGAGGTATTAATTTAACATTTCATTTCCCGGCCGCTGCAACTTCCGACCCAAAAGAAAGAACCATTTTAGAGCGCTGTGCGCATACCTGTCCAGTTTTTTACAGCCTTCACCCCGATATTCAATTAAACATTCGTTTCAATTGGGACAAATAACACGAACAAGTATTAGTTTTTGCTGCTAAAATTGTAAGTTTACAGCCCAAACCGACTCACATGGCCATAAGAATATTTGTAACCGGAGGAACCTTCGATAAGGAGTATAATGAACTCACCGGTGAGCTTTTCTTTAAGGAAACCCATCTTCCTGAAATGCTCAAACGAAGCAGAAGTTCTTTAGACGTAACCGTTCGAACCTTGATGATGATCGATAGTTTGCACATGACGGAAGAGGACCGAGATTTGATTGTTCATCAATGTAGAAATGCGTCTGAAGATAAAATCATCATTACGCATGGGACCGATACCATGAGCTATACAGCGCAGGTATTGGCAGAGAAAGTTCCCGGCAAAACAATCGTTATTACAGGTGCCATGATCCCCTATAAATTTGGTAGCTCCGACGGGTTCTTCAATTTGGGCAGTGCATTGGCTTTCGTGCAAACACTTCCGCCGGGAGTGTACGTGGCGATGAATGGAAAAGCCTTCAATTGGGACAATGTTCGCAAAAACAAACAAACAGGCATATTCGAAGAAACAAAATAAAATGGCAGAAGATTTAACCATTATAAAAGGAACCAAGGAGGAACAGTATCAAGCATTGATACCTCAAATCAAAGGATTGCTGGAAGGTGAAACCGATCTGATTGCCAACCTAGCCAATATTTGCGGCGCCTTGAAAGAGCAATTCAATTGGTTTTGGGTAGGTTTCTATTTGGTGAAAAACGGAGAGTTAGTGCTGGCGCCATTTCAAGGACCGGTAGCTTGTACCAGAATCAGGAAAGGCCGAGGTGTATGTGGTTCAAGTTGGGAACAAGCAAAAACACTGATTGTACCAGATGTCGAAAAATTCCCGGGACATATCGCCTGTTCCAGTCTTTCAAAATCAGAAATTGTTGTACCGATGTTTCATCAAGGTGAAGTAATGGGAGTACTAGATGTAGACAGTGATCAACTCGACAGTTTCGATACAACCGATCAGAAATACCTTGAGGAAATCCTTCGTTTCCTTTCCTATTAAAAGCTTATCCGCTTTATCCTATACATTAGTTTGAAATAGTGAGTGCACATATGCGTTTTCTATCCTAAAACTTAAATACAACTCAACATGAAATCAAAACAACTGCTCGCGATCGGCAGTGTAGCTGCTTGCTTATTTACATTGGTTCGCTGCTCCGAACCATCAGAAAAAAACACTTCAACTGCAGAAACAGAAAAAGCTGTGGTGAAAGAAGATGTTTTAGACAAAGGCAAATACCTTTTGGCTATAGGCGGCTGTAACGATTGTCATACACCAAAAGTAATGACGCCTCAAGGCCCCATGCTAGACACTACGAAAATTATGTCGGGCCATCCAGCAGGCTCTCCTCTTCCTGAAATTACGTACGATGCCACCAAACCCGGTAACTGGGTTTTGATAAGTGGTACACTTACTGCTGCAGTTGGTCCTTGGGGTATGTCTTATGCAGCTAACCTAACGCCAGATTCAACAACCGGCATTGGTAGCTGGACTGTTGAAAATTTCATCGGCGCCATTAGAAAAGGGAAACACTTGGGCCAAGACGGTGGTCGCCCACTTCTGCCTCCTATGCCTTGGCAAAGCATTGCACAATGGAAAGATGAAGATCTCACCGCACTGTTTACCTATTTGAAAACATTACCCGCTATCAGCAATGCAGTACCGGCACCCGTTCCGCCAACTGCTTTGATGAAAAAGTAAACCATCATATTGATAACAAAAACAATGGGTTGTTTTCAAATGAAGTCAACCCATTGTTTTAATGAACTATTCTCCATGAAACGCGTCTTCTTTTTTATTCTTCTATTATCCGTTAGCTATGGTAGCATCGCTCAAACATTGGCCTTAACGCATGTTACCATTGTTGATGTTGAAACCGGAAAAGCAATCCCTGATCAAACGATTATTATAGATAGTAATCGAATTACTGCTTTAGGCAAAACAGGAAAACTAAAAACTCCTGCTTCAGCCACTATCATTGATGCTACCGGCAAATACATCATGCCGGGTTTGATTGACGCTCATATCCATTTCTTTCAAAGTGGAGGTTTGTATACCCGCCCCGATGCGTTGAACTTAAATGTGGCATTGCCTTATGAAAAAGACCAGCAGTGGATTAAAGAGAATTTGAACGATCTGATGCGCCGTTATTTGGCTTGCGGCATTACTTCGGTTATAGACGTGGGTGGCCCTATGAGCAATTATGCTGTGCGAGAACAATTGGAACAGTCAAAATATGCACCCAATGCATGGGTTACCGGTCCATTGATTTCAACCTACCTACCTCCCAACTTAGATAAAAAAGATCCTCCAATCATTAAGGTCAGTTCGGCGGAAGAAGCAAGAGACTTGGTTAAAAAACAATTGCCTTACAAACCTGATTTTATTAAAATCTGGTACATCGTATTACCGGGTCAACCCGCAGAAAAAACACTTCCCATTATTGAAGCGGCCATTCAAGAGAGCCATGTGAATGGACTTAAAGTTGCTGTTCACGCAACAGAATATCAGACAGCAAAATTGGCAGTCACTGCAGGAGCCGACATCTTGGTTCACAGCGTAGACGATCAATTGGTAGACGATGCTTTTATCCAACTATTAAAAGCTAAAAACACCGTTTACATCCCTACCCTTCAAGTAGCTCAGTTGTACAATCGAGTGTTTTCTCAAAACTTTGATTTTACCAATTATGAACTGTCCATGTCGAATCCATTTATGTTGGGTTCTCTCTATGATCTAAAACACTTAAACCCTACCACTATAAAATTCGACTATAAAAAATTAGTGGGAAGGTTACCCGCACCCAGCAAAGAAGACAGCACTATGCTTACTAATTTAGGGCTGTTGAACAAGGCCGGCATTCGAATTGTATCGGGTACGGATGCGGGTAATATTGGAACACAACATGCGGCTTCATTGTATAGAGAATTAGAGTTGATGCATCAGGGTGGAATGTCGAACGCCGATATTCTAAAAGCATCCACCATTCAAGCCGCAAAAGGGTTTGGAAAAGACAGTCTCTATGGGAGTATCAAAAAAGGAAAAATCGCCAATCTACTTTTATTAAATAGTAATCCGCTCGACAGTTTAATAGCGCTTCAACAAATTGGAACTTTGATCTACAAAGGAACTCTTTATAGCCCGGACACATTGATTCAGAAAACGCCTGCTGCAATTGTTCAGGAGCAATTAAACGCCTACAATGCTCGAAACATTGATGCATTTGCAGCTACCTACTCCGATTCAGTAGAGTTGTATGAATTCCCTAATAAACTGCTAGCAAAAGGTAAAAAAGCACTCTACGATGACTACAAAGGAATGTTCAATTCTGTTAAGAACTTGCATTGTGAAATAACAGAACGGATCATTCAAGGCAATCGTATTATTGATCATGAATCGGTTACGGGTTTTGGGGCGAAACCACTTCGTGCAGTAGCGATCTATGAAGTTGAAAAAGGAAAGATTGCGAGAGTATATTTTATCCAGTAAAAGAAAAACCGGGGCTGCTAGGCAGTCCCGGTTACTAATACAAATCCTTCGTTTCGAATTGGTAAAGTTCTAGGTCTTGCGCCTGCTGCTGCTAAAGCGTTGCACAGCGCGGGTGCTACCGTTGGCAATCCAACCTCCCCTACTCCACCGGGTTCTTCTTCACTAGGCACTACAATGATTTCAACCGGCGGCATTTCATTGTAGCGCAAGAGTTCATAGTTTCGGAAACTATCTTGAACCACGCGGCCGTCTTTAATAGTAATTTCTCCTTTCAGTGTTTGTTGAAGTGCAAATGCCAATCCTCCTTCCATCTGGTTTTTCAATCCATCCGGATTGATCACAATGCCACAATCGATCGCAGCAACTACTTTTACAATCTTAAACTGTTTCGGACCTACCATTTCAATTTCAATTGCATGAGCTGCATAGCTTTTTGCAAAAATGAAGGAATGGGTTGCCACACCTATGTAATGCTTGGGTTTACGTGGCTTGTTATATCCTATGCCTTCAGCAGCGGCTTTTAAAACATTTGCAATTCTAGAGGGATATTGTTTCATCGCTCCTGCTCCTTCTCCCACTAAAAACATTGGTCTGTTTTCTAAAAGCCCCAAACGGAATTTCAAAGGATCCTTTTTCTGCTTTCTAGCAACTTCATCGATAAAACTTTCAATTGGAAATACATTCATACATATTTCAACTGATCGAAGCCATCCTCTGTTGATATTGAAATCAATGTGGGTATATCCGGTTTTAACATTGGGGACATCATAGTAAAAATCGCCTGTAGCACCACCTAAGTTTTCCGATGGATCAGGAACCGAAGGGCCACCCGTCATCACTGCAATTGAAGTTGACAACAAATGATGATACCAAGATTCCATGTTCCCTTTTACGTCCCAACTAGCTTCCAGTAAATGATAGTTCGCCGGGCGGAAGGGATCGAAGCGTATATCTTCCGTTCTATCCCACACAATTTTAACGGCCTGGTTGAGCTGCTGTGCAATTTTCACGGCTTCGATAGCAAATTCAAAATGGAGGCGTCTTCCAAAACCACCTCCAATTAATGCGAGGTTTACTTTAATGTTTTCTTTTTTAATGCCACAATCGGCGGCAATTTGATTGACGGTCCAATCGGGCAATTGCAACCCACCCCACAATTCACAGTTGCCATCTTTTACCTGAGCTATGAAATTGATAGGCTCCATAGTGGCATGCGCTAAAAATGGTTCACTGTAGGTTTGGCGTAAACTTCTTAGAGGATCTTTCTTCAAAGAGTCGATATTTCCTTTCTTGAACTTTTCAAACTTCGGCTTTTGCTTTGCTACAACCGCCATTTGTTTGAAAAGATCAGCACTGTTTTGTTGTTTATCCTTTGGAATGCTCCACTCAATTTTCAACTGTGCTTTGGCCTTTTGTGCGGCCCAAGTAGAGGTGGCAATCACTGCTACACCATCGCGAACGTGCATAGGAACGCCCGTGCCTTTGATGGTAACGTATTTCAAATAACCGGGAATTGCTTTGGCAGCTGTATCGTCTACTTTCACAAGACTGCCTCCTAAAACCGGGCATCGTTCAATGGATGCGAATACCATTCCCGGTATCTTAAGATCAATACCATACTTTGCTTTTCCGGTAAGAATTTCTTTTAAGTTTGATTTCTTTTGCTCTTTCCCAATTAGTTTGAAATCTTTAGCTTGTTTCAAAGTCACTTTTTCAGGAATCGGAAGCTTGGCCGCGTCACACACCAATTCACCATAACCAATCGATTTCATGGTGGTGGTATTTACAATGGTCCCATTGTCGGCAGCACACATTTCAGGAGCAATGCCCCATTTTTTAGCTGCAGCAGTGATCAACATCGTTTTTGCAATGGCACCTGCTTTTCGTAATTCATTGTAGTCGGTTAATACACTTTGACTCCCTCCTGTATCGTGGGCACCTGGCGCCAGTGCTCCATACGGCGCAATTTCTGTTTTCACTTTTTTCCAGTCGGCATCCATTTCGTCCGCCACAATCATTGGCAGTGATGTATTCACCCCTTGTCCCATTTCTTGGCGGGCAACATAAATGGTGATGGCACCCGATTTATCTATCTTAATAAGTGTATTGGGTTGAAAGTACTCGCAATCATCGGGCAGCATGGCTTGCGCCTGCGATGGCAATACGAAGCCAATTAACAAGCTTCCGGTTCCCATCGAACTCAGTTGAAGAAATCTTCTTCTATCGATTGTAGTTTTTTTCATAATCGGTTACGCTGGGAGGTTAGATAATACGTGATCAATGGCTTTTTCTATTCTGTGATAAGTTCCACAACGGCATAAATTCTGGCTCATCACAGAATTTACCTGGTCTTTTGTTGGCTTTTTTACCTGACTCAATAAGCCGGCAAAAGCCATCATTTGTCCTGCTTGGCAGTAACCACATTGTGGCACACTGAACTTCTCCCAGGCTTCTTGTATGGGGTGTAAGGCGTCTTTGCCCAGTCCTTCAATGGTAGTGAGGTCTTGGCCGCTGCAGGCTCGAACGGGAGTTTGACAAGCGCGAACAGATCGATTGTTAATGAGAATGGTACAGGCACCACAGGTATTAACGCCGCACCCATATTTCGTTCCGGTTAAATCAAGTAAATCGCGCAAAACCCACAAAATCGGCATATCGGGTTCTGCCTCCACCGCTACCTCTTTTCCGTTCACTTTAAAGCTATAACTGGCCATTTTTAAAATTTTATATAAGTTAAGCAGGTTCATTGAAATGGCAAAAGGAATTAGAAGATCGGAAGCTAAATTGAATATCTTTGCGCCATGCATTATGTATCTGTGGAGGGGCTTTCAAAAAGTTATGGGATTCAGCCCCTGTTTTCATCTATTTCCTTTCACATTGAAGAAGGGGATAAAATAGCCCTAATTGCCAAGAACGGGTCCGGTAAATCCACCCTACTAAAAATACTTTCAGGTGCCGAAACGCCTGATGAAGGTACTTGTTGGATCAATAAAGATGTAACCGTCGCGTTGTTTGAACAAGAACCGCATTTCGATGAAAAGGCCACCATTCTCGATAATATATTTCATCACAGCAATCCTGTCATTGCGGCCATTAAAGCCTACGAAGACGCCTGCGATATAAACGACGAAACGAAAATCCATGAAGCCGTTGTTCAAATGGATCAATTGGGGGCCTGGGATTTTGACGCTAAAGTAAAGCAGATCTTAGGCAGATTGAACATCCACCACTTACAACAACCCGTTGGAACTTTATCGGGTGGACAGCGCAAACGCATTGCTCTTGCAAAAACCCTCATCGATATCGGATTTGAGCACAAACATGTATTGCTGATCATGGATGAGCCTACCAACCACCTCGATATCGCCATGGTAGAGTGGCTCGAGCATTACCTCAATCAAGAGCGTATTACCCTTCTATTAGTAACCCATGATCGTTATTTTCTTGACTCGGTTTGTGATGAAATATGGGAATTGGATCGAAATACACTCTATGTATATAAGGGAGACTATGAGAACTATTTAGAGAAGAAAGCGGCTCGAATGGAAAGCGAGTTGGCCAGTATTGACAAAGCTCGAAATACCTATCGAAAAGAATTGGAATGGATGCGCAAGCAACCCAAAGCTAGAACCACCAAATCGAAAAGCCGCATTGATGCTTTTTACGATATTGAATCAAAAGCCAAACAGAAAATAGAAGATGCCAAGCTGCAATTGGATATGAAAATGAGCAGGCTTGGTGGAAAGATTTTAGAGCTCAAGAAAGTATACAAGAGTTATGGTGAGAAAGTACTACTAAAAGGTTACGATTATACTTTTAAAAAGGGAGAGCGAGTTGGGATTGTTGGAAAGAATGGAGTTGGGAAATCTACATTTATCAATATCCTGCAACAACTGGAGCAACCCGATAGTGGTAAAGTAAACATTGGCGATACCGTTATTTTTGGTAACTATTCGCAACAGGGTTTGGTGATCAAAGAAGACCTAAGGGTGATTGAATTTGTGAAGAACATAGCGGAGAACTTTCCATTGGCAAGTGGCGGATCCTTAACTGCTGCCCAATTCTTACAATTGTTTTTATTTGATCCCGACAAGCAATATACGTATATCAGCAAATTAAGTGGCGGTGAAAAGAGGAGATTGCATTTACTGTCGATTCTCTTCAGAAACCCCAATTTTCTGATACTTGATGAACCCACCAACGATTTAGACCTTCCTACATTGGGAGTTCTGGAACAGTTTCTCTCAGAGTTTCCCGGATGTTTATTGATCGTATCACACGATCGCTATTTCATGGACCGATTGGTTGATCATTTGTTGGTATTTGAAGGTGAAGGCGAGATTCGCGATTTTCCCGGAAACTATACTCAGTACCGCCTTTGGGAGAAAGAGCAAGAAGCCATTCAACAAAAAACGTCGACACCAGAACCTGTAAAAGAGAAAATTGAAGAAGTAAAACCTGTTGAGAAACGTAGACTGAGTTATAAAGAAAAACGTGAGTTCGAAATACTGGAAAAAGAACTACCGGAATTGGCGGCTAAGAAAGAAGCATTGCAAAATGAGTTGAACAAACCCGATCTTCCTTATGAACGCTTACAAGAAGTGAGTGCTTCATTGGTTTCGATCACCAACGAATTGGATGAAAAAGAACTGCGTTGGTTAGAATTGAGTGAGTTTGCCGAAAATTAGCCACATATAAAGGGTAACGGGTTCTATTACTGTACCAATGGCAACAAAACTCCCCAGAACAAACTTATTTTTGAAAAAAATAGCGCATCAACATGAGAAAACTCTTTATTGCCGGCGCCTTACTTTTTAGTTTGACTTCTCAAGCTCAAAAAGCTAAGAAAGCCCCTAAGGCAGCGGATCCTAAGCCATTCGCAGCCACTATCACTCCCGATGATTTAAAAAAGCATCTTTACATTGTAGCAGGTGCCGAGATGGAAGGACGTGAAACAGCCACAGACGGTCAAAAAAAGGCCGCCGCTTACATTGAAAATCATTTTAAAAGCTTGGGACTAGCGCCTGGAAATGGCAGCAGTTACCAACAATTGTATCCTGTATTTCAGGATTCAATGGTTAGAGCCGGTTTGGAAGTAAACGGAAAATCATTTGAATACAACAAAGACTTCTCGATCAACTTTGCGAGTGCCTATACTTCTACCCTTTTCGGTGGAGATGTAGTATTTGCAGGATACGGAATCAGCGATTCAACTCGTGATGATTATGCAGGGGTGAATGCAAAAGGTAAAATTGTTCTGGTTTTTGCCGGTACCCCTCCAGCTCAAACGGGCACCACTGTAAGAGGAAGAAACCCTTTCGCTATTCAAGAAGCAGCTCAAAAAAATGGCGCCATAGCCGTATTGCAAGTTGCCAATGGCTCTCCTCGCAGACCGGGAGGAAACAAAGGAAATATGTACGTAAATGGTTTTCGTAAAACTATTTACCCTAATACCTTCCTTATTTCTGAAGAAGTTGCCGCTGCAATTATGGGAGCTGATTTCAACGCTGCTAAGGAAGCCTTGAAAACCGGCACCACTCCTGCTAAAGTGTATTCAGCCAATGTGATGTTAGATTTTGCGAAAGTAACGGCCCAATTAAACAGTAGCAATGTGATCGGATTCATGGAAGGAACAGATTTAAAAGACGAATACGTAGTGATCTCTGCACACTACGACCACTTGGGTAAAAGAGACAATGTAATTTATTTTGGTGCCGATGACGACGGATCCGGTACTACAGGGTTGTTAGACATCGCTGAGGCCTTTGTTAAAGCGAAAGCAGCCGGAAAAGGACCTCGCAGAAGCATCATTTTTATCACTGTTTCAGGGGAAGAGAAAGGTCTTTGGGGATCTGCTTATTATGGAGATCATCCAACTTATCCATTGGATAAAACAACCGTTGACTTAAACATCGACATGATTGGTCGCATCGATCCGAAAAGAAAAGGTGATTCTACCAACTACGTATATGTTGTTGGTGATGACAAACTTAGTTCTGATTTAAAACCAATAAGTGAGAGCGTTAACAATAAATACACCAAACTAGAATTGGATTACAAATACAATGATCCAAAAGATACTGAGCGTATTTATTACAGAAGCGACCATTTCAACTTTGCTAGAAAAGGCGTTCCTATCATTTTCTATTTCAATGGTACACACGCAGATTATCACCGTCCAACCGACACTCCTGATAAAATCGATTATGTACAAATGGCTAAAAGAGCTCAATTGGTATTCTATACTGCTTGGGAAATGGCCAATAGAAACGATATGCTGAAAAGAGACATTCCTCTGGATGCTCAATTCAGATAATTACGAAAAAAGCGAAGGTTTGACCTTCGCTTTTTTTATGCTACAATAAATTAAACCATTTCGTTAAAGAATCAGACAGTAATGAGATAACACCATCGCAACAATTTGCCCTCAAAATCGAAAGGTGTAGTTGCTTTGGTGATGTCTTTGATTTCTGTGGCATGAAGCGCTTCCTTGTTCAATTCAAACTTCCGATAATTGTTACTAAAGTAGATCTGTCCTCCGGGTTTGGTGGCACGAATCACTTCATTCAATAGATCAACATGATCTCTTTGAATATCGAGAATATCCTTCATCATTTTACTATTGCTGAATGTAGGTGGATCCATCACCACCAGATCAAAGTATTGAGAAGGTAAGGTTTCCAAATACTGCTTTACATCTGCGCGAACCGTTTTGTACTTTTTAGGATCATCAAATCCATTCAACATCATGTTCTCCTCCATCCAGGCGAGGTAGGTGTTTGAAAGGTCTACACTCACTACTTCAGAGGCGCCTCCGGCAGCTGCATACACTGAAAATGACCCGGTATAGCAAAACAAGTTGAGTACTTTTTTCCCTTCACAGTTTTCGCGCACTCGCTGTCTTGTTACACGGTGATCTAAAAACAAGCCGGTATCCAAATAGTCTGTTAGGTTCACTCGAAAGTACAAACCACTTTCCTGAACAGTAAACTTCTCCCCTTTTTCATCCAGCTTTTGATATTGGCCGTGCCGCCCTTCTTTTCTCTGACGAAGCTTAATGAATACTTGCTCGTCACTCAGTTCCAATACTTCCTTAATCACTTCAACACAACCTACTAACCATGCTTCGTATTCTTCTTCTGTTAATGAATGTTTACTGCGATATTCAGCGATGTAAACTCTTGTTCCGTATAATTCGATGATCAGTGGAAATTCAGGCAAGTCTCTATCGTATAAACGAAAACAACTGATGTTTTGTCGACGTGCCAACTTGCCCAAATGTTTGTACACTTTGGCAAGTCGATTCTTGAACATGATATGTTTTTCAGAAATCATGAGGGAAGGTTTTGAATACGATTCATTTTTTCATTCAAAAAATAAAATCCAATAGAAGCTACCAGCAGGCAAACACCTAGGGTCCAAAACAAACTAATAAACCCGGCATGTGCAGCAATTAAGGCGCCAATTACCGGGCCCAGTGTTTGTGCCGTTGCCCAACCCATCGTGTACATGGCGGCGTATTGCCCTCTGTTGTGGTTTTTTGATCGTTCGATCCAGAATGAATTCATAAAGGGCATGGAGAGAATTTCACCAAAGGTCATTGACACTATCATGATCATCGCTAGCGAATAACTGGTTGGAAATACCGCAAGAAGTAGGTAAGCCAAACCGCAAATAAGTACGCCTCTGGTAATAAAGTAGGTGTTACGTCTCTTACCTTCAATTTGAAAGATCAATACCATTTCGATAAAAGCTATTATCAAACCGTTCACAGTCCCTAACAACCCAATGAACCGCTCTGAATAATGCATATCGTTTCTGAAATAGGCAGGCAAATTGGTAAATAATTGAAAGAAGCATGCTGCAAACAACACTACTAAGAGAATGAACCAACGGTATTCTTTGTCTTTATAAACAGAATCTGCCGGATTGATGGTTTCTTCCTTGTGTTCACGTTTTCCATTGTTTTCGGGTTTCAAGAGGAAAAACATGGCTATAGCTGCCAGAATATTGGTAGTACCATCGATCCAGAACAGCCATTTATAATTTATAGATGCCACAAAACCTCCAATAGCATTTCCCACAGCCCATCCTAAATTAATAGCGAGTCGGTTCAAAGCATACGATCGGGTTCTGTTTTCAGTTTTGCTATAGTAGGCAACAGCAGTGGCATTCGCCGGTCGAAATGCTTCATTTACAAAACTGAGCAAAAAAGTTGTGACGCAAATGGAAGCGTATGATTTCATCCAACTCAACATGAAAAATAAAAATCCTCCAAACGCAAGGGTAAACAGTTGAATGGGATAAAACCCAATTCTATCAGTAAGCTTTCCACTCAAATGGGCGCCAATTACAGCGCCTAACCCGAACAAACCCATTACAATACCCGCTTGGTCGATGGAATAACCCATTTGAGGACGCGTAAGGTAAAGAGTTAGAAAAGGTACAACCATGGTTCCGCTCCTATTGATGAGCATGATCAGGGATAGCAGCCATGTTTGAGGTGATAGTCCTGTGTACGCTTTTTTGTATAAATCGAAGGTTTTAGAAACCATGGTGCAAATTTAGGTTTTACCAATGGCTTAAAAACAAAAAAGGCCGACTGAATCGGCCTTTCCTTGTTGTTTTTAGTAGTTATTATGAACCAAATACTTTCTTCAAAATATCGGAAACTCGAGCAGCAGGATCTTTTCTTATCTTCTTTTCTTCCTCAGAAACTTGGAAGAACATACCATACAATGCTTTTTCGGTTACATATCCCGACAAATCGCTGTTTACTTTTTTAAAAGTAGTTGGAAGCTTGTTATAAGTATCAAATACTGTTTTCCAATACTTAGTTGCGTCTGTTTTTTGTAAGGCTGCATCAATTACAGGTTTAAATGCAGCTGTCAATGCCGGAGTAGTTTTACCTTTTAAGTAAGAAGTAGCGGCAGTATCAGCTCCTTTTAAAATCCCGAGAGCGTCTTGAATGCTCATTGTTTTGATAGCATCTACAAATATCGGAGCAGCTGATTTTGAAGCTTCTTCTGCTGCACGGTTCATTGAGAGAATTGCTTTATCAACCAAATCACCCATTCCTGCAGCTCTCAAGGTTGACTCAACTTTCTTGGCTTCCGGCGGCATCAATACTTTGATGGCAGCATTGGCGAAAAAGCCGTCCAATGATGACAATTTGGTAGCACTGTTTTTAGCACCTACCGATAATGCCTCTTTCAAACCCGATACAATTTCTTCTGTTGACAGCCCCGTAGTTCCTGAACCGGATTTAGGTAATACCGCTGTTGCTTTCTTCAATAGTTTTGAGCCGAGCTTAGTAGTATCTTTCTGAGCCTGTGCATTCAATCCAAACAATACGGTTAATGCGAGTAATAGTTTTTTCATACAATAAGTTGATTCAATTAAGATGCTAAAAAAAAGAAATATTTTGTTAAGGAGAACAAAAATGAGTCCAATTCAGAGAAAATGAACAAAAATATACTGAGCAAAAATTCGTTTAAGAGAACAGGCTTCTAAAAGGCTGATTTTCCTAACTTTACGTTTCAATTTAAAAAACATGCGTTTACTCACTACTATCTTATTTTCTACGCTTTGTGCAGTAGCTGTAGCACAAACAAAAAAGCCTGCTGTAAAAGCTCCTGTAAAAAAGCCTGCAGCACCGATCGTAACATTGAAAAACCAAGCTGATTCATTTAGTTATGCAATTGGACTTAGCATCGCTAATTTTTATAAAGAACAAGGGATTGGTGAAATCAATGGCGCTTTGGTTAGTAAAGCCATGGCGGATGCAAAAAATGGTAAATCAAAATTCGACGATAACGCAGTAAACATGATCATCATGGCGTACATGCAAGAAAAGAAGTCTGAAAAATCTGCCGAAACTCGAAAGAAAAACGAAGCCTTTTTGGCCGAAAACAAGAAAAAAGAGGGCATTGTTACTACAGCAAGCGGACTTCAATACCAAATTTTAAAACAAGGTGACGGACCCAAACCAGTATCGACTGATCGAGTAAAAGTTCATTATCATGGTACCTTAATTGACGGAACGGTGTTTGATTCTTCTGTTCAAAGAGGGGAACCCATCACATTCGGTGTTACCGGCGTTATTCAAGGCTGGGTAGAAGCATTACAGTTGATGCCTGTAGGAAGCAAATGGAGGCTTTTCGTACCCTCTTACTTAGCTTATGGCGATAATGACATGGGGCCTACCATTAAAGCGGGTTCTGCTCTTATCTTCGAAGTTGAACTATTAGATATTGTTAAATAAGTAATGAAACAAAAAATCCCGCAATTGCGGGATTTTTTGTTATAAGTTCATTTTCATGTGTTCGATCTGGTGCTTTGTTCCCAGCACTATCACTTTCATCCCTTTTCCTACTACCACATCTTGAGGTGGGTTGATCAAAAAGTTCCCATCCACATCTTTTAGGCCAATACAATTAACTCCGGTTTTCTTCCAATTCATAATTTCATGCAACGACTTGCCTCTGATCTCAACTGGTAATTGATCATAGTTCACCGATTCAATGTGAATCGACTCCCCACCTTCTCCCGATAGATAATCAATGAATTCAATAACATCAGGTTTCGATACTAAAGTGGCCATATGGGTGCCGCCAATTTTATCGGGCATGATTACACTGTTAGCGCCGGCTTTGATCAGTTTGGGATGCGTATTACTATCACTGGCTCTACTAATAATTTGAATTGCCGGGTTCAAAGAGCGTGCTGATAAAACAATAAAAACGTTGTGCGCGTCAACTGGAAGCGTAGTGATCAATGCTTTGGCTTTCGAAATGCCGGCCCTTCTCAACAAATCATCATCCGTACCATCACCTTGCAATAACAGTAAATCGGGCTCTTCAATCGCGATACGCTCAATAATGCTGGGATTGTTTTCAACTACTACAAATTTTTCACCATGAAATCCAAGCGTTCTCGCTGCTTGTTGGCCATTTCTACCATAACCACAAATAATTATGTGATGTTGAAGCCCCTCTATTGCTTTCATAATTCTTCTGGTTTTAAAATACTGATTGATTTCACCGCTAATGATGTATTGTGTTATTCGGGTCAATGCAAATGCAAACGAACCCCAACTAAAAATTAATAAGAAAATGGTGAATATTCGACCATTATCAGTGAGTGGTCTTACTTCTGTAAAACCGGCTGTTGTTACCGAAATGGTAGTCATGTAAATTGCCTCAATAAAATTGAATTTCTCAATCCACATATAGCCAACAATACCAATGATAATAATGGCATGCAGGATAAATATGGGTTGAAGTAATTTCCAAGCGGCTTTATTCACAGTTCAATTTTGCAAGTAAATTAGTTAAAAACAGGGGCTTAAAAAAACGAAGGGGGAAAAAAGAACAGCCCCATCAAAAGATGAGGCCGTAGCTTTTATGATAAGGTTTGATTCAAAGACGGGGATTAAGAAGGCGTGTGTCCGCCCTCTTCCTTTTTAGGGTGTTTCAACTGTTCCAGCAATTGAAGCCCTAACAGCCCGCTAATAGACCCGTTTGCAGCGTCACCGCCTCCACCAATTAAGATATCAGGCATGATCTTCACTTTGTCTTTTGCGATAGACTCCATTACCTTCAATTGTGTAAAGTTGGAACCACCCATCGCTTCTACACTCAATCGATACGATTCCGCGTTCGATTTACCGATTGCCAAGATTTTTTCCGCTTCCGCATTACCAGTCAAGGTAATTTTCTCAGCTTCCGCTTTAGCCAACCATTCAGTTCTTTCCGCCTCAGCTTTTGCCAATTGACGTACTTTTTCCGCCTCACCACTTGCCAATAGCTTCAAACGATCGGCATCGGCATTCGCCTGGATACGTACTCCATTCGCGTCACCGGTAGCTTTTTTCACGGAAGCATCGGCGATGCGTTCAGCGATCAATACACCTTGATCAGCTTTTACGATCTCTTTTTGAATCTCAGCGATAGCCGTTTCTTTTTCCAAAGCCTGACGGGTTTCCTGAGCCTTCATCTGTGTTTCATAAGTTACTTTCTGTTCTTCTGCCAACTTACGATCGGTCAGGGTTTTCATCAAGCTTTCAGGAGGCACGATGTCACCGATCAAAGTGTCTACACCATATACGTTGTATTGTTCCAATACTCTTCCGATATGACTTCTAGCCGATTCTTGACGTTCTTTACGACTCTTCAAGAAGTCGATCATTTCCGCATCCTGCGCACTGTTACGGAAATAGTTACCAATAGTTGGTTCCAATACTTGCGTAACGAGGTTTGCCATATTACCGAATCGCGCGATCACCTTCGGTGCTTCCGTAGTTGGAATGTGAATGATCTGCGATACGTCGAGGTTGAAAGTAAAACCGTCGCGGCTACGTACTGTAATAGTCGACAAGTTCTTATCCAACTGATGCGATTCACTTCTCGCACTTGCCCAGTTCAAAACGAGGTTGGTAGTAGGAACCAATTCTACTTTCATGATATATGGGTTGATCGGATATTTCCCGGGTCCTAAAGCTTCAGCCCAAACACCTTTCTGGCCTCTTGTAACAATGTTACCGTGTTTAAACTCGGCACCGGATGTATCAATACCTTCAGGTCCAACATATGAGATAACGACCCCAACATGACCGATTGGAATCTCAGTCATTCGAACCATTTCTACTTTAGCAAACCAAGGGTTCAAGAAATAAGAACCTGCTAGGATCACTTGTTCTTGCAAACCTTTGTAACCACCACTGGCTAAGAAAGTGTCCACATCCTGGAACTTATTATGGGCATCAATTACACGTCCGGCAATTTGTCCTTCTTCCAAAGGCTTACCTTCCAATGTGGTAACAATACCCACTGCATTTTCAGGTATATTGGTCATATCAACAATTTCCAATTCAAACAAATGGGTGTTGATACGGTACGAACCCGGAGGTATGATACCGGTTTGACGACCTTTGGCACCTCCATTTCTTAAGAATGCTTCTGCATCTTGGAACGAGTCGCAATCCACTTTACGCGCAAGGATCAGCCCTGTTTTTAATTCAGAACCGTCTTTCGCCAATAACAAACCAATTTTTCCGGTTGGGATTACAGTGAAGGGCTGGAAATTGATTTCATACTGCCAGATCCACTTCCAGAAATACACACCCGGAGGCAAGGTTTGGGCTTGGAAGCCCGCTTCACCTGAAGTTGCGATGATGCGACCTTCCGGCAATTCTTGTTTACCAAATAAGACGAACTTTTTTGTTACCAGACCAATTCGGTCTTCGGGAACAATTACAAGTCCAAAGAATACGCGCAATATGAACTTATAAAAAAGCAAAGCGAGCAACGGTACTCCAATTACGAGTATCCAATAGAGAACATTTGATTCAGATTCCATTTTGATTTTGGTTTATGGTTATAGATGTATAAAAAGATTAGTACTGTCCGTTATGTTTATATATTAAACATACGGATAGGTTACCGTAATTCGGTTTAACGGGGCAATAAGTTATCAACCACCGTTGGGCAGAACTAGTATTGCTAAATACGGGGAGGAGAAGTATTGTAAATCGTAAACCTGATTAGGTCTTGATTAGAAGTGCACCATTGTTGGTGCGTATGATGGTCAGATTCCATAAAGGAAATAATTGAAGACCAAAGATAGGAATTCGCCGATATCCGCAAAATAAATCAGTGACGACCGGTAGTACCTGTCGTCCTTTTATAGCGCAACTTGTTGATTCTTAGGATGTTTCACCATGTACGAAATTCTAACGGTAACGGAGGTCCCAGCGGCTAAACTCAAATTCCACTTTAGCAATCCCGACTCTTTGTCGTAATCCGCATTAGAAACTTGAATGGCTTCAACTTGAATCTCATCAATAACGGAAACGGGTATTCGATCATTCAATTCCAATTGAATAGTTTTGCTCTTGTTGTTTTTTATTTGATACTCGTATGTGATTGTTCTCTTCTTTGAATTACCAATAAATGAAGTACTGGAATACTCTTTGATCATTTTCTTTTCGATTACGATAGTAGGATCTACTCCCAAGCTTAAATTCAAACTATCATTTACAATAAAATTATTCAAAGGTGTTTTCCCCATATAAGTTCCGTCATATACCAAACTAGCCAAACCCGGAAGTAAATTGTAAGAATTGAAATCTGTAACAGATGCCACAAGGTAGGTTTCTAAAGACTCGTAAGGAACCGCAGTATACTTGTAATTAACAGGTAAAGAGAGCTCTTCCAATTTGAATTGTTGTTCATCTTGGTCACTCAAAACGGTAGAATTGCCATTCAAGTGAAATACAGCGGCAACTGCCGATTGCTCCCACACACCATTTACAAGTTTAGAGCCTGCGGTGGTAATCAATACTGCGCCATTGGCTGCCCTACTACCATAAATGGAACTGGCTGCGTTTTCTTTTAGTACATCAACCTTTACTACTTGATTGGGATTCAAATGATCGATTGACGATACCACCACACCATCAACCACATACAAAGGTGGGTTAGAAGAGTTGAAAGAGCCGATACCGCGCAACTTTACTTCGGTTGAGTTTCCAGGCAATGCATATCCACTCGAAATTGCAACACCTGCTACTCTACCACTCAAAGCTCCTGTAATATCTTGTTTCGGTTTGTAGTAAGAAAGCATCCAAGGATGCGGAGTGGGCGCTTGATTAAAACTTAGCCCCATGGCCGTTGATATGCTAAGTTTTACATTCTTCCAATCGAAACCTGAAGATTGAAACAATCGAGCCTGATAGTGCATTAACAAAGCACTATCGGTTCCATTGGCTTTTACTTCATAAGACGGAACCCAGCTTGCAAGTTTAGTAAAATAGGAAAGCGTCAATTGTTGTGTGGTTGCCTCGTTAGCATCAATTGAAAAAATCAATTTTCCCAATCCTTTTTTAATAGCTCCTTCCCCTTCTTTTGCTTCCTCTAGAAGGGTTGTCTTTTTATCCGACCAATAGGTTCCTCTCGCTTTCCAATAAGCCAGTTCCAACTCTAAATCGAGTAATTTGGAACGATGTAAATTCATCCACAAGTTGAGCTCCGCCGTAGTAACTTGCTGCCCACTTAGAGGTTTATTCTCTTTTAAAATATCTAATTGTTCGCGAATTACACGACTCATGATGGCAGTATAGGCCAATGAGTCTTCAATCTTTTTTAATTGTAAGGGGTTGGGGCTTGCCTCTTTCAAAGTTTCTTTTAAGAAACGAACCGACTTAATTGAGACCGACTTTGGCAGGCTCAGTTTCACAGAAGCTTCTTCCAATTCATTACTCAATCCGGTGATAACAATGGTTTGATCTCCCTTTTTGATTGGTGCATTCATTTTATGTTCCAGCACGGCTCCTGCTTGGTACACTGTTACAGATTCTAAGTTTGCCGTAAGTCGCGTAGTATCGGTAGGTGTCGCAAAATGAAGCACTCCTGCCAGTAGTAATGATACCGTCATACAGTTATTTTGGAACTGGATGCAATGTGTGGGGGAATTACATATGGAGGGGGTGGGGATTTGGTGTTAGGTGTTAGGCTTTGGGCGTTAGGCTTTAGGTATTAGGCTTTAGGCGCTAGGCTTTGGGGGGTTAGGCTTTAGGTATTAGGCTTTTTTTGACCACCGATTCACACAAATTATTACAGATTCCCACAGATTAGCCTCCGCTTTTCTATCAACCTGACTGCCGGCCGTTTAATTATTAATTATTACTTATTAATTATTAATTACCCAGGCTGTTCCATTATTAATTATTACTTCTTAATTATTAATCATCTTCTGTTTCTTACAAAAAAAGGGCTTCTTTCGAAGCCCCACTTAAAACTAATAACTTAAACCTTATTACTTATAAAGCAACTCATAATACTCTTCCGCCATTCTACCAGCATCGAAACGGAAACGAACATCACGCATACCGTTCTTAGCCACTTGGCGCCAAGTATCATAGTTGTCATAATAGAGCGGAAGAATTTCTTTCTCCAAAATTTCATACAATTTGTTCAAATCGTATTCATCTTGTTCAGAAGTATTCATGCGATCATAGTCTGCCTTAGGAATCACAAATCCATTGTTGCCATGATTCACAAACTCAGGAATCCATCCATCGTCAGTAGAGAAGTTCACAGCACCGTTCATGCAAGCGGTCATTCCACTGGTTCCCGAAGCTTCGCGGGGTACGCGAGGATTATTCAACCATAAGTCGGCAGCTTGTTTCAATCGCTTTGAAAGTCCTAATTCATAACCAACCAACACAGATACATTCTTGTAATTCTTACTCAAGTGAACCAGGTTGTTGAAATCATTGATAGCAGGATAGTCCATTGGGTAAGGTTTTCCTGCCCAAATAATTTGAATGGGATACTTCGTATTGCTCATCAATTTGTTGAAACGCTCACGGTCTCTAGTAATGAGTTCGGCTCTTTTATAACCGGCGAAACGACGTGCCCAAACAATGGTAAACACATTCGGGTCGTATACTTTACCGGTTTGATCCGCTACAATTTCAAAAGCGCGCTTTTTCAAATATTTCTTACGGTCGTCCCACCACGCATCATTGCCTTCATCGCTGGCACGGTACAATTGCTTGTCGGCCCAGTAACGCCAGTTTTGAGAATTGGTGATGGAAATGATCGGACAGATATTGTCATACTTTGCCCACATTTGGCGTGATACTACACCGTGCAATTGAGAAACTCCATTGGCCAAGCGTGCAAAGCGTAACGCAGCTAGAGAGTGATTGAATTGATCTCCTTCCATGCCTGTTAAGCGGCGCACTTCATCTACACTTAGGCCACAGAAATAACTCATTTTGTGACACAAATGCATGTCGTGCTTTTCATTTCCTGCTTCTTCAGGCGTGTGCGTGGTAAATACCAAACGCTTCTTTACATCTTCAGTGTTGCCAAATTTCTTATAGAGATAAAACGCAGCAGATACGCCGTGCGCTTCGTTCAAATGATACAATTCAGGATTGAAGCCAATTTCATCCATCAATTTCGCACCACCAACACCCAACAAAATGAATTGAGCAACTTTGGTAGCTACATTGGCGTCGTACAAACGATGGGTAATGGTTTGAGACACGTAATCGTTCTCAGGCAAATCGGTACTTAACAAGAAAAGCGGAGCCGATTTGAAGGTTTCCGGATTCAAATAATATGCTTTTACCCAAACCGGATGGTCGTGAATGGTGATTTGAAACTTGATACCGGTATCTTCCAAAAAGCTGTACTGCTTCTCCATCCAGGTTACCTGTAATGTTTGATCCTGGTTTCTCGCCTGATCATAGTAACCGTATTTCCATAAAATACCGATACCAATCAGGTTCTGTTTCAACTCATATGCACTTCTCAAGTGGGAACCGGAAAGAAAACCAAGTCCACCGCTGTAAATCTTCAAGGGTTGATGAACAGCAAACTCCATTGAAAAGTAAGCTACTTTCTTCGCATAACGGTCGTCGGGTGTGTAGGGTACCCTGTAGTTGTTAAAACTCATAGTTATCAAACAATAGTTATTAATATGGCAGCAAGCAAGGGTTCAAAAATTGATGTGTAAATACTACACAAACAGTCCGCAATATAACAGAATTAATTGAAATCCAAAGCCTCACAGTCTGTATCGATGAAGTTCGGAGCGATTCTGGCTACTGCAAACGTTTTCGGTGCATTTCTTTTTCTTAGGAACGCTTTTTTCGAGCAGGTTTTGGCTCAGCTTTCTTGGGATAAGATCCTTCGAAGAAACACTTGATATCTCTATACGCCCCACATCCACCGGTTTCTTTCATGGTTACTTCGTTGCCTTCAAATTTGAATTCTAACGCACAAGTATTGCCGGGTTCCTGATATTGGAGCGTATTTTTATTGGTTTGTCGAGCGATGCCTTTTAATTCGCCTACACAAGACGCGTTCTCTTTTTCGAAATGCACAAAAAACAAAAACTCTGTTGCTTTTTTCCCATCTCTAAACGAAATAAAGTTGCGCTTATTCTTTATGTAGTTACCAGAAATTTTTTGCTTCGACGGTAAGGTATCAATTGGATTGATGACTTCTTCAATGATGTCTTCATTAGGCTCCGTCATAATCAGTGTAAAGTTCTGCGCTTCAGCATTATAGATATAAATATTTCTCTTATAACTAATATTGGTACCCGGCTTGAATTCTTTTACCGTTGCGATCTGAAATTTGGCATCCACTGATCCGGAAGAAGCTGCAAAGTTCTCAAACCCGCTTGTTACTAGTGGCATGGAAGACTTGAACTGATCTTTTTCATTAAAAATCAAAAGGTATCCAACTTGCTTTTTACCATTGGCAACTTTCATTAGCAGGTAGTGCTCCTTGCTTTTTTCCCGTACCCTGCCCATGGCGTAAATTTTCAATTTATTGCTCTTTCCAAAATACTTTGTAAACACCGTATCAGGTATGAATTGCTTGGCAACTTTATAGGCTACTATTAAACTGTCTTTACTAAATTTTACCAAAGAAGTATCGGCTATTTTCAGCGGAAATTTTTGCTCAGGAAAGAATTCAATAAACTCACTAGGTTTTACTTCCTCATCCCCTTTCATCGATTTCACCTTGCTTCTACAGGCCAGCAATACCAAAGGAATGAAAACATAGAAAACAATCTTTTTCATGCAGTAGAGGTGTTGGTGGCTAAAGTAATGATTAAAAACATGATTGGAAAACTTTATTTGTGAAGTTTATTATTTTTTTTAGATTTGTCTAAATATTATTTTAGATACATGCAATATTCATCCAGTAAGGAGAACCACATTAAGGCAATATTTCACCTGCAAGAATCGGATGGTTTGGTAACCACCAATGAACTGGCGGCTGCCCTTCAAACCAAGCCGGCCTCCGTTACCGATATGCTCAAAAAACTAAAGCAACAGAAACTGTTGAATTATGAGCGTTACAAGGGTTTCAAATTATCATCGGAAGGAAAGAAAGTGGCCCTACAGATCATCCGCAAACACCGCTTGTGGGAGTATTTCCTAGTGGAGAAATTGCAATTCGGTTGGGATGAAGTGCATGAAATTGCAGAAGAATTGGAACATATTAGTAGTGTTCGATTGATCGATCGCTTGGATGAATTTTTAGGCTTTCCCAAAACCGATCCACACGGTGATCCTATTCCCGACAAGAATGGGAAGCTGATCGAAATAATGCAAGTTCCTTTGAGCCTGTTGCCCGAAAATACTCCGGCAATAGTAAGTGGTATTGGTGATCAATCGCAAGAAATGTTGGAGCTTCTCAACCACAAGCAAATTGCCATTGGCACGCGTTTGGAAATAACGCGCAAATTCAGTTTCGACCAATCGATGGAGCTAAAATTGAAACAATCGCCCGTTATTACGCTTAGCGAGCCTGTAGCTAAAAATATTTTCGTACGATACGATCAATAGAAAATTATGAGCAGAACGCACAACCATAGTTCCCTAAGTGAAGTACACGAAAGTGTTGATGTTAGTGCCAAGAAAACAGGCTGGCGGAAGGTATTGGCATTTTTTGGTCCGGCCTATTTAGTGAGCGTTGGATACATGGACCCCGGCAACTGGGCCACTGATTTAGCGGGTGGAAGTAAGTTTGGCTACACCCTGATATGGGTGCTGTTGATGAGTAATTTAATGGCGCTACTGCTGCAGAGTTTAGCTACACGTTTAGGGATCGTACAAGGCAGGGATTTGGCACAGGCCAACCACGAGGCTTTTCCTAAGCAGATCAATTTCTTGCTTTATGTATTGGCAGAAATTGCCATTGCCGCTACCGACTTAGCCGAAGTACTGGGAATGGCCATTGGCATTCATTTGCTTACCGGCCTACCATTGATCTGGGGAGTAGCCATAACGGTATTAGATACCCTATTACTATTGTTCCTACAACGTTTGGGTATTCGAAAAATGGAAGCCTTTATCATTGGGCTGGTATCAATTGTAGGACTTTCGTTCTTAATTGAAATAATTCTTGCAAAACCAAGTGTTGGTGCCATTGCCGGAGGCTTTATTCCCAAAATTCCAAACGATGAAGCATTGTATATCGCAATTGGAATAATAGGTGCCACCGTTATGCCGCACAATCTGTATTTACATTCTGCCTTGGTGCAAACAAGAAAAATCAATAAAAGTGATGCAGGTATCAAGCAAGCCTTGAAATGGAATTTTCTGGATTCGGCCATTGCACTTAATATAGCTTTCTTAGTAAATGCAGCCATTTTAATTCTAGCGGCCAAAGTGTTTTTTGAAAGCGGAAGAACCGAGGTTGCCGCATTAAAAGATGCGCACAACTTATTGAATGAATTGCTTGGTACGAATCTGGCGCCGGCCTTGTTCGCCATTGCATTAATTGCTGCCGGACAAAGCTCTACGGTAACCGGAACATTGGCAGGACAAATTGTAATGGAAGGTTACTTGCAATTGCGGATCAATCCTTGGATCAGACGATTGCTCACGCGCATTTTAGCGATTGCTCCGGCCATCATCGTTATCTATGTTTTTGGCGAAAATGAGGTAGATAGCTTGCTCATTTTAAGTCAAGTGATCCTTAGTTTACAATTGGGCTTTGCAATTATTCCTTTGATTCACTTTGTAAGTGACAAATCGAAAATGGGCAGCTTTGCTATTAAAGTTCCAACGAAAATTGCGGCTTGGCTAATAGCAGCCATCCTAGTGATCTTGAATATTAAGATGGTGATCAATGAAGTGACCGGGTTTTATGCGAGTGAAGGATATCTATTCTGGAAAATTCTGATTGGTGTCATCCTTTTCATATTTAGTGGACTACTTTTTTACATCACATTTGTTCCTTTCTTTAAAAACAAACAACGAAAATCGCAAGGCATTCACAAATTGCAGTCCATTAGTCCGGAGTTTCAAGTTCCTCAATACAAGAAAATTGCAGTAGCGCTCGATTTCAGTGCAAATGATCAGAAGATTTTAGCACATGCCATTGGACAAGGTCGAGAAGAAACCGAATATTATTTGATCCATGTTGTGGAAAGCGTTTCTGCCGGCTATTTAGGTCAGTTCAGTGATGATATGGAGACCAGGGCCGACAATATGCAATTGCATAAATACATTAATGATTTACGAAACAGCGGAATAAAGGCTGATGGTGCCTTGGGGTATCATTTGCGTACCAAAGAAATAGTACGCTTGGTAAAAAACAGCGAAGCCGATTTACTGGTTATTGGAGCGCACGGTCATGCCGGTATCAAAGATTGGATCTATGGAGAAACGATCAATTCCGTTCGTCATGAGTTAACGATACCTGTGTTAATTGTGTATTTATAAAAATATTGAAAGCAAGCAATAGTTAGCTTTTTCGCTTTACCAAGTGCTTCATTCTGCTAAACGTTTCAGGTTTAATATTCAGATAGGAAGCGAGGTATTTCTGCGGAACGCGCTGAAGTAAATGAGAATTGTTTTCAATAAAATCGAGGAACCGTTCTTTTGGAGTTTGTTGCAGCAATTTGTACATCCGATCATCTTTTTTTGCAAACATTAGCTGCATAATTTGACGTGCCATGCGTTCTCCCCCCACAACTGAGTCAAGTGCTTTGATCATTTGTGTGTACCCTAGTGAAAGCATTACGGTAGGCTCTATACATTCAATAACTACCGGTGATGGAATTTGTTTTATAAATGCAATTTCGGAATGAATTAGATGCCCTTCCGTTGCTAATTGAAGTGTAAACTCGCTTTTACCCTTTCGTGCGAATTTTCTAACTAATCCCTTAATAACAATATTTACATAGTTCTCCATGCCACCAACGTCAACGAGGATGGTCTTCTTTTTAAACTCCCTAACTATGCAATATTTGATGAGGACCTCTGCTAGAGGCACTTCAATATCCACCAAGCGCTGAATAGCACCGACAGCAATAGCCAGTTCCTCGCTGCTTAACACGCGAACCGTTGTCATAATACCTAAAAGTTTAACTTACTAAATCAATTGTTTCAGTCTACTAAAGGTCTCAGGTTTAATGTTTAAATGGGAAGCCAATAACTTCTGCGGAACTCGGTTTAATAGGTCAGGGTATTCTCTCACGTAGTTAAAAAACCGCTCTCTAGGGGTATAGAGAATGTGATTGAGCAACCAGTATTCTTTCCGAACCAGCACATCGCTAATGAGCAACCGTCCTGCCCGCTCCCAACGTTTATCTTTTGAGAACAGGTTTTCCAACCCTTGTTTGCTAAATACGATAAGAGTGGAAGGCTCGATTGTTTCCAGGATATACTTCGACGGAATATTTTGAAATAGGGAGGTTTCAGATGTCAATAACTGCCCTTCACGGCTTATATGTGCAACAATTTCGTCTTTACCGCTATAGAAATACTTCTTCAGCAGTCCTTTAAAAACGAAGTAGACATTTGTTTCAATATCACCCAACTGCGTCAAAATCACCTTTTTATCGAACTGCTTTACTTGCATCAGTTCAACTAAATAGGCTTCATCTTGCGGTAGCAATTTGATGTATTGACCGAAAAAGGCTTTTGTTTCATTGATCACTCTTGCAATTTAAATTTTTTTAAGAAGTTTCTGAAATGAAACTTGAAGTAGTTAATAAATAGCGGGTGTGGGGGATAATTGACTTTTGGATTTAGCTTGATTTACAGTAGGTTTGCAAACCTAAAATTGATAAACCCGCAAACACATGGCAAACAAAATCAAAGTTGCCAATCCGGTAGTAGAACTGGATGGCGATGAAATGACCAGAATTATCTGGAAATTTATCAAAGACAAGCTGATTCTCCCCTATTTGGAATTGGATATCAAATACTACGATTTGGGGGTAGAATACCGCGATCAAACCAATGACCAAGTTACCGTAGACGCTGCGAACGCAATTAAGCAATATGGAGTAGGTATCAAATGTGCTACCATTACTCCCGATGAAGCCCGTGTAAAAGAGTTCAATTTGAAGCAAATGTGGAAGAGTCCGAATGGAACCATCCGCAATATTTTAGATGGAACTGTTTTCCGTGAGCCCATCGTAATTCAGAATATTCCCCGCTTGGTTACGAATTGGGATAGCCCAATCATCGTTGGCCGTCACGCTTTTGGAGACCAATACCGCGCTACAGACTTTGTGGTTCCTGGAAAAGGAAAATTAACCATCAAATTTGAAGGGGAAGACGGTCAGGTGATTGAGCACGAAGTATTTCAATTCAAAGGCGCCGGTGTTGCATTGAGCATGTACAATACTGAAGAAAGTATTAGAGGTTTTGCAAGAAGCTGTTTCAACATGGCTTTGCAAAAAGGATGGCCTTTGTACATGAGTACCAAAAACACGATCCTCAAAAAATACGATGGTCGATTCAAAGATATTTTTGAAGAGATCTATCAAAATGAATTCAAAGCTGCCTACGAAGCCGCCGGCATTACTTACGAGCATCGTTTGATCGATGACATGGTTGCCAGTGCTTTAAAATGGAACGGTAAGTTCGTTTGGGCTTGTAAGAATTATGATGGCGACGTTCAAAGTGATACCGTTGCTCAAGGTTTTGGATCATTGGGATTGATGACATCAGTATTGGTTACTCCTGATGGAAAAACCATGGAAGCTGAAGCGGCTCACGGAACAGTTACTCGTCACTACCGCGATCATCAAAAAGGAAAACCAACTTCTACCAACCCAATCGCGTCAATTTTCGCATGGACCAGAGGTTTGGCATTCCGCGGTAAATTAGACGGCAACCAAGAATTGATCAAATTCTGTGATGCATTGGAAGCTGTTTGTATCGAAACCGTTGAGTCAGGAAAAATGACCAAAGACTTGGCTGTTTGTATCCACGGCAATAAAGTAAACCACGGTGAACATTTCTTGTATACCGAGGAGTTCTTGGATGCAATTGATACCAATTTGAAAGCTAAAATGGGATTGTAATTCCTGTTTTTCCCATAATTTAATCCCGGTCTTTGACCGGGATTTTTTATTTTTAGTAATGCTACTACTTGGATTGGCTATTGCACCAGGAATCGCGATCGTGCTGTTCATATACTTTAAGGACAGTTATGATAAAGAACCTTGGCGCTATTTACTCGCCTCCTTTTTTTTAGGTGCGCTGAGTGTTATTCCCCCACTTCTCTTTCAAATAGTTGTTCCGGAAAAATTTGATGGCTTATTTGCCGAAAAAAGTTGGAGTTACTATGCTTTTCAGGCCTTTGCCATGGTGGCTTTTAGTGAGGAGCTATCAAAATTTATTATGGTTCGCTATTTTGCCTTTCGAAAACCCGCATTCAACGAACCCTTTGATGGAATTGTTTATTCGGTAATTGTAAGTATGGGATTTGCGACCGTTGAAAACATTGGATATGTGATGCAACATGGATTTGCAACGGCTATTCTTCGCATGTTCCTCTCTGTTCCCGCACATGCCAGTTTTGGAGTGATCATGGGATTTCATATTGGCTTAGCAAAATTCTCAACCCAACCACTACAACACTTTTTGAAAGGTTTGCTATTGGCCATACTATTTCACGGATGTTACGATTACTTCTTGTTCCTATTAGAAAGTAAAGAAGTTACTCGATATGTTTCAGAAGGATTGCTAGTATTGGGCGCTTTATTATCATACTTTATAGCAATACGTGTATCGCTCCGCAGCATCCGAGAAGGCAGGAGACTAAAAGAAACGCACTTGCAAATTGATTAAGACGATTTCAAAGCTGCTTCCTTCATTTTAGCCGCTGTGTCTTTGCCCAGATATTTCTCAATAAAAATATGAACGAGATAAATTAACGGGGTGCACAAGATGGCTACTATGAACTTGTAGGAATAGCCTGTAATAGCTATAGCTGTTACGCGGGCAAAGGAAAAATGAAGTGAGAAATACAAATACATATAGCTCACCACAACGGTATCCACCAATTGGCTAAACAAAGTAGAGACGGTTGCTCTCATCCAAATAGACTTCTCTCCTGTTATCAATTTGATTTTTTTGAAAACCAAGGCATCAGTTAATTGACCTATTAGGAAGGCAGTTAAAGAAGCGACAATGATATTCATGCCTTGTCCTAAAATTTGAGTATACGCAGCCTGCATATCAGGAACCCCATTTTTGGCTTGAGAACCTTTCCAGAAATCATCGGGATGAGTGTGAATAGCGAGATAGAATACTAGAAAGGCAAAAGCTATGAGACAGGCAGTTATGATTGAAAGAAAGCGCACCCCTTTTACACCGTAGTACTCATTTATAATATCTGTCATAATAAACACTACCGGCCAAGGAAGCACCCCAACAGTAAGGGTAAAACCTAGTCCCGACTCACCCAGTAAAGTGAAATTAGCGGGAGTAATTCCAACTGTTTGTTCCAGCGAAAAAAGCTTCACTCCAATAATTTCAGCGATCAAGGCATTGGCAATAAAAAACCCTCCCAAAATGATGAACAAACGGGTTGGCTTGTCTTTGATAATATTATGAATCATGAAAACAAATAGATTAGTTGAGCAATGAGAACCAGAAAGTTAAAGAATATCATCCATTTGGGAATCAAGTTCTTTTGAGAATATCGACTCAACAACAAAACGGCGCTTATAATGTTTGCGGCGGCGTTTAAAAAGACACCGATGCCCAGCCCCAAAACGAGAAAGGTGGGAGTAATGTCGCGAATAAAGGTCCAATGAAAGTACTCATGCAAGGCGCTTAGGATGAAGCAGCCATTAACAATTACGGTCAGTCTGAAGAAAAATAATAGGTTTCTCATACCCTTGTGCTGTAAAATTGCATTATTTTGCCCATCTATTTAATTATTATTGATTTATGATGAAAAATCTTTGGCAGAAATCTCAGCCACATGTGATTGCGATTGCGATTTTCTTTGTGATTGCCATGTTCTATTGTTTGCCGGCATTCAAGGGAATGGTGGTAAATCAACACGACGTATTGGGTTGGAAAGGGATGGCGCAACAATCCTTCGAGTTCAAAGAGAAATACGGTCATTTTCCGTATTGGACCAATAGCTTGTTCAGTGGTATGCCTGCTTATCAAGTAGCATTTGAAAGCAAATACAATTTTGGCATTGCTTGGTTAGATTTCGTGTTCAAGTTAGGACTCGCTTCACCGGCAAGTTTGTTCTTTTTGAGCTGCCTTTGTTTCTACATTTTAGGAAATGTACTAAAGATGAAACCCTGGGTAGCCGTTTTTGCAGCCTTGGCTTATTCCTTTGCCTCTTACAATGCCATATTAGTGGCAGTAGGCCATACAACGAAGTTCTCTTCAATGGGATATGCACCGGCTGTATTAGCAGGGTTCATCTTACTAACACAAGGGAAATACCGTTGGGGCTTCATCACTACCTTAGTATTTAGTACGCTCCTCTTCTATCAAAATCACATCCAAATTGTTTATTATACCCTTATCACCATCGCCATTGCGGCTATCGCATTTGCAATCAAAGCAATCAAGGAAAAGCAATTTGTGGCTTTGGGAAAAACTGCTGCTTATGGTTTGGTAGCGGCGGGTATCAGCGCAGGCTCTTATGCCATCATGCTCATTCCCATGAACGAGTATGCCAAAGAAACCATGAGAGGCGGAAGATCTGAACTCACCATTAACAAACCCAAAGACGATAAAACCAAAGGTGGACTCGACAAAGAGTACGCGTTTCGTTGGAGTTATGGCATTGATGAAACGCTCACCATTGCACTTCCTGAATTGAAGGGCGGCAGCAGTGGCCCTGGTGAATTGGGCGACCAATCAAAAGCAATCAGTGTTTTGCAAGAATCGGGATTACCTCAGAATGCTCAACAGTATTTCTATCAATTTCTTTCCTCTTATTGGGGACCACAACGTTCCGGCACTTCAGGCCCTGTTTATTTTGGGGCGATCGTAGTGATGTTGTTCTTGATTGGTTTGTTTGTAGTCCGTTCTTGGCATTTAGGATGGTTGGTAGCCGCCACCCTATTCGGGTTGGTACTCGCTTGGGGCTATCATGTAAGCAGTATTAACTATTTCCTATTCGATCATTTACCCTACTATAATAAATTTCGTGCTCCAAGTATTGCGATGGTAATTCCACAACTGACGTTCTCTGTGTTAGCGGGATTGGCTTTGCAAGCATTAATTTATGAAGACTGGAAAGAAGGAGAATTAATGAAGCGTTTGAAGCCGGCAGCTATTGCTGTTGCAGGTTTTGCGCTTATTATTTGTGCTATGTATTTCACCAGTGACTATCGCTCGGAAAACGACGTGGAAGGTAAGAAAATGATGGTGGAAGCGCTCACTCAAGGTCAAAACGAACAAGCAAGAGCGCAAGTGACCGCCATTGCCAGCGATTTGTTCAATGGTTTATCGGAAGATCGTAAGGCATTGTTTGGAAAAGACTTGTTAAGAATGTTGTTCTTTTTTGTAATTGGTGGAGGTTTAATTTATGCCACCATTCGCAAAAAACTAGCTGCCACAACCGCAGTGATCATTCTATCAGTAGTAAGTTTTATTGATCTGATACAAGTTGATTTACGCTATTTGAACAATGCCAGATATGTACCGGAAGATGAATTCTTGTCGAAATTCACTCCTAACAGAGCCGACATGCAAATAAAACAAGATACCGGCTACTACCGTGTATTCGACAGGGAGAATGACTTCTCTGACGATAGTAGAAGTGCTTACCACCATAACTCTGTAGGAGGTTACCATCCGGCAAAACTGGGATTGTACCAAGATTTGATTTCTGAGCAAATTGGGAAGGGCAATATGCAGTTGTTCAATATGCTAAACACAAAGTATTTCATCATCAACAATCCAAGTGATAATATACCGGTGGCCATTACAAACCCCGACAATATTGGAGCTGCATGGTTGGTAAAAAACATCAAATATGTGAACAATGCCGATGAAGAAATGCGTTCCTTGGATTCAATTAAGCCATTGGATACCGTATATGTTGATGTAAGGGAGAAATCAAAAATTACAGGTACTCCTCAATTCGATTCCACTGCCAAAATCAGTTTTGTTGAAAACAAAAACGATTATATAAAATATACGAGTGTAAGTGCGGCTCCACAGTTTGCGGTGTTCAGTGAAATCTATTACCCATACGGTTGGAAAGCTTATGTAGATGGAAAAGAGACACCCATTGCACGGGTTGACTATGCCTTTAGAGGGCTTTCCTTACCGGCAGGAAATCACACCATTGAATTCAAATTCGAGCCCGACAGTGTTAAAAAAGGAGACCTATTGAGTTTGATTTTGGGAATTGTATCTTGGATTTTGATTTTGATTTGCCTCTTTTTTGAATGGAAAGATGCAAAAAAAGCAACCGTATAGAACAAAAAAATGGACCACTTTATAAATCCAACAACTGAAGTAAGCCGGCTAATCAATGAAAAGGCCGGCTTACTTTATGAAAAGCTTACCCGTTTGCAGGTAGACCAACTCGGTATGCCGGAGGCCTGTTTAATATACTTCAAAGGAAGCCATTTCACTAGATTGTTCTTTTCCATACAAACAAGCGCTCATTTGCTAAATAGAGCGCTGCAGCACTCAGGAAAAAAACCTGAAGAACTCTGTGTAATGGACTATGGCGCGGGTGTTGGAACCCTTTATAGTTTAGCAAAAATGATCGGGTGTAAAGTTGTTTATAATGATCATTTGGAGGATTGGAAAAAAAGTGCTCAATTGATTGCAGAAGCTATAGGCGTGCAAGTAGATCACTATGTTGTTGGTGATATTGATACTACGTTGGATTATTTAGATCAACATCAAATTAAGGTTGATGTTATTTTATCAAGAAATGTGGTTGAGCATATTTACAGTTTAAAATCTTTTTTTGAACTAATTGACAAAAGAGCTCCGGATGCGATCATCATCTCTTCCACTACTGCCAATTTCAACAATCCGGCCAGTCGTTGGAAGCATGCACGATGGCATAAGAAATGGGAACCTGCCTATCTGGCATTGAGAAAAAAATTCATACAAGATCAGTTCCCTCAATTATCGGAAGGTGTTTGGTCACACTTAGCTGTTGCTACGCGTGGCATGAGCTATACAGATATTAAGAGTTCGGTAGAAGCTTTTATTCAGAATAAAACAGTTCCCGATCCTTCAATACACCGCACCAATACCTGCGATCCTGAATACGGAGTTTGGGCTGAACACATCATCCCATTCAGCGAATACAGAACGTTCATTCCTCAACGCTATCAAGTTCTATTTGCAGCGGGTTTTTGGGATACACATTACCGCTCGGTATTGAAACGACTATTGGGAAAAGCAATGAACGCTTTACAAGGAATTGTACCTGTATTTGCTACTCATTTGGCACCTTTTATTTATATAGAAGCAATCCCCAAAAAAGAGAAGTAATGAGCAAAGTAAAAATATTCAGCATTGTTCCTTACACGGTGTTGCCGGCAAAAATGGGCGGAGAAAAGGGCATTGCTTTGTTTAATGAATACTTGGGACAAGAGGCGGAACTCACAGCAATTGGAACGGAAGGGAATGATACCACTCTCGCAAAGACGTATCAATTTCTTCGTGTATTTCCTAATAGCCGAACTCGCTACGGGAATTTGTTTCTTTTCTTTAAAGTAAAAAAGCTACTGAAAGAATCAGGAGCTCAACATTTCATAATTGAACACCCCTATTATGGATGGTTGGCATGGATGCTGCGGATGGCAACAAATGCAAAATGGATCGTACATTCTCATAATATCGAATACCAACGTTCTCGATCGATTGGTAGAAAGTGGTGGCCTGCATTAAAGTGGTACGAAAAGTGGGTGTACAGGCAAGCAGACACTGTTTTCTTTATTTCCGATGACGATCGAACGTATGCCGTAAATAGCTTTGGGTTGAAATCTGAAAAAACGCATACCATTACTTATGGGATAGAAATTGCAGCTGCACCGAATAGCAAACAAGAATTCAAAAAGACCATTGCGCATAGACATGGATTTGATGAACAAGATCGAATCCTGCTTTTCAATGGAGCCCTGTATCAAAACTCGAACTATGAAGCGTTGGATGTTATACTGGAAAAAATAAATCCGGTTTTGGAAAAAGCCGGGATCCCGTATAAAATTTTAATATGCGGAAAGGGTTTACCCGATCGATACCAAGAATTAAAAGGATATGCGAATAGCAATATTGTGTATCCCGGTTTTGTAGATGATATTTCCGAATACTTCAAAGCAGCAGATATCTTTTTAAATCCAATAATGACCGGTGGAGGGGTAAAAACAAAAGCCATCGAAGCGATTGCCTATGGCTGTAAAGTAATTTCCACGCAATTGGGGGCTATGGGAATAGAAGCGGAAGTATGCGGAGATCAATTGGTAAAACTAGAAGATGGAAATTGGACTCTATTTGCGACAACAACTGTTAACAGCTTGCCTGAAACTGGCACCACACCGGCCTCATTTTATGAACACTATTATTGGGGTCACATCGCGAAGAAAGTGGTAGGCATAATAAGCACAATCCCGCACGGTTAAATGCGGGATTCACTCAAAAAGGAAATGGTAAAAAAAGTAGGAATAATTTCTGAGGTGAAATTAGGGCGGTTGGGTACATCGAAGAAATAAGCTTCCCCAAGTGTGTAAAAACGTTGATCAACCGTGTATCAACTACTACAATACATTGATTATCAGAACTAGGCTAAAGAGCTTAAATTGGCGACAACCACGTTAAAAAGTCTTTCTTTCTTCGAGCTGCAACTTCTAATTGTGTTCCATCTACACACTCCACAAATCCTCCTCTCCCATTTATATATTTTTTAATCCAAGCACGATTTATAATGTAAGAATGATGTATCCGAAAGAACAGTTCACTATCTAAACTATCTTCAAACTCCTTTATAGACTTGTTACTAAGGTGCTTTTTAGAATCAGTTGTATAGATAACGGAGTAACCTCCTGATGCTTCGATCTTACTAATAGTAGATAGCGGTATGATATCGATCCCACCTTTTGAATTGCTTATACTTATTATTTCTTGTTGTGACTTACTTTTTGACTCAGAGTCAATTGAAGCTTGATCCAGTTGCTTTAAGTGTATTCTCTTTCTTACTTTTTCAAGCGTTTGCCTCAATTCAATTATAGAAACGGGTTTTAGCAAATAATCTACTGCCTCAAACTTAAATGCTTTGAGCGCATACTCATCAAAAGCAGTAATAAACACTACTTCAAACCCGCGACTTTTGTATTTTTCTAGGAGCTGGAAAGCATTACCGAAAGGCATTTCAATATCGAGAAACACAAGATTCGGATTCGTGGACTGGATAACAACCTGAGCTTGTTGTATCGAATTAGCAGTGCCAACAATTTCAATACCATCACAGTAATTGCTGAGGAGTTCCTGCATCACACGAACATTCTTTGGTTCGTCGTCTACTAATACAATTTTTAAAAAATCAGACATTACCTTAAATTAAAACAGACAATATAATTCGTACACCTGGATACATTTTATCTTCACTATCTGCATCTTCAATATGTATCTTGATCTTATTAGAATACTCCTCAAAATTATTTATCCTGTCTAAAGACAAGAGCAATCCTTTCGACTGGTGCATTTGCTTCGTTTCATTAATACTTCTTGAAGCATTCATCCCAATACCATTATCTTGGATAACAACTTGAAGTTCTCCTTTTACTCTTTTAACATGAACTTCAACCCTACCTAACTTATCGTTTCTATTGCGCACCCCATGTCTGATTGCGTTCTCTGCAAAAGGTTGTAGAATCAGAGGGGGCACCCAAACATCTTTTAGCACTGGTTCGTCAAATCCACTTGTAATCACTTTAAAATCATCTTCAAACTTCATTCGTTCCAAATTCAAATAATTTTCCAGAAAAGAAAGCTCATCGTAGAGAGAAATCTTTGTTTTAGAGGTTAAGTCTAAGGTTTTTCTGAGCAACTTAGAGAACGAAGAAATATATTGATTTGCCCCTATAACATCTTTATCAATAACATATTGCTGAATAGAATTCAAACTATTATAAATAAAATGCGGGTTCATTTGTGTTCTCAACACTTGTTGTTCTAGTTCAGTGATCTTATTTTGAACCATCATTACTTCTGCATTCTTTCTAGCTTGAATGTTAAGTCTCCAGCGAACAATTAGATAGATAAAGAAAACCGATAAAGCCAAGAGTAGAAATCGAACAATACTGAGTTCCCAAAACCCTTTACTAATCAAAAATGGCAAACTGATTGTTTCACTGATTATACCAAAACGGTTCTGGGCCCTAATTTGAAACTCATAATTCCCGGAAGGTAGCTGTGTATAGTTCAATACAGTTTGATCTGTCACTTTCCATACAGAATCAAACCCCATAAGCCGATAGAAGTATTTAACATCTCCGAGAGCAGTAAAAGAAATCCCAGTATATTCAAATTCCACATTATTGAATTGATTAGATAATGATACGCGCACACTATCAGACCAATTCAACAAAGAATCGTTTGCTCGAAATGTGATTATTCGCATCACACATTTTGAGTTCGAACTAAAAGCCTGATTTCGAAATACAGTGAACCCCTCAGATGACCCTGCTGCAACCAAATTCAGATTTGGGAAAGTGGTGATACTGCTGATCTCCTCGGAGGCTAAACCATTGGACTCGGCAAACGAAACCATTCGGTCTTTATCGTTTAAATTAACTTCTGAGACGCCTTTATCGGTAGTAATCCATAGTGAACTTTCGTCGATTGCAAGGCTTCGGCAGATATTGCTTATTAAACCATTTTTAGTATCAAAATGCTTTATAATAGAGTCGTTCTTAATATAGAAAACGCCATTTCCTAGAGTAGCAATCCAAAGTCCACCATATCTATCCTTTTTCAAACTGGAAATACGGTCAGATATAATGTTAATCTTATCTTCTTTATACCTACCGGAATAATAAGTTGCCTTACGCAGCCCATTTAAAGTTCCAATATAGTAACTGTTGCTGATTTTTGTTATCGCAGTGGCTCTGCTTGGCCAGATTGTGTCTTGCGTAATCAAGCTGGGTCGTTTCAAAGATATTACGTTTGCACTTGTAGCCAAAAGCAATTCACCTGTTTCGTCTTCATAGATATCTTTAACAACAACAAAAGCTTTCAAAATACCACAATTCAAAAGAGAGTCATAAACAAAAACCGCTGACGGTGTTCCGATTAAATAATTGCCATCGCGGAGTTTAACTATCTTACTAACCGGTTGTTGAACTTCAATAACACTCTCAGCTTCTTTTTTAAACTCGATTTTCTGCTGATCGCTTAATTGATATTTATAAAGATACCCAAGATCCGTTCCTAAGATTAGTGTACTATTAAGCGCCTCAATTGCCGTTACACTTAAATTCCGTTCTCTATTAAGCGGAATTCGGTAGTTTAAAAAATCCTGAGAATTCAATTTAAAAACACCTTTGCCAAGAGTCGAAAACCACCAATTGTTTTCATTATCAATAAACGCGTAAGATATCAACTGATTTTGCAGTAAATGCTTATTTTTCGTGGAATCCATTAGATCGTACAAATAGACCCCGTCGCGTTTACAAATTGCTACGATACTGTCTTTTACGATAAGTGTTTTCAACACTTTCAAATCAAAAGGAATCTTAAAATTCTTAGTTTCAGAAACAAAAATAGTTTGACTATAGAGTTCATTTCTCCAAACCAGCACATTTTCAGTTACAGAAGAATAAGCAGAATGAAATGAAGGATAAGAAAACCTCTTTTCTGGTTTTAGCTTTTGACTCTTTAAAGAATACAGTACATCGCCATACCCCAACCATACTCCACCACTCTTTCTCCTACCTACGGCACCAAAAATCTCTTTACCCAAACTCTCTTTCGAGTAAGTAACAACGGTATTATTTGATATTACATTCAATTCTGAATTATCTAATACATAGATATTCCCATTCGAATCTTCTGTAAAAGAATTCACACTTTTGTAGGCTCCCCCAAAAATAGTACGTTTTGAAAGTAGACAAAAGCGTTAACTTTAAAAACGTAAAGTATGAAAAAGAGTCAATTTAGTCCTACGCAAATTGCGAACATTTTGAAAGAATTTGACCATGGAAAGAGTGCTGAAGATCTCAGCCGAGACCATGGTATTAGCAAGGCAACTTTATACAAATGGCGCCAGCGCTACGGCGGTATGGAAGCTACAGAACTCAAGCGAATCAAAGAGCTAGAAGAGGAAAATGCGCGCTTGAAAAAGATGTATGCTAATTTGGCCATGGAATTAGATGTAGCAAAATATCTGATTGAAAAAAAGCTCTAAAGCCTTGCGATAAACGGAGGATCATAAGCGAACTCCGCGAGGAACGTCCAAAAGACATCGGCAAGGCGTGTCGGTTATTAAAAACAAGCAGAAGTAGTTTAGTGTATACATCGGTAAAAGACGATCGAGCCATTAGTGTTTATCTGCAAGAATTGGCAGTTAAGAATCCACTAGAAGGCTTTTGGAAATGCTATGGCCGCATCCGCAATACCGGTGAAATTGTAAATCATAAAAGGTTGCACAGGGTTTATAAGCAATTAGGCATGTCACTGCGTCGCAAGGTAAAGAAACGGCTTCCAGCGCGTGTTAAAGAGCCACTAGCAGTACCAGAAGCGTTCACTAATACATGGAGTATCGACTTTATGAGTGATGCGTTGAGTAATGGTACCAAGTTCAGATCGTTTAATGTAATTGATGACTACAACCGAGAAGTGTTGTTTATTGAAACCGATTATTCATTGAAAAGCAGCAGGGTAATATGGGTGCTAAAGCATTTAATCAACCGCTATGGCAAACCTCAAAAAATCAGAATGGACAATGGGCCCGAATTTGTAGCGAAACTGGCTCAAAGCTGGAGTGAAGCAAACGGTATTGAATTTAAATACATACAGCCCGGCAAGCCAATGCAAAATGCCTATATCGAAAGGTTCAATAAAACCTACCGTGAGTGCGTGCTAGACGCCTACCTGTTCGATAAACTGGATGAAGTACGTGAAGTGACAGCAGAATGGATGGAGGATTACAATAACAATCGCCCTCACGATGCCTTGGGAGGCCTACCACCCAGAGTCTACAGGGAGCAAATGGGCCGCCCTCTGGGGCTCCGTTCCGCTTCGGCTACGCCTTCGCTCCACTACGCCCCAGAGGCTTTAAAACAGAAACCAATGAATGAAACAGTCTACTTTTAAATGGTACTAAAAAGGGGGAGCCTACACTTTCCCTTAGCACTAATTTTCTTAAAACAGAATCATTGGAACCGGTATAAAACTTTCCTTTACTGTAATAAGCAATCGCATTCTTAAAATAGCTGATCCACAAACGGTTTTTAGAATCCACGAACAAAGCAAGAACTTCATTATCGGGAAGACCATCTTTCGAAGTATAATTAACAAATTTGGATCCATCAAATCTGCTCAAACCCGATTCTGTTCCAAACCAAATAAAACCCGAAGAATCCTGCGCCATAGCGTATACCTGATTACCCGCTAGGCCATTCTTAGAAGTTAAATTCGTAAAACTGTACTCCTGAGAGTAAGCTTTACTCATGATACTCAGAAAACAGAACAAAAGACCGAAATAGATGATATGAATTTTCTTGTAATACAAAGCTTACATCACTTTATAAAAGGTTGGTTTGTTTGCAAACAATTTAAGTAAAAATGGAGTCAAGAGTGCAATTGTTTTAGCATATTGACAGGCAAATCCAAACCTTTGTCTAAATCTATTGAACTTAAGAATTGACTCGAGAATACCTCCTATAAATAAAATAGGAATCTCTCCGAATAATATCAGAACATGAAAAAAGTACCAGAGCAAGCCGTATTGCTTTCTAATTCTAACAAGATTGGAGAGAATCATTTGTCCACCTTTTTTTCCGGTTATCTGCTGGTATCCTTTTGCATCCAATCCCACTGTAGCAATGGCGGAAGCACCTTGTAAATGAGTTACGTTTAATTCTCCTAACACAATCAGTTTCCCGGCTTTTCTAAGCCTAGAACACCATTCTGCCTCTTCTGCATAAAGAAAAAAGTCTTCATCTAAAGGTCCAACTTGCTCAATAGCTTTTCTAGTAACCATCAGAAAGGCCCCATTGATCCAGTCAACTTCTACTTCCGAAACTGCTTCCGGTATATTCGTCTTTTTAACTTTAAATTGAAATGCCATCCATCGAAGCAGCGGCCCTAAAAAAGGCAAGGGAAGCAAGTTGTTCAAGCTTCCTGTCATGAAATAATTGCCCGATATCTGTGGACTTCCGTCAGGGTTCAACAATTGAACTCCAACAGCCGCTGCTTCTAACTCTGACAACCGAGTAGCTGAGCGTTGTACCGCATCTTCGTGAACTATGGTATCCGTATTAAGCAACAAAACGATCTCACCATTTGCATGCTTTATTCCTAGATTGTTCGCTCTGGCAAACCCGGCATTGTACCCTGTTTCAAACCAACGTACAAAGGGGAAAAGCGTAAGAACGCGCTCTTTACCACCGTCCTTACTATCATTGTCAACAACAATTATATCCAATTCCCAGGTTTTCTTGAACTGAAAAATGGAGTGAAGACAATCGATTAATAAATCGGCTGTTTTGTAGTTAACGAATATAATGGAGAGGGTTTTCACTGGTGCTTTCGATACATTAAAAAATTCAAAAACATAAACACTTTAGACAATAACCCGATTCGTAATAACCTTCTCGGGATTTTGTTTTGCCACAATATCATTTTCTCGATTGATGCAGGTATTCTCTGTGTATAGCCCGTAAGTTCAATTTCTCTCAATGATCTTATATTCAAATTTCGAATCAATCGCCAAAAAGCATCGTACACAAGCCAATTCTCCATTTTTTTGAACCCAATTTTTGAAAGCATGTAGAAATTCTCGGGGATCTCAACATTTGGATTATGTACACAAGAAACTGTTACTTGTTCTTGACTCATTCCTACATTAATCAGAGAGGATTCAATATGTTTTAATTTTCTACCTTCAAGAGCGCGAACATAAAAGTCGATATCTACCACCCATTTAATGGTTCGGTCATACTCGATCGCTAACGAGGCCGGATGCATGATTACGCTAGGAGGGCCAATACAATTGGAAGAAAACAAGGTAGCAGGCTCAAGCTGCACCCATCTAAGTCGATTGGTTGGGGGCACCACTTCTTCTTCTCTATTTTCATCCAGAAATATGTTTTTATAGCTGGAAAAAATAATGGCTCCCGGATTTCCCTGTGCAGCATTGGCAAATTCTCTCAAGCTAGTTGGGGTTGAAAACCAGTCGTCATCATGCATCAATTTTATCCATTCTCCACTTGCGTGCCTAATTGCATGATTCCAGTTTTCAGGTGTACCCAAGGCTTTTTCGTTTTTAAGCAGCTTAATAGGAAACTGTGTCGAAAACTCTGCACAAAGTTCCTGAACAGAGTTGTCAGGGCTGTCATCGGATACTACTACTTCAAAATCTCGATATTCCTGAATAGAAATAGACGCTAGTAGACGTTCCAAATACTCTACTCTTTTATATGCAGGAATACAAATAGAAATAAAAACGTTTTTTGCAAAATCCATACCTAGTTTTTATTGTTCTTATTGGAAAGCCATTCTAAAACAACCAATTTTTCATTTATAATTTAAGTTCTTTACGAATACACTATGGCAAAAAAGAATACCGATTTGATTTAACATATTGATCATTAATCTCATCCTATTCATTAATTTGAACTTGCCAGATCATTTTTCAGATCTAAATTACTAAGGAGAGAAAAGATCCAATCTGACTAAAGCAAGCCTCAACAATCCTTTATGATAAAGTCAGAACGCTTACAGAACTGGGAAAATAACAATCCCTGCTATGTTAAAATCACCCTTAGTACAATACCAACTAATACCAGTTAATGACCAATAAAAGCTTTAAAATGATCAGTTTGATGATATGTAATTAAAATAATTACAAAAGTATATTTCTAATTGCAATAAAGATAGACTAAACATGATCAATTCGCATGCTTTTATTTTTTAATATATTAAGTGAAGCACATTTATCCCTTAAAACATTGCTATTTGATCGAAAGAAAGTCAACCTTTCTCTTGAATGGATTCGACATTAGTATTAATTCTTTAACTTACAAGAGCTTAAGTCTGTAATATCCACCCACTAAGCATTTACATTGTAGATTGCTTTGAAAAAAAGCGTACACCGCATAATCCTAATTTTCAGTGTATTCTATGCAATTAAATAGACGGCTACATCATTTTAATTTCAAAAAAAAGGAAAAAGATACTCTTTAATAGGTATCGTAAGTCAAAAATTAACTTTTACTTGTTAATCATTCTGAATCAATTAGAATTTTCATTAATAATTATTTTAATTATAAACTTGCTTACTATGTCAAAAAAGCAGTGTATATTAGGGTAGCTCTTTGAGTTAGAAAGTAGCCTCCGTTCGGGATGTTGATGCCGGAAAGAAAGTATCTGTCAAGTAGTTTGTCATATCGCTTTGGTTTCCAAAACCAAGAAATAGATATTGATCTTTTCGACGGCGCAATTATTTTTGATTTTCGCGCAGAAGATCCTCGGCTTGGGAGATTTTTTAGTGTTGATCCGATCGCAAAGAGTTTTCCGTGGAATAGTCCGTATGCTTTTTCTGAGAATAGCCCAATTCGATTTATAGAATTAGAAGGTAAAGAAAGGGCTGAGCCAAAAATGTTTGAATTAGCAAAAAGAATGATTAATGATTGGCGGAGTGAAATAGTTTCAACAGGTAATGATAAAACACTTGTTAGTAATTTATCACGAACGGAAGTGCTCAATCAGCTCGAGAAGATGATGAATTTAGTTCATGATCAAAAGACTATTAGTTCATGTAATCAAGTTGGCTGGTATTGTGGACCATTAGCTGCATTAGGTGCAGCTGCAATTAATAATCCAATGGGATATGCTACAATGGTTTGGGATCTTGTTACAACAGGAAAATCTGATCGTGAAGGTTCTTTAAAAAATGGATTAGTCTTACCAATATGGATTTCTGATATAGATATGAGTATTGGGACAATAACCCAATCAAACTACCATGGTACAGGCTTAACTACAAATTTTGCAATTGATTTAATTGTAATGTATAGTTTAAGAGCTTCTGAAAATGATCGTTCAGCCAGTGGACAGAACCTGATTTCTAACTATACTCAAAAAAATGCAGGAACATTGCCATGGGAAATTGACGATATGTTTAATAGGTTAGGAATGTCGGTTGAAAACCAAAGAATTTATCGTGGTCAAGGGAATGGAATTCTTAAGAAATTAGAAGAGGCGGTGGAGTCTAACTATACTCCAATTATCTTTGATAATGAGATTATTACACAATCAGGCATTGATCCTAATAGTCCTCAAGGCAGCAAAGAAAGAGTCGAAGTTGGAAAAGGCATAGAACTGAATGTAGGTATACATTACATTGTTTTATTAAAGTTTAAAAGAAATAAAGCTGAGAGAACAGTAGACTATACTACCTTAGAAAACGGCACGATTAAGGAGCACAAAGGGGTGTCTTATCGAGCATTTAGGAGAGGAATGAAAGGCTTTTGGATACCCAAAAACAATTAAAATGAAGACTTATATTTTTTCTTTAATCATTTTTTTACTTCTATTTAGTGACATTTGTTTTTCACAACAAAATGGCTATCTGAATGTCTCTCTAGAAAAAAATCAAAAGAGATATGAGTTAGAATCCGGGCAGTTAAAGTACAACGTGTATTCTGTTAAAAAAAAGAACGGTAAAAGAGACAAAAAAATCTATCAGGTAGTTGTGGATTTTTCCGAGTTTGGAAAAATTCAAGATATTAAAATTATTAGAAATGATACGATAGAAACATTTCGTGTAATAGGAGATTCGATTGTGTCAAACTCGCGCTCAGATTTTTATCTAAACTACTTTGTTTATGATTATCAGTCTGTGTATAATAAGGGAATTCAACTTATAAAGCCAGATGAAATCAGATTTAGAAGGCATAATTGTTTAAGATTTGTTCAGTATTATTTTGTTGATTTGAAAGCTAAATGGAATTCAGGTTCTGTTATCTACTATAAAAAGATTCCGGTCAGGATTTTAGGACCTGATTTTGAACATAATGGTGGTTTTATTTGGAAGTTACTAGAGTTTCCTAAATAATCATTTAAAATTGGATTGAATGGTTGCCAAGGAGATGAAGTTGTTTAATTGTAAAAGAGGTATTGTTGCCATGCTCTATTGAAAACCTTCAAAGACAAAATGGACGATATAATTCAGGGTAATTTCAATAAAGCACTTGAAACAGAACATTGATATGGATAGACTTATTTCTTTGCTGCATATTTATGTGAGCTATATAAAAATATTTGAGGCAAGCTTGGTTGAAAAGTACAAATTAGATGATATTCCTTATAACTTGGCCGGCAAAAAGTTTCCCAAAAATGGATCACTCAAAATAGATAATGAATTTATTGAATATCGCTATCATGGAAGAGGTTGTACCTTATTGTGGAACAAAGTTAAAATAATATTCAAAGTCGATGCGGCCTCTGAAAACAAAATAATAATTACGCCACTTAGTTGGGATGTTTTTTTAGAGACATATATGGTCCAATTTCCTGAAAAAAAATACTCCAATATGAATGACTGTATATTAGAACATTTTGAATCGATTGGGATTTTTACAAAAAGGCAAACCAAAAATAGCTCAGATTTTAACGTAAATGAGGTATGGATAAGCTCCTTCAATAAATAGATGTATAATTGAAGGGCTGAAAGTATCTACTTTAGCTTTTTAATTCATACGGTTTTAGTGCATTGGATGTATAAATTAAACTGAGTCAATTTTGATTGATATCTACTAGCCTCCTAATAATTCTAGCAAACCAAATTGATTCAATTAGTTTAAAGACTAATTACGAAGCTTAAAAATCTATTGTTATTCTAATTCTAGTCAAGTTTTTTAATTGATGTTGGCCAATATTTGTTTGGAATCAACTTACAAAACTGCCGGTAAACTTCTTGTACATCTGTATAAGGAACATCAAAACATTGTATATTATTAAGAATTTCATTGTCTATCTTCGGGTTTTTCAGCCAGAGAAATTTGCAAGCTTTGCCACTAAAAACGGATGTTATTGCCCAACTGTCAAAATTCTCTCCAAAGTTAAAAATAAATGTATCATACTTGCAATACATATCTTGCTCCTCATCA